>DFGG01000072.1 GCA_002371695.1 bacterium UBA3756
TGTTCGAGCAACGCTCAAACACATGAAACTATCATTCCATCTCATCCTCGCCCTCGCCGTGATGCTCACGATGGCACAGACGGCGTGGGCGGCAGACCAGACCGTGACCTATCGGCTCATCACTGGTACGAAGGGCGTTATCAAAGCAAACATTGATGGCAACGTCCAAGATATCATAGTGCCTATTGGAACCGATATCAGGATTATTTCTTCTGGTCAGGTAAGTAACAATTCAACGACTAATGAAACGGAAGACGTACAAATCAAGACATCTCACATCAACGGCAAAATAAAGCAAGTCGAATTCACCAACATACGCAGAGGTCTTTCCACTGCATTCGGAGATACCTACTTCATGGGGATTGACGGTATGAAATACGGCAATGCCGATGCTGTGACAGAAACGAGCGAGGAAGGTAGTGTCAAATTCACAAGCGCCACAGGTATATTGAGTACGAATAATCTCACTATTAAGTTAGGCGCAGAATCCAATTTTAAACCAAATAACGGCTGCGATTTGGTCATCACTTATGAGCCCAGTGCTGCGCCAGCACACACGCACAACTTCTCGTTCAACGCCGTTGGCAATACGCTGACCGCCACCTGCGGACACTCCGACGGGTTGGCGTGCTCGCTCGCCGATGCAGACTATAAGGCTACGCTGACACTCTCGTCGCCAGTTGACACTTACTATCGTCCTAACAGTACTTACTCTGCCACACTCAATTTGACAGCATTCAACGCACTGACGGGACTCAACGCTACGGCTACTGATATTACGTACGTGAACAACATCAGCGGTGACAATCTCGGCTCTGCGGCACCGACGACGGCAGGAAACTACACTGCTAGCGTTACCGTCACTGTCGGCGGAACAAACTACACGTTGACCACGGACTTTAAAGTCAACGTAGAGAATGGTATCAACAGCAACATTCGTCAAATCAGCGTGAGCAAGACCTCTGCAAGGAATGACGAGGAGATAACCATTACCTTCACACCAAGGTCGCACGAACTGGTGAACACGTTGACCGTGACGGGCACAACCACTGACATGAGCATCGGTAACGGCATTACCAAGGTGGACGAGTACACCTACACGTTCTTGATGCCTTACGAGGAGGTGACGGTTGGCGCCACGTTCAAGTCATCAAACCCCTCACTATACAAACACACTATCACCACGGACATTACCGGTTCGGGCGCAGTGGACTATAATGCCGAAGAGTATCTGGGCGCGGGCGATGCCATCACGATAACGTTTATGCCCTATCTGCAAGGCAATCTGGAGGCAGGATCTGTAGTACTGGAAGGGCTGACCGTGACGGGTACAACGACGAACATGAGCGTGGGCAACGGCATCACGGACAACGGCAATAACACGTACACGTTCACGATGCCAGGCGAGAATGTGACGGTGACAGCTAAGGCGTATCTGTCTGCTGACGCCATACTGGCGGGCACTATCAATGAGCCTATCTACATCAAGCAGGGCAACGGCATCCAGATAGGATGCAACAACAGATGGACTTACGTGAATGACGGTGCTCTGCCACTGGTCATCCCTGACGGAAACACACTGAGACTGGCAGGCGGAACGGACGTCAGACTGGATTTATCAGACAAGAACGCTATCGCGTGTGAGGGTGACGCAATCGTCGAGTTGATTCCCAGTGAGGTATCAAACGAGATATGGATAGGAGACCGACCCGAACGCAATTCGGGCAAGGCAACGATTAAGGTTGGACCTGCCGGCAAGACACTTACCATCCGCGTAGCTGACGAGAGTACAGAGACTGTACACCTAGATGTAAAAAGCATAAGCCGATATGACAGAAATTGCGATGTGATAGGTTGCGACGAAGGCGGTTCGTGCGGCAGCATCGTTGTTGAGAGCGGTCAAGTGGAGTCGAGGGAATATTACAACCATAGCGGACGAGCTTTCCGCACGACCGACGGCACCATCACTTTCGGATATAAGTATCCAGATGACAAGATTTACTTCGATGGCGGCAGCGAGGGTACGGTGAAAATTGAGGATGGTAAGCAGTTCCACTCCCACACCGACTACAACACCAAGTACAGCGGTACCATCAACCTGCAAGGAATAAATACCTTCGATGCACGGCCTGACAAGTACACTGTGACTTTCGATGAGAACGGTGGCAGCGATGTGGTCAACCAGACAGTTGCCCACGGCATGAAAGCCACAGAGCCAGCAACAACTCGCGAGGGCTTCACCTTTGTGCGTTGGAACAATGGTGAAGATGCGTATGACTTCAATACAGTCGTGACCAGCGACCTGACGCTGACGGCAGAGTGGAAACGCCCAATAACAAGCGAGGGCATCAGCATCAGCATCCCGTCGCAGGAATGGACGGGCAGCGAATTGGCACCCGTCATTACCGTGACGGATGGTGAGACGGAGCTCACACTGAATACCGACTACACCGTGGCCGCTCCGAGCGGCCCGATACAGGATGTTGGCGACTATACCTATACCATCACTGGCGTGGGCAACTACTCTGGTACAAGGGAAGCGACATTTACCATCATGCCGAAGGCTGTAGGCACCTATGGTGCATTGGCTGTCACAGAAGATCAGAACGGAAAGACTGCGACGATTGACGCATCATTGGAGGCAACAATAGAAATAACTTCAGTAAAGAATCGCCTATTATAGACCCTATACACCCAGTTTTACCACCATCTCCTCGATGTACTTGAGCATGGTCACATCCTGCCAGTCTCCCCCTTCCTTGATTCTGACCTTCTTGTATTTTGCCAGATACTTGAACACCTGTTTATAATAGTGGTGTTTGTTGATTTCCTTCTTGACAATCTCACCTTTCACCCTGACCGTTATGATGACACTGAGGAAATTGATGAATTCGGTGGCGTAAGTCCTGTAGTCGTTATGTACATTGACAGTGTCACGATCGATGATATTCTTATAGAGATAGAACATCGTCTCGATTTCCCATCTCTGGGCGTATGCCAAATAGACATCAAGCGGGTCGAGGTCGGCCTTCGACTTGAAGACGATGAGTCCGAACGTGGATTTCTTCTGGGCGTAGTTGTCTGCATTGAAGGCATCCTTCTTCTCCGCCTTCTCCACATAGCCGACCTCCTGCTCGTAGGCCATCTTCGGGTCACGGAAGGAATAGAGGAACTTACCATTCTTCATCTTCACCTTCTTATATAGGATGGTGCCATCCTTATAGCCAGCAAGGTGCTCCGTAGGGTTGTCCATGCCGTAGTTCTTGATGAATGCCGAGTTCTGCTTCAGGGGGATCAGGTATGAAAGTCCCTCCGACTTGTCCACCTCGTCGAGGAATGCCTCATTCCAGAACCCCTTGTCGACTATCATCATGCCGTCTTTAATCTCGAAGTCGTTGACGAAGCTCTTGACTGCCGTCTGGTCAAGGATGTTGCCTGCGTATGCCCTGGCTGCTATCGGCTCCTTACTCTTGGGATCAAAGGCGTATAGGATGCTGATGTCCTTGGAGCCTTTCTTCGATCCCTTTCGCGAAAACTCTGAGAGCGAGCCGCACTTGGAGTTGTAGTCTTTCAGCATGCCGTCAACCACGATGTTCCTGCCGATGAACTCCCTCACGCGGTTCCTCATGAACTCGCAGATCCGGGAGTAGCCCTGTCCCAACTCCATCAGGAAGGCAGCCACGGCATGCTCTGAGAGGTGTACCCCCGGATAGTACTCTGAGGCGAAAGAGGTCTGGTAGTGAAACTGGAGGTCACGGTTCTTCACGTCGCCAAACGCAGCCCTCAGCAGGGAGATGACATATATTCTCTTTGCATCGTCAATGCTCCAGACCTTGGCAAGGTCTTGAACCAAGTCCTTACCGAACTTGTCACAAAGCGTCACCTCACCATAGTCCTTGATGTCCACGCACTTCTTTGTATCATTCTTGACTTGAAGCGGAATAAAAACGCCATTGATTATTTCCCCCACTGTGCCGAGGTCGACAGGTACAATCCTGCTGCCCTTGCGTTTGCTGGTTCTCTTGATGACCACGAATCGATTGCCACGTCGCTTGACAACTGTGCTGCTGGGTCTTTCAACTGCTAATATCTCCTTTGGTATTGCCATATTGTACGTATAGGGCTCTAATGCTTTATAAACCCTATACAAAGGTAGGCAATTATAACCAAACATTGATATTTTTAGAGGAATATTTGTGAAAATTTAGCAAAATGCGAAGACAAAACCACAGAAAAACACCGAAATCAGTCAATCTCAGTACAGTTTTGCACAAAATCAGCAAGTTTGTATAGGGTCTATAATAGGCGATTCTTTACTTCAGACATAAAGGTTAGTCAAGTCGCATTGCAGCGTTCGTTTACAGAAAATCAGCCTGCTACGGTGATGCTGCCGTTCTCGCTGGGTACGGGTCAGACGGTCAGTGGAGGCTCGTTCTATAAGTTCTCGGGGGTCACAAAGGATGGTGACGAGTGGAATGCTCTATTTACAGAGGATGCTACACTCAAGGCAAACACTCCTTATCTCTTCATGCCTTCTGCTACTGGACAGATGACTTTCGATCTGAACCGTGGTACGGTGACGCTGAACACTACGACAGCAGGCGAGGCAGGCAGCACGGCATCTAACTGGGAGTTCCGAGGGACATACGCAAAAGTGCAGTGGGCCGGCACAGATTCTGACCCCAGCGACCTCAGCAAGACCTACGGCTTTGCCAAGGGTGACGCCACGATTGCCGCCGGGCAGTTCGTTCACTTCGCCGCTGGAGCATGGCTGAAGCCTATGCGCTGCTATCTGGTGTATAACGGCTCGACAGAGGGTGGTACATTCCAGAATGCACGTAGTATGACTCGTGGCGCAGCCTCTACAGAGGAACTACCCCAGACCATCACGGTGGTACTCCTGAGCAGTAGCGGCGAGACAACAGGTATCGGCACGCTCGACACCAAGACGGGTGACATCACACTTGAAGGCTGGTACACGATGGATGGCCGCAAACTCGAAGGCAAGCCTACGAAGAAAGGACTGTATATCAATAATGGTCGTAAGATTGTAATCAAGTAAGGAGGATAACGCAATGAAGAAGAAAGAATATAAGAAGCCAGCGATGCAGGTCGTCCTGTTGCAACACCAATGCCAGTTATTGGCTGGTAGTAACGACCCTCAGGGTGTACCCTATTGGGACGGTGAGGGTGATTAAAAAACAGAATAGTATTAGCCACTCATACCCAAGAATCTGTCCCAGCGACTATTGTGGCAGCCGTAAAGAGGCTTCTTTCTGCTCCATGGAAGCTTCTGGCAATTGTCAGGAGCTTCCGTA
>DFGG01000017.1 GCA_002371695.1 bacterium UBA3756
TGCGGCGTATGGCCATCGAGCAGATCAGACACTTTGGGACTTTAGCGGGTGTAGAAGTCGATGAGGCGGGTGAGGGCCTGGCGGCAGACGAGACAGAACTCGGGCTCCTCGTTGGTGCGCATCCGGCAGTTCTCAAACCCGCGCCAGACGCCTTTCGACAGATAGCCTCCGCCCTCGATGAGTCCGGCTCGGCCTTCGCTTACAAGTGCCTCCCACTTGCCGCTGAAATCGTGCTTGGTGGTCAGGTTGGGCTCCCAGGGCTCTGTGTCGGGGAAATACATGGGGTCGTCGTCGCCGTAGGGATATTCGTCGCCCAGGCCTCCGAAGCTGTGGCCAAACTCGTGTACTACCACCGGGCGGAACTGTGGGCCGTGGGCATAGGTCAGGTTGTAGGAGTTGTAGATGCCGCCCCCGCCATAATGGTCGGTGTTGACGAGGATGATGATGTGCTCATAGGGTGTGCCGGCCAGTACGTCGTGGAGCTTCTTCAGATGGAGCGTCGTCAGGTAACGGTCGCTGTAGAACGTGTCGAAGTGAGAGCCCAGCACCGTGTTCTTCCAGATGCCCTTGGCTGGCCAGCTGGTTCCGCTCTCTGCCGATGGCGACATGACGGCTATCATGTTGAAGCGGTCCTGCATCTGGTGGAATGGCTCATGTCGGAACAGCGACTCCATGGCCGCGCGGCAGTCTTCGAGGAAGGTGCCCATCTCATGCTGCTGATAGCCTTCTGCCACGTAGGCCACGTGAATGCACCGGCTGGTGTCGGCTGCTTGCTGGAGGGTGACGTATGGGGTGACCAGTCGCTCGCCCGTCCTGCGTATGAGGATGTCTGTCGGGTCGACGCTGTGCGTCATCGCAGCACTCACTCGGTTGTGGTAGTCGCGGAGCTCGATGGTGATGTCGACAGGCTTCTTGGGGTAGGGGACGAGGAAGACGTTCTCGAAGGATTTCCGGGTGTGCTTCGACTCGTCGGTGGAGAGCCACTCCTGGAAAAGTGACGAGAAGGAGTGCCGGTAGATGACCTGGTGGCTGGCCTGGTCTCTGACGGTGATCTGGCCGTTTCCTTGGAGCGGGAGCTCTGTCAGATGCTGTCGCCTGCCATACCATCGGGGGAGTGATGACAGCTGGTCGAGATAGAGTTGCTGCTGACTGTTGTCGCCGGAGAATGTGTAGTCCAGGCGGAGTGTGCGGTCTTCGAACCAGTCATTGAAACCTTGCGCGGAGGTGCATGTTACTATCGCTGATAACAGGCTGATAATGAGTATCTTCTTCATAATTCGTTGATTAATTCCTTGATGTAGCTTCTGTCCCAGTCCTTGAGGTGGTATTGCTGGTCGTCGTACGCCATCAGGTCGAGGTCGATGGTGACGATGCCCTCCTCGTTGTGCGTCCGTCCGAGTCGCTTCTCCAGTTCCTTCAGTACCTCACTGAGCAGGTTGGCTCCGAGATTGGTCGTTGCCTGGCAGAGTTGGTTCAGGTAGGGCTCCTGGCGGTGGTTGTTCACGGGTTGGGTCCACAGTTCCTTAGTGAACTGGATGTCGCTGAGGAGCACTTCGAGTTGCTCCCTTGCCTTGGCGAGGTTTCCCTGCTGGTCATAGTTGGAAGCCAGGCTGATGATGATGCTGTGCTGTCTTTGATTCATAACGAATGCAAAGATACTAAAAAGAAGTGAAATGTAGAAGCTTTATTCGAGAAAACTTTGTAACTTTGCAGCAAAAGGATGAATAAAGTGGCAGGCCGAGTTGACAAAATGAAAGAAAATGCATTAATTTCGTGAATTGTTGCTCAAATATTTGGCCGAATGAAATAAAAAGTGTAATTTCGCAGCGTTTTTCGGAAACAGAAGTATAATCAAACTTAAATAGCAATCAAAAATGAAGAAGTACAACTTTAATGCCGGTCCTTCAATCCTTCCGCGCGAGGTGATTGAGAAGACCGCTCAGCAGTGTCTTGATTTCAATGGTTCCGGTCTCTCTCTGATGGAGATCAGCCATCGTGCAAAGGATTTCCAGCCCGTGGTCGACGAGGCTGTAGCTCTGGTGAAGGAGCTGCTCGATGTCCCCGAGGGATACTCGGTCATCTTCCTTGGCGGCGGTGCCAGCCTGGAGTTCTGTATGATTCCCTACAACTTCCTGATTAAGAAGGCTGCCTATCTGAATACGGGCGTGTGGGCCAAGAAGGCCATGAAGGAGGCCAAGCTTTTCGGTGAGGTGGTAGAGGTGGCTTCTTCTGCCGATGCCAACTATACCTTCATCCCGAAGGACTGGACAGTGCCTGCTGATGCAGACTATCTGCACATCACCAGCAATAATACTATCTATGGTACGGAGATCCGCAAGGACCTGGACGTGCCCGTACGCCTGATAGCCGATATGTCGTCGGATATCTTCAGCCGTCCCGTCGACGTGGCAAAGTACGATGCCATCTATGCCGGTGCGCAGAAGAACATGGCCATGGCCGGCGTGACTGTCGTCATCGTGAAGGACGACGCCCTGGGCAAGGCTCCCCGTGAGATTCCCACGATGCTCGACTACCGTACTCACGTGGATAAGGGCTCGATGTTCAACACGCCTCCCGTAGTGCCCATCTACTGCGCCCTGGAGAACCTGCGCTGGCTGAAGAAGCAGGGTGGTGTAGAGGCTATGGACAAGCTGGCTAAGCAGCGTGCAGAGATCGTCTACGGTGAGATCGACCGCAACAAGATGTTCGTGGGTACAGCCAAGGAGGAGGATCGTTCGCTGATGAACATCTGCTTCGTGATGGCTCCTGAATATAAGGAACTGGAGAAGGACTTCCTCGACTTTGCCACCTCTAAGGGTATGGTCGGTGTGAAGGGTCACCGTTCGGTGGGTGGCTTCCGCGCCAGCTGCTACAATGCCCAGACCATCGAGGGCTGCCAGGCTCTCGTAGCTTGCATGAAGGAGTTCGAAAGTGGACATTGAACATTGAACATTGAACATTGAACATTATGCGTGCCGACAATCAGATACTGATAGACAGCAAGGCATTTTCACTCAGGATCATTAAACTATACATGTTTTTAAAGGAAGAGAAACAAGTGTATGTTTTGTCCAAGCAGGTTCTGAGAAGCGGTACAAGCATTGGTGCCAATGTTCGGGAGAGTGTCAATGCTCAAAGTAGATTGGATTTTATTAACAAATTAAATATTGCTCTAAAGGAAGCAAACGAAACAGAATATTGGCTTGAACTACTGCACGAGTCGAACATATTGGACGAGAAACAGTTTGAGTCCATCTACGATGACTGCAAAAAGATAGTTGGCACCCTGACAAAAATCATCAAGACGACAAAAGGAACCGAATAATAATGTTCAATGTTCAATATTCAATGTTCAATAAATAAAATGAAAGTATTAGTTGCAACAGAGAAGCCTTTCGCAGCAGCAGCTGTAGAGGGCATCAGGAAGGAAGTAGAAGCAGCCGGCAATGAGCTGGCCCTGCTGGAGAAATATACGGAGAAGGCTCAGTTGCTCGATGCCGTGAAGGATGCCGATGCACTGATCATCCGTTCAGACAAGGTGGATGCCGAGGTGCTCGACGCTGCCAAGCAGCTGAAGATCGTGGTGCGTGCCGGTGCCGGTTACGACAATATCGACCTCGCTGCCGCCACGGCTCACAAGGTGGTGGCCGAGAATACTCCCGGCCAGAATGCCAATGCAGTGGCAGAGCTCGTGTTCGGACTGCTGGTGATGGCCGTGCGTGGCTTCTACAACGGCAAGAGCGGTTCGGAGCTGCTCGGCAAGAAGCTGGGTATTCTGGCATTCGGTAACGTGGGCCGCAACGTGGCCCGCATCGCCAAGGGTTTCGGTATGGACGTATATGCCTATGACGCATACTGCCCCGCCGAGGTCATCGAGGCTGCCGGCGTGCATGCCGTGGCTAATCAGGATGCCCTCTTCGAGACCTGTGACGTCGTATCACTGCATATCCCCGCCACTCCGGAGACCAAGCAGAGCATCAACTATGCCCTGGTGGGTAAGATGAAGAAGGGTGGCATACTGGTGAACACTGCCCGCAAGGAAGTCATCAACGAGCCAGAGCTGCTGAAGCTGATGGCCGAGCGTGAGGACCTGAAGTTCGTGACCGACATTATGCCCGACGCCAACGACGACTTCAAGAAGTTTGAAGGCCGCTACTTCTCTACTCCCAAGAAGATGGGTGCCCAGACAGCCGAGGCTAATATCAATGCCGGTATTGCCGCTGCCAAGCAGATCAATGCTTTCTTCAAGGACGGTGATACCAAGTTCCAGGTGAACAAGTAGTCTCCAGATAAGACGCAAAAGAAAGAGAGCCTCCAGTCGGGGGCTCTCTTTCTTTTGCCTATTCTCGCATCTCCACTTCTGCTGGCGGCAGATTGGGATCCAGCGGCCGCTGGCCTGGCATGTCTTTTTGGGCCTTTCTTGCTTTGGCGGATTGCTTCCTGGCCTCCTTGGCAGCCTCTCTGGCCTCCTTCCTGGCCTGGGCAGCTTCCTTTTCAGCCTTCTCAGCCTCTTTCCTGGCTTTCTTAGCTTCCTTCTTGGCAGCCTTAGCCTTTAGCTCAGCTTTCTTCCTGGCCTCCTTGGCAGCCTTCTTCTCGGCTTTCGTCATGGGAGCTTCTATGGACTCTTCCATGTTGACGGTAGAGAACCGGAACTGATTCTCGTTGAGATTCCGTACCTCATAATTGCCTTTCTTCTTGTCGGTGTAGAGCTTGCGCATCTTCACGAGTTTCTTCTCGGCATCCTTGCGCGAGAGACCGAAAGAGACAATACACGTGCGGTGGGGCATTTTCATGTCCTCGGTGAAATAGTTGCGCAACTGGTTGGCGTAGATATCACGACCGAGCAGGAAGTGTGAGCTCTTGTCGTACCAGATGCTGTCCACTTCCTGGACGTCGGTAAAATAAACTACAGAATCGGTAAAGTTGGCAATGAATCCGAAGAGGTAGCCCTTGGGCAAGACAACACCCTTGGCCGAGGCCGATGTGGGCAGTACGGCCGCCATGATGACGGCCAGCATCGAATATTTCAGAATCTTCATCATTAAATCTTAAATCTCAAATTACAATTATCCTAAATATGTTTTCAATATCCTGTTGTTCGTGGTGGTGCGCAGGCGCCGGATGGCTTTTTCCTTGATCTGGCGGACACGCTCGCGGGTCAGTCCGAACTTCGCGCCTATCTCCTCGAGGGTCAGTTCGGGTTGATTGATGCCGTAGAATGCCTCGATGACGCCACGCTCCCGCTCGTTGAGCACCTTCAGTGCCTTGTTGATCTCTGACTTGAGCGACTCTACCAGCAGGGCCCGGTCTGCCATTGGCGCGTCATCGTTCACCAATACGTCGAGCAGACTGTTGTCCTCGCCGTCAACGAAGGGAGCGTCTACCGAGACATGGCGGTTGCTGGCGTTGATGGCCTCGTCGATCTTGTCCTCTGGAAGATCAAGTGACTCGGAGATTTCCTCCACCGACGGACGGCGCTCGTGCTCCTGCTCGAACTTGCTGAGCACCTTGTTGATCTTGTTGACAGAACCTACCTGGTTGAGAGGCAGTCTGACGATACGGCTCTGCTCAGCAATAGCCTGCAGGATACTCTGCCGGATCCACCAGACAGCGTAGGAGATGAATTTGAAGCCGCGCGTCTCGTCAAACTTCTCGGCAGCTTTGATGAGTCCCACATTGCCCTCGTTGATCAGGTCGGGCAGGGAGAGCCCCTGGTTCTGGTACTGCTTGGCAACTGATACGACAAAGCGGAGGTTGGCCTTGGTCAGACGCTCAAGGGCTTTGCGGTCGCCTTTGCGTATGCGCTGTGCCAACTCAACTTCCTCTTCCACCGAGATCATCTCTTCCTTACCTATTTCCTGCAAGTATTTGTCAAGAGCTTCACTCTCTCGGTTTGTGATTGATTTTGTTATCTTCAGTTGTCTCATCGCCGTATAGTTTTAAGCTGTCTGCAAAGATATGACAAATAATCGGAACAACCAAAAAAAAGCCACGAATTTTTACAATCCGTGGCCTTTTTGATGATTTTTGGGATTATTCGTCCTCCAGAGGCACTGCAAAGTATCCTTTCTTGCCTGTCGGATAGATACCCTGCATGTATAGTACGGGCTCCTTCGACTTGGAAGCATCTTTTACGGCGTTCTGCAGATCCTCGATGGCCTTCATCGGCTTTTCGTTGACGCGCTGGATGATGAATCCCTGGGGTACGCCGGCATCCTTGAGCTTGCCGCCGCTCACCTTGGTCACCTGCAGGCCATAACCGATGTTGAGCTGTTCCTTCTGGGAGTCGTTGACGGGCCTGAACTGTCCGCCGAGCACGTCGAGGTCGGCATTCTTCACCACCTTGGTGTCGCCCTTCTCGTTCTTCAGGGTCAGTGTGACGGTCTTCTCCTTCTTGTTGCGCAGATACTTCACGGTCACCTTGTCGCCAGGACGCTTCTGGGCAATGATGGCCTGAAGGTCGCCCATGGTTTTCACTTTCTTGCCGTCTACTTCGGTGATCACGTCTTCAGCCTGCAGGTCAGCGGCTGCTGCTGCACCTTCCTCGATGATCTTGTCGATGCGTACACCTTCCATCGTGCCATAGTCCTTCACTTCCTTATCCTGATCTTTCATGGAGTCGACGTAGTCCTTCACGCTTCCGCCCTGAATGCCGATCATGGCGCGCTGGTAGGAGCCGTACTTCTTGAAGTCGTCGACGGCCTTGTTCATGATGGCTGTAGGAATAGCGAAACCGTAGCCGATGTTAGAACCCGTCTGGGAATAGATCATGGCGTTGATACCAATCAGCTCACCACGCGTGTTGACCAGTGCACCACCGGAGTTTCCCTGGTTGATGGCAGCATCGGTCTGGATCATCGAGCTGACACCCTGTCCCATCGACCGTGCCTTGGCTGACACGATGCCGGCCGTGACCGTGTTGTTCAGTCCCAGCGGATTGCCGACGGCCAGTACCCATTCGCCGACTTTCACCTGATCAGAATTTGCTATGACGATGGCAGGGAGGTTCTTGGCATCGATCTTGATGAGTGCCAGATCCGTCGTTGCATCGGCACCGATGATGCGTGCGGAGTATTCCTTGGAATTCTCGTTCAGGGTGACTGTCAGTTCGTCAGCACCGTCGACCACATGGTTGTTGGTCACGATGTAACCGTCGGCAGAGATGATGACACCCGAACCAGCCGCAGCGCGCTTGGGAGTCTGCACCTGGCGCTGGCGCTTACCGCCGTTGCCTTGTCCGCGCCCGAAGAAACCACCGAACGGGTCGGAGAAGAAATCCTCAAACGGGTCGCTGTATTCCACCGTCTGTGTCTTTGAATTGATGACGGACTTGATGTAGACCACTGATGGCAGTGATTTCTCCGCTGCATAGGTCAGGTCTACAGGCTGCCCAGCAGCGGTGACTGATGTAGAGACAGGAGCCGGTGTGTTAGCAGCATTCGTCTTGTTGAAGGCTACTACTGAAAGTGCCAAGGCTACAAAGCATATAGCCGGAGTAGCCACGTTTACGATCTTTTTCATATTTACGTTCATTTTGTATAAATTTTAAGTTCTAACTCTTTTTGGGAATATTATTCCCTGATTCACGAAATCGAGTGCAAATATAAGCGCATTTTTCCGTAAACTGACAAATTGTCACGAATATTTGTCCCATTTTAACACTTTTGCCTTTCACCTTAACGGCTATTTGCGTTTAACACTTAAAGTCTTAAAAGGTTGACAAAATTAAGATTCTGTACTCGTATTAGTTGCCATATTTTAATTATCTGCCCATTTCTTCGCGCTCTGTTTGGTCGCTTCGACTTTTTTTTGTACTTTTGCAGCCAGAAAGCACTGTTTCGGTCTGTCGCTGGTGCCTCACGGCACGAGAGGAAAGTCCGGGCAGCATAGGGCGCCTCACTTCTGAAAGTAGAAGATATTGGTGACAGTATGTGACGGCAGAAGAAAACAACCGCCTTGCCCCTCTGATTCTCCCTCTTGTAGGGGGAAATAGAGGGGGTAGGTAAGGGTGAGAAGGTGGTGTAAGAGACCACCAGCCAGTGGGTGATCACTGGGCTGTGCCGGCTGGGGGCTGCAAGTTCGCGTATACCATCGTCTGAGGGCTGCTCGTCCGAGTACTACGATGGAGGGTAGAACGCTTGAGCCATGGGGTGACTCATGGAGTAGATAGATGACAGACATCATCCCTGCGTGGGGTGATACAGAACCCGGCTTATAGGAGCAGTGCAGAAAAAAGAAGGCAACCCGTCGGGTTGCCTTCTTCATTGAGTGTATGATGCCTGATGCTTACTCGATAACCACAAGGGCATCGTCTTCCATCACGCTTTCGCCTATCTTCACGCAGATGGCAGTCACCTTTCCACCCTTCTCGGCTGTCAGGTTGTTGGCCATCTTCATGGCTTCAAGCACTACGACCGTGTCGCCAGGCTGTACCTCGTCGCCAACGGCCACCTTGATGTCGGTGATGACACCGGGCAGGGGAGCCTTTACGGCGTTGGCCTTGTTGACGGCACCCTTATCGGCAGCAGGAGCATCGTCGCTGGCAGCAACGGCAGCGGGCCGAACCACGGGCTTTGGCTTTTCGGGCTCAGCCTGTTTCTCCATCTCCACCGTATACTGCTCACCGTTGACTGTCAGTGTGGCAATATTGTCGGTGATGTCGGTGATAGCCACCTCGTACTTGTTTCCATTGATTGTATACTTGTATTCTTTCATAATCGTCGTGAATTAGGGGTGTTGCGTCATAGTCTGTGAGTATCCGTTCCACTGCGTAGGGTGGGCATTAATGGTGATAATGCCCGGTTCCACGTCGTGAATATTGTTGCCCAAGTGCTCATGCAGAGCAAGGGCAATAGCTGCATATACTTCGTTGTTCATTTGAGCTGCTAATGTGATTACATAGGAATATTTCCGTGCTTCTTGGCGGGGAGGGCGTCGCGCTTCGTTGCGAGCTGAGCCAGACCGCGGCAGATGCGGAAACGGGTATTACGCGGCTCGATGACATCGTCGATGTAGCCATACTTGGCAGCCTGATACGGGTTGGCGAAAAGCTCGTTGTACTCGTCTTCCTTCTCAGCGATGAAGGCTTTCACGTCCTCACCAGCCTCCTTCTTGGCCTTGGCTTCCTTGGCATAGAGCACGGCAGCGGCACCAGAAGCGCCCATGACTGCAATCTCTGCCGAAGGCCATGCGTAGTTCAGGTCGGTGTGGAGCTGCTTGGAGCCCATCACGATATGAGAGCCACCGTACGACTTGCGCAGTGTGACAGTGATCTTGGGCACGGTAGCCTCACCGTAGGCATAGAGCAGCTGGGCACCATGCAGGATGACGGCATTGTACTCCTGGCCTGTACCGGGCAGGAATCCTGGTACGTCAACCAGTGATACGATAGGGATATTGAAGGCGTCGCAGAAACGTACGAAGCGGGCTCCCTTACGCGAGGCGTTCACATCGAGGACACCTGCGTAGCATGAGGGCTGGTTGGCAACGATACCTACCGACTGTCCGTTGAAGCGGGCAAAGCCCACGATGATGTTCTTGGCAAACTTAGGCTGTACCTCGAAGAA
>DFGG01000011.1 GCA_002371695.1 bacterium UBA3756
GACCATCTTCACAACCCAGATTAAGGATTTTCTTGGAATGACCATGTCATCAGTACCCTCCGACTTCGTTGAAAAGTGGATAGCCTATTTCTCGGCTTTCCCCACGATTGATGTCTGGAGTGCTGCAGTTGGCATCGGTTCGGTTATAGTTATTGCCATTTGGCCGAAGGTGTCTCGCAAAACTGCTTTGGGGAAATTGCCTGGTTCGCTGATTGCTATCATTCTGATGACGATTGCCGCCCTGCTGCTCAAGCAATATGCAGGTGTGGCTACTATCGAGACGATCGGCGACAGATTCTCTATTTCCAGTCAGTTGCCTGGGGCGCAGGTACCGGAACTGACATGGGACGTTGTCAAAATGCTTGTATCGCCGGCCTTGACTATCGCTATCCTCGGAGCTATAGAGTCATTGCTCTCTGCAACTGTGGCAGACGGTGTCATAGGCGACCGTCATAACTCCAATACCGAACTGATTGCGCAGGGTGTGGCCAATCTTGCCAGTCCTATCTTTGGCGGTATTCCTGCCACAGGTGCAATTGCCCGAACGATGACCAATATCAACAATGGCGGCCGTACACCGGTGGCAGGCATCGTACATGCTGCCGTACTGCTGCTCATCTTCCTTTTCCTGATGCCTCTGGCACAATATATTCCGATGGCCTGTCTGGCTGGCGTGCTGGTCATCGTCAGTTACAATATGAGCGGCTGGCGTTCGTTTGTGTCTATCATGAAGAATCCTAAGAGCGATGTCATCGTGCTTTGGGTAACGTTCCTGCTGACCGTTGTATTCGATCTGACGGTTGCCATTGAGGTTGGACTCATCTGCGCTTGTCTGCTGTTCATGCGCCGTATGGCTGAAACAACTGACGTGAAGGTGATTAGTGACGAGATCAATCCTGAGGAGGAAAGTAGTGACTTCCAACTGGGCAACCTGGAGCACCTCACCATCCCGGAGGGAGTGGAAGTCTACGAGATTAATGGCCCCTATTTCTTCGGGGCAGGCAATAAGTTTGAGGAAATTATGGGCGCTCTGCGTCATCAGCGCAGCAAACCGCGCGTACGAATCATCCGAATGCGTAAGGTGCCATTTATCGATTCTACAGGCATTCACAACCTGACCAATCTCTGTCTGATGTCACAGCAGGAAGGCATTCAGGTGGTGCTCTCGGGTGTCAATCCCAAGGTGCAGGCCGTACTCCATCGGGCAGGATTCGATGCGATGCTGGGACAGGACAACATCTGTTCCCATATCAACGTAGCATTAGAGCGCGCTGGTCAGTTGCTTCCTGAGAACGATTACCGATAGATGTAATACGTACCACCATCGCTTTGGCAGAACTTGCGGAGCAGCTCTTGGATATACTCAGCGTTCTCCCTGACCCGCTGTTCATTGCCGTCGTAGCCGTTGATGAGTACCAATAGGTGGCTGGTGTTATCTGATATCTTCGTGCGTTCATTGTCGCTCGTTGGAGTCCCCACGCCTCCTTTGGCATCACGGTAGACGGGCAGTCCGTGGATGTTGATGATGCCTCTGCCTATCCCCTCGTAGGGCTCACCTTCACGTCCGATACCTAACGTGAGTGTATCTCCTTCAAATTTATCAGCATCGAATCCACCTATGCTGTAGCCATAGGCTATTGAGGCAAGGTTTACCAGGTCTACCAGCGTATTCAGCTGGTAGAGGCGCTTGCCTTGCAGGATGCGCCGTATAAGGGCCTCGGAGGCCGGGCGGTATCTCGAAGGGTCTTTGCCGCATGCCTTGTAGACCCGTCGGGTAGCGGCAATGCTGGTTATCTCTTTGAGTGACTCGGTGGTGAGCTGTTGGCGGAACTTTTCACTACACACAGATATTTCCTCCCACAGAGTTGCGCTGTAAGGTGTGTTGACCACTTGGGCATCAATACATGCTCCGACGAATTCTGGACACACCTGTTCTATCTCTTCTGATACTATGACTTTCATATGACATTCTTCCTCTTAATTATCGTTTTGCGTTACAAAAGTACAATAATTCTTATTAATTCCACATTAAAATAGATTTTATTTTTCATTTTTCATTGATCATCAATCTTTTTTTGTACCTTTGCTCCTGAGAAGAATAAAGCATGGCGATACAAGTAATATACAGACGAACCAGCAGGATGTCAATGCGCATCGTGAAAAACGGCGATGTTCACGTGTCGGTTCCTATCGGTATGCCTAAAGGAGAGGTGGAGCGATTCATAGAGGAACATCGTGAATGGATAAGCGATGCACGGAAGAAAAACTATGAGAATCAACAACGCAGGGCGGCATTCTACAGTCATTTGCCCTTGCAGACACGGGCACAGGCTGATGATGCTATCAAACAACTGAAAGCCCTGATAGGACCGATGGTCGAGCGCCACTCTAAAGTGATGGGTGTGCAACCCTCATTGGTTTCTTATAAAGCGATGATTTCCCGTTGGGGTGTGTGCAATGTCAGGAATCGAAGCATCTGCTTTTCGGTCTATCTGCTGTTGTTGCCGGAGTGGTGCGTGGAACATGTTGTGGTTCATGAACTTTGTCATCTCTTGGAACCTAGCCACAATGCCCGCTTCCATGCGCTGATGGACAAATTTTACCCTCGTTGGAAGGAAGCCCGCCGAGAGACAAGACAAATCTATAAGATGGAGGAAGACGATGATTGAAATTCGGGAAGCAACAAAAGCACAGTCGGCAGATATAGCCCGATTGATTATGATGGCAATGACGGATGATTGCTGTCTGCATTTCTGTGGAATAGGCTATGGACTATCTGACTTTTTCAGAATGATGACCATACTGGTGGAGCACGAGGATTCGCAATATAGTTACAAGAATACACTGGTGGCGATGGATGGAAACC
>DFGG01000064.1 GCA_002371695.1 bacterium UBA3756
GTCGGTCTGTCGTGTATCTCAGCCCTGACGCTCTGTCCGGCCCTCTGCGCCATCATGATGCGCGTCACGGAAGGCAAGAAGGAAGGCAAGGGACTGAACTACTATACCAAGAAGGCCTACGAGGCCAGCTACAGTGCTATATATAATAAGTATAGCAAGGCTGTACAGAAGTTCATCAAGCGCCCCGTCCTGTCATGGGGCCTGCTGGCGCTGGCAGCCGTACTGCTGGTGTTCTTCATGAAGAGCCTGCCTTCCGGCCTCGTGCCACAGGAGGACCAGGGTGTGCTGCTGGTCGAAGTGCAATGCCCGGAAGGTGCCACGCTGCAG
The DNA here is from genome assembly GCA_002371695.1 of bacterium UBA3756. The sequence continues at coordinate 328 of DFGG01000064.1, forward strand.
CAGACCCGTGAGATGGTGAAGAAGGTGGAGGAAAAGGCCAAGCAGATTCCCGAACTGGAGAGCTTTGCTGTATGCTGCGGCTACGGTATGTACTCCGGTGCCGGTTCCAACTATGCCACGATGGTTTTGCGAATGAAGAACTGGGATGATCGTCCTGGGATGAACCATTACATAGAACTCATTAAGTATCGTTTCTACTTTGACTGTCAGGACATCAAGAACGTGCGCGTGCTGCCCTTCCAGATGCCGCAGATTCCAGGCTATGGTACGAGTAACGACATCACACTGGTCGTTGAGGACCCCACCGACGGCAACCTGTCAGAGTTTGCCAAGCAGACAGAGAACTTCTTGGCCAAACTGTCAGAGCGTCCGGAGATAGCATCAGCTATGTCCACCTATTCTGAGCGTTTCCCGAAGTTTCAGGTGGATGTCGATGCCGCCCAGTGCGACCGCGCCGGTGTATCACCTGCTGACGTGCTCAACACACTCGGAACTTTCTGCGGTGGTGCCTACATTGGTAACTTCAACCAGTTTGGTAAGGTCTACCGCATCATGGCCGCCTCGTCACCCGAATACCGTCTCGACCCGCAGTCACTGCAGAACATTTTCATGCAGGTGAAGGGTGGCAAGATGACCCCCATCTCCCAGTTCGTCAGCCTGAAGGAGGTCGTAGGCCCGTCGAACATCGAGCATTTCAACCTGTTCCAAAGCATTACCTGCTACGTGTCGCCAAATAGCGGCTACACTGAAGGTGACGTCCACAAGGTCATCGCCGAGGAGTTCAAGGAGGTGATGCCAAATAGCGCTACCTACGAATATAGTGGTATGTCGCGCGAGGTGGAGGAAACGGCCAACTCAAATGCTACGGCCCTCATCTACGTCATCTGCGCCATCCTGATCTACCTTATCCTGGCCTCACTCTACAACTCATGGTTTACCCCGTGGGCCGTGCTGTTCAGCGTACCGTTCGGTCTGATGGGTGCCTTCGTGTTCGCCTACCTTGGATATACCCAGCAGATCCCCGGCATGGACAACAACATCTATCTGCAGACGGGTGTCATCATGCTGATCGGTCTGTTGGCCAAGACGGCCATCCTGATTACCGAGTTCGCCACCGAGCGTCGCGCCCAGGGCATGAGCATCCGCGATGCCGCCTTCGAGGCCTGCAAGGAGCGTCTGCGCCCCATCCTGATGACGGTGGCCACGATGATCATCGGTATGGTTCCCCTGGTGATTACGGGAGGTGCTGGTGCCAATGGTAACCGTGCCCTCGCCCTCGGCGTGATTGGCGGTATGAGCATCGGTACTGTTGCCCTGCTCTTCGTCGTGCCAGCCTTCTTCATCGTGTTCCAGAAACTGCATGAGCGGTTCCAGGGAGCTCCGAAAATGAAAAGTGTTGAAGTAAATACGGAGGAATAAATCATGAAAAGACTAAGCAATATCTTCGCTGCTGCAGCCGTGAGCCTTCTGCTCACGGGCTGCGGCATATATAATAAGTACGAGCAGAGCACACAGGCACCCACCGATGCTTTTGGAACCAGCCAGGATATCAAGAGTGCCACCGGTGAAACATCCATTGCCCAGATGTCGTGGCGTGAGTTCTTCACCGACCCGATGCTCCAGCAGCTTATCGAGCAGGTGCTGGCCAACAATACCGACCTGAACTCTGCTCGCCTCGCCGTCGAGAAGAGCAATGCCTCGCTGAAGGCTGCCAAGATGGCCTATCTGCCGTCACTCTACTTCTCGCCACAGGGAACCATCGCCAGTTTCGATGGCAGCGCAGCTACCAAGACCTACGACCTGCCGCTGCAACTGTCGATGGAAATCGATGTGTTCGGCTCCATCACCAACAAGAAGCGTGCAGCCAAGGCCGTGCTCATGCAGGCTCAGATGCAGCAGGAGGCCGTACGGGCCAACCTCATTTCTGTCGCTGCACAGCAGTACTTTATGCTACAGGTGCTCGACCTTCAATTAGAGATCCTTCAGAAGACCGACAGTCTCTGGAGTAAGTCACTCGAGACGGAGAAGTCGCTCTGGGAGAACGGCAAGGCCTATAGCACAGCTGTCAACCAGATGGAGGCATCGTATCTGAGCGTCAAGCAGCAGATAGTCGACACCCGTCGCGCTATCCGTTCCGTGGAGAATGACATCTGTCAGCTGATGGCCGTTACTCCCCAGCATATCCAGCGCCAGAAGTGGGGCACAACCGCGCTTCACAACGTTGAAGCCACGGGTGAAGTCAACGAGCGTATGTTCGACACCAAATACCTGAAGCTTGG
>DFGG01000153.1:0-257 GCA_002371695.1 bacterium UBA3756
ATAAAGGTTGGGATTGTTCAGCGTCGTGTAAGTGGCAGATACCACGCCCGTCAGTCCGTCGAGTTTCGAACCGTCCATCATTACAATGTTCAGGATGGCATCCACCCCCTCGGCATCCTCGCGGGCACCTGGGTCGGTGATGACCTCTATGCGTCTGACCATTGAGGCAGGCATGGCCTTCAGCACCTCCTTGGCGTTCTTCGACAGATTGGGGTCGTAGTGTCCGTTCTTGTAGATTTTGAAGTTGCTGTTGCCCT
>DFGG01000153.1:366-1451 GCA_002371695.1 bacterium UBA3756
CCATCGGCACCTTGCGCAGCATGTCAAGCACGGTCTGCGTCTTCGATTCGTCATCCGCCTGCACGTCGTAGCCGATGCGGTCTACCTCCTGCTTGATGAGTTGGCGCTGGGCCTTGATTTCCACGCCTTCCAGTTCCTGGCTCCATGTAATGCTGTCACGTTTTACAATCGTGGTATCGCTCTGGTTTTGGGCCAGCAGTCCCCCTGCTTTCACCACCATCAGCAGTGAAAGACACGCTATTCTAAGATGTCTCATTGGATAGTCTGTCTATTTCTTGAGTCGCTCGATGCTCATGTCGAACAACTGTTGTATAAACTCGTCGTTGGTTTTCTTCTTCAGTTTCGTTATCTCCGTCGCCACCATGTTCTTTTCTGCATCTTCGAGCGACTTGGCATTCTTGCAGAGCTTATAAATCTGGGTAGCATAACTGTTGGCAGCCGTACCATTAGGATTCTTCAAGAACAGATTCTTATAGGTATTAAACTCCGTCAGCCACACTTCCGAAGTCTTCTCTGACGAAAATCCAGACCACGTGAACCCGTCGCCTGACGAGAAACCACTACCGCTCATTTTGATGTTCTTCCCATTCACCGTGATGGTTCTTGACTGATGTCTGCTTTGGCGGAATTTTAGAGTAGTAGCGTAGGTCTTGGCGATTCGTCCACGTATCTTATCGCCATCGTCCACCCACTCCAAAGCGTAGGCATAACGGTGCTGACGCAGGGAGTCCTCTGGGTCGAGGAAGCAGGCGTAGATCCATTTTGAGCCTTGCATCAGACCGATGGCCACTCCACCCTTGTTGCTGTTACCCACAGCCAGCGAAACATAATCCTCGCTATTCCCATGTGAACCCGAGCTGACATTATAGGCTTGTGGCTCATCCCGCTCGAAAGCCTTTCGGATGTCATCCACCAGATGCCTTGCCTTCGGATTGGTAATCATGAAGTCGTAGGTATCTTCCAGTCCCTCCATCGCGCCCGTATCAGGGTCTTTATCCAAGGAATGTCTGGCATAGACTTCTTTGATGTCCTTACTCTGTCTTAAGGCATCAAAAGCCCGCTGAATGTTCTCTTGTGCCATGCTG
>DFGG01000153.1:1517-2539 GCA_002371695.1 bacterium UBA3756
TGACGGCTGGCAGCAGCATGAGCAAGCCTGCGATAAAAATGCTTTTACTCTTCATATGCAAAATATTCTTTTGGTTCGTTAGTATAAATGATGGTTCCGTCTTCCTGCTGGATGGCCACGTAGCCGGAGGCTTTCAGTTGGGCATGCAGAATCTCCTGCTGGGCCTGCTCCATCTCCTGTTTTGCCTGTTGCTGCTCCTTAGCCGCTTCAGCCATCAGGGCGTATGCCTTGTCGTAGTCGGTCATCGTGGGCTGGGGCTTGCGCAGTCGGCGCTTGGTGCTCGATGGTGCTTGCTGCTGATGTTTAGGCTGCGGCGCAAAGATCAAGGGGACAGGTCCATGATTCTGGACAGAATCAAGCGACCTGTCCCCTTGATCACGTGCCGTTGTCGTGTCACTCTGGGCTGTCAGTGCTTGAGGATGTTCTGGTTGCGGTGATGGGATAGCAAGATACAATATCCCTGCCACGATGGCTGCTGCCGCCGCACTCCATCCCATCCATCGCCTGGTGGTCTTGGGCTGAGGCTTCATCGCCTCGATTTCCTGGAACAGCTGCCGATAGTCCTCCCATTCCGCAGGCACATCGCTGCGGGTGAAGAACTGGTGAAGGATGTCTTCTTCTTCCAGTGTCGAGATACCTTCCATGTATCTTTCGAGCAGTTGGCCGATATATTCTTTGGTGTACTGTATCATCGCTTGTTCCTTTGTTTGATTTCATCTAATAGTGTCCGTCGTGCCCTTGCCAGCAGCGTACTGACCGATGCAGTCTCGATGCCCAACAGTCGGGCTATCTCTTCGTGGCTCCGCCGCTCCACCTCTCGCAGATATAGTAAGGTGCACTGTGTCGTCGGCAGCTGCCGCAGTCGCTTGTCGAGCCAGGCGTCGTCCTCTTTCATCTCCAGCAGGTCGTGCGGGCTGCCAGCCAGGCTGACCACTATTGCCTCGTCGAGCAGTTCCGGCTTTCGGCGCCGCTGGTGGTTCCGCAACAGGTGGCGGGCCATCAGTGCCACCAGTGCCTCGGGC
>DFGG01000153.1:2644-11427 GCA_002371695.1 bacterium UBA3756
TGCCAGAGGCGGAGCATCACATCCTGTGCGATGTCCTCTGCCTCGTCTTTGCCCGCTCCGCAGCTCCTGCTCACCTGTAGAGCCTTCTTCCGCCACGAGCGGGCCTGCTGTTCAAATGCACTTCTGTCCATGCCTTTTTCTTGCTGTACACTTATTAGACACCTCAGCCTATCAAAACCAAACTTCTTTTTGCATTAATTAACAAGAAATATCTTCAATGCCATCAGCCTTTCCTTAAAACGGCTACGATGATGAGCAGATAACCACTCAGGCATAGCAGCGGGGCGAGGACGATTCTGCGCGTTGAGAAGATGTCGGCACAGAACGACTGCTCTGTGCTGCCAGGGCCGGCCATCAGGAGATAGCCCGTGGCTATCAGGAGGCAGGCTGCCACTGCGATGCGGCGACGGGTGAAGTGAGCGGACAACGAGCGCTTAGTCTTGGGGGTATTGCTGGATGTAGAGTTCATATTGCTTACTATATTTCTGATAAATATCTGTTCGGTCATATCTTGCCGCTAAGGCGAGTGCCAGCTGCATGGTCTGCAGCCAGGAGTACTGAGAGTAGAGAGAACCGGCGCGGCGAGACGGTCGGATGGTGGCAATCCACGAGAGCCACTCGTCAGCGCGGCGCAGCAGACTGCTGACAATCTTATCGGCCTCCTCCAATTGCTGGGCAGCATAATAGCATCGGGCCATCGCGAGGGCAGCATCGGTGTAGGGCACGTTCTCCTCAGGCATCTCCTGCTGCCACTTCCGACACACTTCGATACCCCGCTGAACGTCTCCCTGCTGCAGCAGCGAGTCTATCAGGATGGCCATGACCATCTGGTGGGTGTTGGCCATGTGCAGCACGTCGGCATCAGCATAGATTCCCTTCCGGCTGAGATTGCCATAGCGGAAGCGGTGCATCACGTTGTCGTAAAGCCGCTCGGTATCCACACTCCGGCCTGTTGCCGTGGGTGAGATGCGATAGGCCAGTCCTTCGAGTACCATGTGGTCGCGAAGGAACGACAACTGGTCAGCCCCCATGCTGATGGAGGCATAGACGGGACGGCTCCAGTTGCCGTGCGACAACATCTCGAGCACCATCAGCTCGTTCTTGTAGAGGCCCCGCTTGCCCTTAAGGGAAATCTGCATTGTGCCTTCACTGGATGTGATAGTGACGCTGTCCGTGGGAATGCACTGCATATCGGCAGAGTCACCCAGCACCCATTTCTGGATGATGTTCTTCAGTTCATAAGGGTTGTCGCCAAGTAGTTGCCGGGCCTCTTCAGGATGCTGAGCCATGTATGCCTCTATCTCCGCTTTTAGTTCAGGGCGGATGGGGATATATTCTCTCTGACCTTCCTGATAGTCCTTGTGCTGCCAACTGATGGGCAGGGCAGGGGAGTCGTAGGCAGGGCGCTTCATCTGGTCGATATACCAGTCGGTCTGCAGGTATTCCATGTTGACGTCGCGTGTATCCGTTCTCACACCCTCCACCTCATGATTATACCACAGCGGGAATGTATCGTTGTCGCCGTTGGTCAGGATAATGGGCTGGCCCTCGCACTGCATACTCTCCAGATAGTTGGCACCAAAGTCGCGACAGGTATAGCGGCCAGAGCGGTCATGATCGTCCCACGTCTGCGAGACCATCTGCAGCGGGACAAAGAGACATAAGAGACCCACCCCCCAGCCCCTCCCTGTATGGAGGGGAGTGGATAGTTCTGATGCAGATGTATTTACTCTCCGCCCTACAGGGAGGAGTCGGAGGAGGGTCTTCTCTACGCCCGCTACCCCCAAGCCAATCCAGATGGCGAAGGCATAGAAGGAGCCCGCGTAGGCATAATCGCGCTCACGAGGCTGGAGGGGTGTCTGGTTCAGGTAGGCTACGATGGCGAGCCCTGTCATCACGAATAGCAGGGTGACGATTAGTAGCTGTTGGCGCCCCTCTCGTCTGCGCCGCCATTGCCAGAGAATACCAGCGAGGCCCAATAGCAGCGGCAAGCCGTAGAACACGTTGCGCCCTTTGTTTTCGGCAAGGTCTGAAGGCAATTGTGACGTGTCGCATCCCAGCAGCCAGTCGTCTATCCAGCGGAAACCCGTAATCCAGTTGCCGTGCTCCACCTCGCCGTGCCCCTGGATATTGTTCTGCCGACCCACGAAGTTCCACAGAAAGTAGCGCCAGTACATGAAGTTCACTTGATAGGTGAGGAAGAAACGCAGGTTCTCTTTCATGGTGGGCAAATTGTCTTTCTTCTCCACACCGCCCATCCAGTCCTCGTAGGCCTTGGCATGGCGCTGGGAGTGCATGCGGGGGAACGCCATATTTTCCTTAAAACGGTACTCACCCTCGCGCTGATAGGCCTCATAGTCCAGTTCGCTGGTGTAAGCCTGCCCATAGAGCAATGGTGTCTTGCCGTATTGCTCACGGTTCAGATAGCTGGCAAGGGCAGCAACGTTGCCCGGCGCATTCTCGCACATCGGTGGATTGGCATTGGCCCGGATGAAGATGACACCATAGCTACTATAGCCCGCCAGAATCATCAGCAGGCACGCCAGCGAGAGTTTGTACCGTCTGCTTCGTACTTTATAATATAGGTACACGAGTACCGCCACGAGCAGAATGACATAGGCCCCTAACTTCACAACACCGGGGATAATGCCATAAAGGATGATACCCAGCAACAGGCATCCTGCCGCGAGGGTTTTCAGCATACCAAACGTGGTGATTTGCCTGGCCTTGCGGAAATAAACCACCAGCGACATCGCCGGCAGACAGAGCAGGCAGAGCAGATGGACACCGATGGAAAGGCCAGTGATATAGGCTATCAGGATGATCCAGCGGTCGCTGCCGGGTTCGTCGGCCTGGGTCTCCCATTTCAGTATCAGCCAGAACATCAGTGCCGTCAGGAAACTGGAGAAGGCATAGACCTCGGCCTCGACGGCCGAATACCAGAACGTGTCGCTGAAGGCATAGGCCAGTGCGCCCACCACGCCACAGGCCTCAATGGTGATAACCTGTGACATGGGGATTGCTGTCTGTTCAGGTGTCATCAGTTTTTGGGCCAGATGCGTGATAGTGAGGAAGAGGAAGAAGATGCAGCCGGCACTGAGCAGGGCCGACAGCAGATTGACCATCAGTGCCACTTGCGACGGACTGCTGGCAAACTGAGAGAAGAGGTTGGCGGCCAGCATGAAGAAGGGCGCGCCAGGCGGATGGCCAATCTCCAGCTTGTAGCCACAGGCAATGAATTCAGGACAGTCCCACAGACTGGCTGTAGGCTCAACGGTCAGTCCATACACTACGGCGGCAATGGCAAACATCAGCCACGCCATCAAGGTATTGACTCTTGAAAAGGTTGTTTGTTGCATCATGCTTTGCTCGTTTTTGGTGCAAAGGTAGCAACAATCAGTTAACAGGCAGAAAAAGATGTCTGACATTTGTCTGACATTTCACTGTCAGGCTCCGTGTCAGACATCTATCTACTTCATAGTCAACCGATAAGCCTTACTGCGGTCTGACTCGATTTTGAGGTTAGAATGCTGCTCTATGACGGGTTTCAATCGGCGTATCAGCGTATAGAGCGTATCGCTGGCATCGGGTTTCTTGGGCCACAGGGTCTCGCAGATCTCTGCCTTTGACAATGAGTGGGAGGGCGAATGGAAGAACATCTCCATCAACTGGTGCTGCATGGGAGTCAGTTGCACCTCGTTGCCATCAACTGTATAGAAACGGCCCTCTGCTTCTGAATAAGTCAAGCCACCAAAGCCAGAAATCACGGGGACAGGTTCATGATTCTGGCCAGAATCAAGCAACCTGTCCCCGTGATTCTCGGCTCTGCGATACCACATGAACATCGCCCAGAAGCCCGTCAGCACCCATAGCAATGCGGCCGGCCGCTGGTCGGAAAGGCTGAAGATAGTGGCCTCCGAGCAATGGGCATACGCCTTGAACTGCCTGCTGCGGGTATCGACGGCCAGTGTGGCCTTGCCTCGCAGTTCTGCTATCTGCAAGTGGCTGTTAAAGGTGCGGATGGTGTCCTGGCTGATCACGTCGCTCTGCTGTTCCAGCATCGTGATAGCCAGTGCCCTGTCCATATCCTCGTTCACCCTTCGGCTCGCTGAGCGATAACTGTCAAGGCTCGTCAGACTTGATGCTACTATCAGTGCAAAGAGCACAATGACTGCATATTGCTGCTTCATACTTGTTTCTCTGTATCTTTGGCAGATTGTTTCCTATTTTCGACTGCAAAGATACAAGTTTTTCCCGAGTTACAGTAATATCGCCCTCATCTTTTATATTTTATTATGCCATTATTTCTTCTTGATGGTGAACTCCACTTTTTGTATTGCGCGCTTATAGACATTGGCGAGAATGAGGGCGTAGTGCAGTGTTTCGCCCTGTGGCATCGACTGCTGGACGTATGCCATTTCGCTCTCGGTCAGTATGTTCTTGAAGAGGACAGCAGAACGATTGCTCGGCACAAGGCGTATCTCATCCGTAAGCGGTGAAAGGACGTAGGCGTAGGTTGCTTGATAGCGGGCACCTGCCTGCCATAGCGGATGGCTCTTGTCGAGAATGTTCTCCAGATAGATTCGCGCATCCTTGTCAAATTCGGGCGTCGGCGTGCCGTCGGCGTATGTCACCTTGCCATCGTTGTCCACCAGATATTCACCCCCTTTGGCTATTGCATACTTTTCTAAAGGGCATTGTTGCTCATACTCTATGTCGGCTTCGCTCCTTACTTCTTTCTCTACAGGCTTTGCCACGTCTTCCACTTTCTTGTCGGCCAGGATGCGCACCAGTTCGTATGTACGGTTGCTGGCATCCTGGGGAGGATTGGCCAAAATTGTCCGCTTCACACGTAGCTCGTATTCATGGCCTCTTTCGTAAGTAAAACCCTTAACTTCGCTGAAGTACAAGTTTTGCCACCTACCCGGCTCATCCTCAGTCATTACGCGCATGCACTCGATAGGATGCTCTCCCATGCTGTCGAAGAGGTCGTACATTACGCCCGGTTCGGCGGAAACGCTCATGTTCATCTCATTGGTAATGTCCTTGTCGTTGTCATTATCGAGGCTGCAAGAGGCAAGGGAGAAAGCAGCAAGCATCGCTATGGCGATTCTCCAAATCTTCATTGTTTTCATTTTCGTTATTTTATTGATGTTATTGTTCTACTTGATTAAACAATGAAAGTCAGTAAATCTTGCATCGTCGGGCGTTAAATATTCTTAAACTGAGAATCGTAGTCTGGGGTACTTGGGTATGACAACTTTTTACTTCTTTGGTTGCGGTGTTGGCATGGGTCTGGGCTGGAAACGGAGGGGATTATCTCGGTCGCCCCAAATGGCTGTTTTCAGGAGGTTGCCGATGGGCAGTTCCAGTTTCATCCGCTTGCCGATGCGGAAATAGGGCGTAACGATAGGTTCTGTAGTCCAGCGGCCAGACATGGGATTCACATAGCGCCGGACACCGACATTCGAGCCGAAACGGTCGTTGAAGCGGATGTCGGCATAGCCGCCATAAGTAGTGGTGCTCATGAATGGGCTAAAAGCAGGTGCAACTATGGGGTTGCTTGCATAATAATAGCCGAAGGCATGGAGTGAGACAGTCCTGCTGACATCATAGCCTACAGTGCCGCCAAAGCCATACTGTGTGATGAGTTGGCGCTGCATGGGCATCCAATACTTGTTTGCGGTCGCAGATGCTGTTAGATGCAGTCTTCCGAAATCCTGATGTAGCGTGAGTGAGCCTGTCTGAAAGCCCATCAGACCAGGCATCTGCGCTATTGCAGTATTGATGCCAAGTGCGCCTCCACGCCATAGATTGAAGGACTTTCCACCCATTGGCGCATATTGTACTATACGTCCTGTATTTGGCAATTTCCTATCCGTGGGCATCAACTGATATTTCGGACTCATAGTACCTATGAAGAGATTTGCCGAGTCTGCCATCAGATGATTGTCAAATTCCATAGTCGGTAAGGCAGCAGCATCCCCCGCAATAATGCCCTTGCCGTTTTGCTCCGTCTGCGCATTTGCTTGTGATGCACAGACTATGAAGAAAAAGAATAATGCCCCCAGAACTCTCATGATATTTAGTTTTGCATCGGCACTTTCGGTTAGCACTTGCACTATATCCACTACTGCGAAATAGTACTTTTCTTTTTCTTCGTCCCAGACGAAGCGTACTTTCTTGCCCTCAAAGAGCTGTATGGCAAAGTTATCGTCCATGTTGCAATGATTTATGAATCCACGGACACAAAGGTACGAGTTTTTCCCGAGTTACAGTAGTATCGCCCTCATCTTTTATATTTTATTATGGCTAAGGAAAAAATCGGATTCTGCCGCCCGCTCCAATATATAAGGGCGGGCGGCAGCGACGAGCAATCCTATACCTTTCTCCCTGTTTCCCAGTACCTTTTCCCCTGTTTGCACGTATCTTTTCCCCTTCCGCATATAGATACCATCATTAAACGCTGAAAACGGGAAATGTTGCATCGTTGGGCGTTAAGTATTCTTAAACTGAGGATAGGCAGCGTCGGCATGAAGGCTGACGACTGCTCAAACGAGAGAGAATTTATAGTCGATTACGTTCACTTTGTCCTGCATGGCTACCCTTGTAGCGGCTCTTGGTGGCGTTGAATTTCCACGAGAGGTTGATGCCGATGCGACGGGCATCGCGATACTCCTTGAACTGGGTACGGACATTGATGCCGCCGTAAGCCGTCATCTCGGTGTAGCGGGTATGCAAGATGTCGTTGGCAATAATGGCAACGCTGAGGCTTTTGTCCTTGAGGAACTGGCGACTCAGCCGCAGATTGATATCACCTAAGGCTTCTCGCTGCGAGCAGCCTGTTTCGTGAGCGGGCTTGATGTAGCCCTGAACGTTCAGCATCCAGTCTTTCGGAAACGAGAATGTGTTGTCGAGGGTGAACTCGCTAATCAGACCGTTCCAAGTGTGGGTAATGCCCATCGATTCATAGTCTATATTGTTGTAGAAGAACCTCGCCGTGTAATCCATTTGCCAGATGCCAATCTTGGGCGTGAAATTTAGCACAATGCCATAGTCTTGCATTTTAGGAATGTTACGGTAGTCCATGATGACTACACCTGGGTGGTTCACATCATCGTAGGCCATCTGGAATGAGGTTACAGAATTGCGCATATACCTGTAGTAAGGCTGGATGTATAGCCACTTCCACTGCGAGGTCCACGACAGACTGTGTGTCGTCTGTGGCTGTAGGTAGGCATTACCTGTACTGTACTCGTATTTGCTACGATAGTGGATGGCTGTGCTAAGTATCGAGTAGGGCGGATTGTTGCGGGTACACTGATAACTGAAGTTGTGGCCCCATCGCTCCGTGCGGTAGGTGAAGGAAAGACGTGGGATGAGCACATGGTAGTCGGGACTCTGCTCAAGGTCCTTCTGCCCATTGGTTTCGTAGTCGTTGTGCTCGTTCTGCCAGCGCAGTCCAGCATTGAGATAGAACTTCTTCACTTGCAGGGCATAGTTGGCGAACAGTGACCAGGTCAAGGTCCGTTGATGTACGCTGTTGTCGGCAGAGAAACCGCTTTGGGTGAAGTCACTTTTGCGGTCCACTCCCGATACTTCCTCGCCAAAGGTCAGGGACCCCGAGGGGATAGGGGCTGTGACAACGAGTTTCTCTGCCAGCAGGTTGTTCTTGGTCAGCGTGTTGCTGCTTACTCCTTTCTCGCCAACGGTGCCACCTTCCATATTGCTCTCAGAATGTCCACCGTAGTAGTCGGCGCTGAAGTCCAGTTTCCACTTGCCGATTTCGCCAACGTAATAGGCATTCACGGCATGCTCCATCCGAGGCTTTCGGAAGGTGACCGTCTTGTTGGTCTCTGCTTCATGGAATTGGCTGTCACGCCACACCTGCTCATCGGTTTCTTGACTGCCTGTCGCGTCGGTGATATAGTTGTTGGCGGTGTAGGTCAGTCCGAGAGAATGTTTCTCGGATATCTCCCAGTTCCAGCCAAGGTCGGCAAAGTAGTAATTGTAGCGGTTGAGATAGGTGGCATCTTTCTTGAAGTCCCATGTGCTGGAGGCCTGTAGTTGGTCGGCGGCAGTGGCGGTGATGTATTGGTTATTGCTCGTCAGATGCCCTCGGGCGAAGAAGTCCATGCCGTTGCGGGTGCGATAGTTCAGGGCTGCATTGCCATTGGCATAGTATTCCTTGCCTTGGCGGTAGGCAGCGGAGAAGTTGCCGCTCCACCCCTCGCCCGTCTTGCGGATGGTCTTGAGGCGGATGACGGAGGTGACTTCTGCTCCATACTCTACGCCTGGGTTGGTGATAATCTCGGCAGAGCGTATTTCGTCAGCACGCAGACGATTCAATTCATCCTCATTGCGCACCTTCTTGTTGTTGATATAGATTTCCGGCTTGCCGTGACCTGCTACCTCGCCGTTGCTCATCATGAGAGGCAAATGGGAAAGCATCTCTGAAACAGAGCCGAATTGTTCAAGCGGTGTACCTTGAACGGAAACCAGCAAGCCTCTGTCTGTTGAAGTATAGAGCGGTCGGTGACCTTTCACCGTTACGCCATTCAGTTTGACGGTTTCGGGTTGCATCCGTATTGTACCAAGTTCAGACTGGTTACAAAGCCGACAGATGGTCTTATAACCGACGTATGATATACGGGCTAATACCGTGGGTTGTTCGTAGGGGATAGCAAAGTAACCGCTCTCGTTCGACACACCACCTCCAAGGAGGGTGCTGTCGGCAGGATTGAGAACGGCAATATTAGCGTATGCAATGGGCTGGCCTTGCT
>DFGG01000153.1:11493-12013 GCA_002371695.1 bacterium UBA3756
TCGTCGATGATGGTGCCTGTCAGGCGGCGGTCGGTCTTGTGGGTACACTCCACGAAAATCTTACGTCCGTCCTCATCGGTGCTCGTAGTGACGCGGATGGGATAGAAGCCTATCATCTGCTGAATGGCTTCAGGCAGGTGTTTGTTCTTGACATTGGTGGTGATACGGAAGTCCTCCAGTTCGTTGTAGAGAAAGTAGATGGTGTAGCCCGTCTGTTGCTCTGCGAGTTGCCTCAGCGCATCAGAGAGGGATACGTTGTTGTATTCGTGCGATATTCGTTTCATTCCCGAGCTTTGCTCGCCTACCCGTAGCCTTTGAGCCTGTATGCTGACAGTCAGCAGCAGGGCAAGAATGAGAGTCATATATCTGTTCATAGTGGCTGACTATTCTACGGTGATGACATCGTCCTTCAGTGTGACTGTCAGACGCTCGAACTGGTTGAGGTCTCTGACCACTTGACCGATGCCCTTCTGCGGGTTCCACACAAAGCGGAAGCGGAGTCCACGGGCTTCGTCATTGA
>DFGG01000190.1 GCA_002371695.1 bacterium UBA3756
CGATGCGCAGGCCCAGTTTCATGGCCAGCTGAATGGCATAGCCGTCCTTGATATTGGCCGTGCGCAGCGGCTCTCCCTCGGCAGAGAGGGTGATGGTCTCACTGCTCAGCACGCCGTCGACATCGAAGATGATGGCCTTGATCTGCCGTAAGTCGTAATTGATCATCGCGGACTAGAACTTGTTCAGATGGACGTTCTCCCACTTCAGGCGGTCTTCGGCCTGTGGCTTGCGCTCGTCGGCCCAGTGGCCCACGGCGAGGATGCACAGGCAGGAGAGATTCTCGGGGATGTCGAGGATGCCACGGATGACGGTGTCGGCAGAGGTGCCGTCGTCGAGCCCGCGGCCCCGCATCTGGATCCAGCAGGTGCCCAGGCCCAGGTCTTCTGCCTGGTACTGCATCGAGACGGCAGCGATGGAGCCGTCCTCCACCCAGCAGTCGTTCTGCAGGGGATCGCCCAGTACGGCAATGGCTACGGGGGCATCCTTGAGGAACTGGCTGCCCATGTTCTTGGCATCGGAGAGCTTCTCGAGGTCGAGCTTGTCGTCGACGACAACAAACTGCCAGCTGCGCTGGCCCTTGGAGGTGGGCGACATGAGGGCGGCACGGAGGATCAGCTTCAGATCGTCGGCATCAATCTCCTGCTGGGTAAACTTACGGTGGGAACGGCGCTGCTGCGCCAGGTCTTTGAAACTTGTCATACGCTATCAATGATTAATGGGTGCAAAGATAGTGATTTTCGGCCACAGACGGCACAGATTAACATGGATTAATATTTTTTTCCGGGAAAAAGATTGATATCTGTGGCTTTTTTCGTATATTTGCCGCATGAAAGGGATTCAGACCACCATCTACACCAAGCTGGAGAAGTTGCCCGAGGTCAGGGAAGAGAACTTCTTCCACAGCCGCCTGCTGTTCGACATCAGCGCGCGGACTCCACGGATGAAACCCTATATGACCGTATGTACCGACGAGACAGGACGGACAATCAGTCAGCTGCTGGCCATCGTGCGCTACCGCACCTCTCTCCTCCCCCCCTTCTTCTTCATGCACTGCCGCATCCTGGGCGAAGGCGAATATGCCGAGAGCGACTACCGCAGGGAAGAGCTCTTCGGAGAGATGCTGAAGGCCATCACCCAACGGCTGAACAAGACGGTGCTCTACATCGAGGTGAGCAATCTGGAGCAGAAGATGTTCGGCTACAGGTACTTCAGGCAGCAGAGCTACTTCCCCGTGCACTGGATGAGCATCCACAACTCGCTGCACAGCCGCACGCCGGAGGAACGCATCAGCGAGAAGATGCAGAAGCGCATCGACACCACCTACGCCAGAGGGGTGACCACCAGCGAGGTGGACGGTGAGGACGACTTCAAGGCCTTCACAAAACTGCTGCGAAAGCACCACTGGCTGAAGCCGAAGCGCTACATCCCCGACAACCAGTTCTTCCGCGAGGCGATGAAGACGGATGCCTGCCGCCTGTTTGTCACCAAATATCACCAGCACGTGATCGGCTGCGCCGCCTGTGTCTACAGCCAGGGCAACGCCTACCTCTGGTATGCTGCCTTCCGACGGAAGACCTGGCTACCGATGCACCCTGACACGATGACCATCTGGCACTGCATCAAATATGCCCACAGCCATGGCTATGAGCATATCAACTTCATGGACGTGGGACTGCCCTTCAGGAAGAACCTGTTCCGCGAGTTCATACTGAGCTTCGGGGGAAAACCCGTAAGCACGCTCAGGTGGTTCCGCTGCTCGATACGCTGGGTGAACGCCCTGCTGTCGTGGGTCTACCGCGACTAATGGGAGCCGATATAGAGGAACAGCATGCCGAGCAGCACCAGCGCCAGGTCGACGACCTTGGAGCGAAGATTCTTCTCATGGAAGAAGAGCGCGCCGAACATGAAACTGACCACCACGCTGCCCCTGCGAATCATGGAGACGATGGAGACCATGGCATCGGGCAGGCTCAGCGAATAGAAATACATGAAATCTGCTGCCGACAGGAAGAGACTGACGCCAACGATGGACCACGACCAATGGAAAGGAGTGGTCTCGCGGTGTCTGGGCCACCACAGCAGCCACAGCATCAGCCCCATCATGACACACTGATAGACATTATACCACGACTGGACCATCATCCGGTCGAGGCCTACACCTCCACTGCCTACGGGGGCCATCAGGTATTTGTCGTAAAGACCACTGAGGGCGCCAAGTGCTGCTGACCCGACGACCATATAGATCCAGTGGTCGTGCTTGAAGTCGATACCCTCCTTCTTGCCACTACGACTGAGCATCAGAAACGAGGCCACCGCCAGCAAGACACCTATCCACTGCCATCCATTGAGACGCTCGCCGAAAACAAGCAAGGCTCCCACAAGCACCATCACGGGGCGCGTGGCATTGATGGGGCCAACGATGGTGAGCGGCAGGTGCTTCATGCCGAAATAGCCCAGGATCCAGCTGGAAAGCACGATGACAGCCTTGAGCACAATATAGCGATGCATCTCCCAGCCACCGGAGGCAACGTGGAAGATTCCGCCGTCGAGAACGCTGGATGTGCCACTCAGGACGATGAAAGGCATAAAAATGAGGGAAGAGAAAAGAGTGTTGAGAAACAGTACGGGGATGACGGCATTGGCCTTGAGTGCCTGCTTCTTGAATGAATCATAGCAGCCTAACAGGGCTGCTGACATAAATGCTAATATTAACCACACGATGGAATTGGATTATTGAGAGATTGAGAAATTGAGAAATTGAGAGATTGAGAGATTAATAAACAATATCTTCGAGGAACAGGGCGTGAGCGGGCATCGACTCGCCAGCCTCAGTGCGACGCTTACCTTCGATGACACTGCGATACTCATCGAGACTAAGCCGCCCGCGCCCCACATCGATGAGCGTGCCTACCACGGCACGAACCATGTTACGCAGGAAACGGTTAGCACGGATCTCGAAGTACCACGTAGTGGGCGACGTCTGGTGCCACCCGGCTGACATGACTCGGCAGAGGGTGGTCTTGACGTCTGCCCCACTCTTGCAGAAGGCACCGAAGTCTTCGTAGCTGAGCAGCAAGGCTGCCGCCTCGTTCATGGCACTGAAGTCGAGCGGATAGTGGATCTCGCAACTATAGGTGCGCAGGAACGGGTTCTTGGTGGTATGAATATAGTAGCGATACATACGGCTGACAGCAGAAAAACGGGCATGCATATCACTGCTGACAGGCTCTATACCGCTGACGGCAATATCCTGGGGCAGCAGACGGTTAAGCTTGTAGGCCAGTTGCTGGCAGTGGATGCCATCAGGCAGCTCGAAACGGGCGTCGGTGTCGAAGTGGGCCACCATTTTACGAGCATGCACGCCGGCATCGGTACGGCCTGCACCTGTGACGCTGATGTCATCGCGCAAGAGGGTGGACAAGGCCCACTGCAGACGCTGCTGGACAGAGTCGCCATTGGGCTGTATCTGCCATCCGTGGTAGCGCCCGCCATCATAACTGAAAGTCACGAAATATCTCATGTATATCAATCTATTTAAAGCCAGAAAACGAACCTGAGCGACTCGATAAACTGCATTGCCAGGATATATAGGATGAAGAGGGGGGCCCCACGGCGAATGCCTTCGGAGAGCGAGTCGAGAACGTCAGTCAAGGTTTGCAGGCGCCCTGACATCAAGCCAAAAGTGACGGACAACAATACAAGCCCGAAGGCAATGACTGCCACCAGGGAACGCGAGAATGGCGAAGGCAAAAGACTGCCCGTGGACGACAGCAAAACGGCATGGGGCATCGCCGTGAGCAACAGGATGACGACGATGTAGATGACAAGGAAGGCGACAGCCACACGCAGGGCCATACGGTCGCGATAACTCTGCTGGCGACGCAGTATGCCACTGCTGCGCATGCAGCCTGCAGCAATGAGCAGCAGCACCAGCCACACCAGCACGGGGGAGCCCATCAATTCGGTGAAACAGCCAAAGAGCCACCTGACGCCCTCGCCAGAAAGCAACGAACGCACGTGGCCCGTCATCGTCGCAGAGAGAATCCACGAGATGAGCACCAGTGCTGCCTCTGCTATCAGAAGCCCTGCGCCAAGGATGGCCAGCCTACTCTTCATCAGCGACCAGATTGTCGATATCGAGGATATGAAGCTCTATAGCGCGCACCACCAGACGAGTGGCATTGATATTCCCGACGGAATCGGGGAAGAGCTTCTTGATGAGTTCGTTCTGACGCTTTTCAAGACTCTTCACACCGAACGGCATGCCACGCAAGCCGGTGATCTGCTCCTTGGTGTAGCCAAGGGCCAGATGGCGGAGGAATCGCTCGTCATACTCGTCGATCTCGTAATTGACCACAGACTCCTGCTTGGCCAGCTGTCCGCTGACGGCGTGCTTGAACCGCTCCACAATCTTCTCGAGTATCGGCTCGTTGAACACCAGCTGCTTGCCTTCCATCACAGCATTGACATCGCGGCGTGTCAGCAGTTCGCCAGTCTTGAGGATGATACCGTCGGCACCTGCATCAAGCACGTCCACCCAGAGCTTCTCGTTGAGGATCTCACCAGTAAAGATAAGTACCTTGATGCCAGGATGCATCTCCTTCGTAGAACGGCAAATCTCTACTCCGACGGTGGTGGAACCGCCTAAGCCGAGGTCGAGCAGCACGAGGTCAGGTTTCTGTTGTTTCAGAATCTTCCAATAGGCCGGTTCTGAATCGGCCGTCCCAATGACCTCCGCCTCGGGTATTTCGTTCTTAATGATACCAAGCGTGCCTTTCATCTCCAGTGGCACGTCTTCTACGATGATAACTTTGAATTGTTCCATATCTAGTTCATTTTTTAATTATTTCTTTTTTCCCATCAGCCGGGAGGATGATACGCACCTGCACATGACCGTCGTTATTCTCCCCCCAGATGCCACAAAGCCGGCGATTAGTGGCTTCACCATGATCCCTCACAATCTGGCGGCAAAGCAGATAAGGGATGTGTTCTGCAGAGGGATTAAAGAGATTCTGAGCCTGACTGTCTGTCAGATGAAGCGCAGGCATGGTGACGATGATCTCCATGTATTTGTCATCTTTCCTGCGGATTGTCTTCTCCCCCCCACCCTGTTTGCGAAGAATAGAGAAGAGGTAACTGATCAGATTGGCATCGCCGAGGATACCATTCTCGAGGGACTTGAGATGCAGTTGTATGCGTTCCACCTGGCCCATGGCCTGAGAGGAAAGGATGCCGTAGAGTTCACGGTAATAATCCGTCACTTCGCGCAGTGACTCAGTATCGCCCTGATCCACCAGCTGACGGATACGGGAAGGATAGTACATCGTCTCGTGTTTCAGTGTCGAAAGACAATTGTCGAGCACAGCATTGGCCACGTGAAGATTTGAAGTTTCGAGCTCGATGCGGCGCATTTCGTCATCCATCATTTCAAGTGTGGACTGCTGCTCTCGCTCCACGTAGAAACGCTGATAAAGACGATGGCGGTAGTAGAGCAGATAGTAGGCAGGAACGATAGAAAGCAGCATCAGGATGAGCAAAATGACTGCGATGCGCTTGTTTGTCTCCGACTGCTCCATCTTACGACAATAGTCAGCCAGGGTATTATCGGCAGAGAGTTCCTTATAGAGTTGAGTATATATCTTGTTGTTGTAGCTGTAGAGCTGCCACTGATGGAGGGCCAGCGCTGCTACAGCACTCTCGTTGCGAATGTCGAGGATCACATTGTAGTTAGTCCTGAGGGAGTCGTGAAGCCACTTGATTTCGGGTGCTACAAGAGAAGGATTGCCCTTACGCAACATCAGATAGTTGCCTTTGGGACGCAACATCTTGTAGTGCCGGTTCAGATAGTATCTGCAGGAGTCGGCAAAAAGCAAGGTGCGCTGGTAAGTGCCGCTGATATTGGAGAAATATGCCGAATCGGCATAGTTGCTGGCACGAGAAAGATCGTCATTCGCAGTAGCATTTGCTCCTAATACGGGTAGTTGGATCGTAAACAACAATAGGAGCAAACGTACGATACCTTTTGGCAGTCGGAACCAAAGTCGAGTGCCCTTGCCAAGCTCGCTCTCTGCACCGATGCTGCACATGGAGAATATCTGTGACATCTTGCGATATTTCTCTATGATACCCTTGCAGTTGAGCAGTCCGAATCCGTGAGATGTCTGTGATTTGCCCCCATCCACAATAGGTTTGGTATCGAAAAGGTGATCAAGTGTCTCAGGAGTCATCCCCTCTCCCGTATCACTGACGGAAATCTCAACATACTGCTCATTCTCAACAGCCGAAATGTCAACACGTCCGTCGCGGGGAGTATATTTACGAGCATTGTCGGCCAGGGTATTGAGCATAAAAAGGGTCAATACGCGATCGGCTTTGACCAATGCCTCTGTTGGGGTAACATTCAGCACGATGTCCTTCATTTCAAAACTGCGACGACTCTTACCGACGATGTCAAACAGCTGCTGGAGGGGGAAGCTTTCTATCTTCAGGTTCAGTTCACCACGACGGAGCTGTATCCAGTGAGTAAGTATGTCGTTGTAATCGTTGATCTGGTCAGTCAGCTCGCGGACGTAGTCCATACCGTCGTCTGTAGGTCTCGAAATGGCATGCCGGATCCGGTCGATGAAGGGAGTGATGGTGTTCACCAGAGATATTTTGGCCCGCTGCTCCAGATTCAGACGTTCGTTGTCTTCCAAGCGCAGACGACTCATGGCCACCTCATCGCGCCGTTGTTCCAACAGATCTTCCATCGCGGTATCCTTTTTTTGCTGCTTGTTGAGATGGTTGAAGAGCCACAACGAGAATAGTAACAGAACAATGGCTACACCGACGGCCACAAGCATCCAATTCAGTTGGGTCACACTGCGCTCATAGTGACTGGCACGAGCCTCCAACTGACGATCCTGTCGGGTGTCAGTCATCAGATCTATATAGATATTGCGGTTGAAGTCGCTCTGAGGTTTGTCGTTCATTGCAGAATAAGCCACACTGAGCTGTTCTCGGATGGAGGCTACAAGGTCCGGGGCCTGATAGATAGCAGAATCAGAAAGAGCTTCCTCCAAATTATACAGTGCCGACTCGTAATCACCTATCTGACGATAACAAGAGGCAAGCGTACGATAGGCTCCTGCTATCTGATAAACGTCACCATAGTCGGTAAACATCCATAGCGAGTTCTCTGCCAACCAGCCAGGTAACAAATCCTCATCTACGGCTTCAGGGTTGATAAACTTCATGGCAGGAAGGTTCTCGTCAATCAGTTTTCGACGATAATCCTTGTCCATCATGTGCTCAGAGAGGGCTTCCAGGGCATTGGCTGCAAAGAAGGGATATCCTCCCTGACGCGCCAGCATAAAGCAACGCAACAAGTGGTCAAACTCACGTTGATTGATATCTTCCTGAGTACCATCGGTGAGTATACCACCTGCCCCGACATTGTAGAGATAGTTGAGATACTGAGCCGTATCACGCTGAATCTCATTGAGATTTATCTGACGTAAGGCTTGGATGGACTGTCTCTCCAATCCGACATAATAATAATAGGTGGAATTAACGATTGCATATTCCGTCAGGGCATAAAGCAACTGCGAAGATTCGCGCTGAGATTTATCATATCGTTGTTCCTCACGAATTCGATTTAAAGCACCGTCTGCCAATTGCCGGTACTCGTAAAACTCACGGTTACGCGAACGGCGCTGACAGAGCCGCATCTGTTGTACATAGGCTATTAACAACTGATACTGATTGTCGGTGGTTTCCACCACCTCGTCGAGCAAACGTTCCGCCTCGTCGTACTCCATCCTGACAATACTGACAAAAGCAAGATTGTTAAGAGCCTCCGCACGGCCTTTGTCATAGTGAGCAGACAGTTCATAGGCCCTCTTTGCAAAGGTCTCAGTGGAGTCGATATTACGGTAATGATAGGCGTATGATTGAGAATTCAGCTTGTCCACCGTCTGTCTATCAGTCGGTGAACAAGCTGAAAAAAGAATTACAAGTGAAAGGTTAAGCGCGAGCTTTAGCCACATAACCCAGTGCCTCCTTGCACTTGTCGGTCACGTACTGCCAGTCACCAGCCTTCACCTTGTCTGAGGGGAACAACTTCGAGCCCATGCCTACACAATAGACACCAGCCTTGAACCACTTTGTCAGGTTCTCCTCATCAGGAGATACACCACCTGTCACCATGATCTTTGACCAGGGCATCGGAGCCTTCAAGCCCTTCACCATATTCGGGCCAACGACATCGCCAGGGAATACCTTTGTAAGGTCACATCCCAACTCCTGAGCCTTGCCAATCTCACTGACTGTCATACACCCAGGGCAATAAGGCACCAGACGACGATTGCAAACAGGTGCAATATCAGGATTGAACAGAGGACCTACCACGAAATTAGCACCCAACTGGATGTAAAGAGCAGCTGTAGGAGCATCCACCACAGAACCAATACCCAAAGCCAGTTCCGGGCACTCTTTATCAGCCCACTTTACAAGTTCCCCGAATACCTCCTGAGCAAAGTCACCACGGTTGGTGAACTCAAATGCACGAACGCCTCCCTCATAGCAGGCCTTCACAACATTTTTGCAAGTTTCAAGATCCTTGTTATAGAAGACGGGCACCATACCAGTGTCACCAATCTTCTTCATCACAGCGATTTTATCAAATTTTGCCATAACTATAATCTCAATTTATCGATTGTCAATTATCTCTGAACACGTCCACTGGCATTACCACCTGCAAGGCTCTCAACCTCGTCAACACTTACCAGGTTGAAGTCGCCATTGATAGTGTGCTTGAGAGCTGATGCTGCAACAGCAAACTCCAAGGCTTCACCCTGTGTCGGCTTAGTCAGCAAACCATGAATCAAGCCACCAGAGAATGAGTCACCACCACCAACACGATCGATGATCGGATTGATTTCGTAACGCTTAGACTGATAGAACTCCTTACCATCGTAAATCAGAGCCTTCCACCCATTGAATGTGGCCGAGAACGACTCACGAAGTGTAGAGACTACATACTTGAAGCCAAACTCTTCCTTCATCTGTTTGAAGATACCCTCATAGCCACTTGCATCTGTCTTACCTCCTTCAACATCAGCATCTGGCTTGAAGCCCAGACAAAGCTCTGCATCCTCCTCGTTACCAATGCAGACGTCAACATACTGCATCAAAGGACGCATGATAGAAATAGCCTTCTCTGAAGTCCATAACTTCTTGCGGAAGTTCAAGTCGACAGACACACATACACCATGACGCTTAGCAGCCTCACAGGCCAGTTTCGTCAGCTCGGCAGCCTTGTCTGAGATGGCAGGTGTTATACCACTCCAGTGGAACCATGCAGCACCCTCCATAATCTTATCAAAATCGAAATCTGAGGGATCTGCCTCTGCAATAGCACTGTGAGCACGATCGTAAATTACCTTTGAGGGACGCATCGAGGCACCTGTCTCTGCATAATACAGTCCGACACGGTCACCACCACGAGCAATAAACTCAGTGTTAACACCATAGCGGCGCATAGCATTTACTGCAATCTGGCCAATCTCGTGCTTAGGCAGCTTGGATACGAAATAAGCCTCGTGACCGTAGTTGGCCACTGAGATAGCAACGTTAGCCTCACCACCGCCAGGGATGATGCGGAATGATTC
>DFGG01000033.1 GCA_002371695.1 bacterium UBA3756
CAGAAAGAAGAGTAAGGGTGCGTTTCGCACCGAGTCCCACGGGGGCTCTCCACATCGGCGGTGTGCGTACCGCCCTATACAATTATCTGTTTGCACGGCAGCATGGGGGCGACCTCGTGTTTCGTATTGAGGATACAGACTCCAACCGTTTCGTGCCCGGAGCCGAGGAGTATATCATAGAGTCGTTTAAGTGGCTGGGTATCAAGTTCGACGAAGGCGTCAGCTTCGGTGGCGACAAGGGGCCCTATCGCCAGAGTGAGCGCCGCGACATCTATAAGAAATATGTGAAGCAGCTGCTCGATGCCGACAAGGCCTATATCGCTTTCGATACGCCTGAGGAACTGGAGCAGAAGCGTCAGAAGATACAGAATTTCCAGTATGACTGTCATACGCGTGGCCAGATGCGCAATTCACTGACGCTCCCGAAGGAAGAGGTGGAGCGGCTCATCAGTGAGGGCTGCCAGTATGTGGTGCGCTTCAAGATAGAGGCTGGACAGGAAGTGCTGGTCAATGACCTGATTCGTGGCGAGGTACGGGTGAAGAGCGATATCCTTGATGACAAGGTGCTCTTCAAGAGTGCCGACGAGCTGCCCACCTATCATCTGGCAAATATCGTAGACGACCATCTGATGGAGATTTCCCACGTGATCCGTGGTGAGGAGTGGCTGCCGAGTGCACCGCTCCATGTACTGCTCTATCAGGCTTTCGGCTGGGAGGATACCATGCCTCAGTTTGCACATCTGCCGTTGCTGCTGAAACCCGACGGCAAGGGTAAGCTCTCCAAGCGTGACGGCGATCGCCTGGGCTTTCCTGTGTTCCCATTGGAGTGGCATGACCCCAAGACGGGCGAGGTGAGCCGCGGCTATCGTGAGGATGGCTATTTCCCTGAGGCCGTCATCAATTTCCTGGCTCTCCTTGGATGGAATCCCGGTGGCGAACAGGAAATATTTTCCCTTGACGAGCTGGTGCCGCTGTTCGACATTACGAAATGCTCGAAGGCTGGTGCTAAGTTCGCCTATGACAAGGGAATATGGTTTAACCACGAATATATCCTGAAGAAGTCGGCTGAGGAGATTGCCCGGATATGGCTCCCCGAGGTGCGGCAGCATTGTCAGGATGCAACCCTGGAGCGTGTCACCAAGGTGTGCGAGATTATGAAGGACCGTGTGAACTTCGTCAAGGAGTTGTGGCCCCTCTGCTCCTTCTTCTTCGAGGCTCCCCAGTCATACGATGAGAAAACGGTCAAGAAGCGCTGGAAGGACGATTCGGCTGCCGTGATGACCGAGCTCGTCGCTGTGCTGGAAGGCATCGATGATTTCTCGCTGGAGAATCAGGAGCAGATCGTGCATGCCTGGGTGGAGCAGAAGGAATATAAGCTGGGCAACGTGATGAATGCCTGGCGACTGACACTCGTCGGCGAAGGCAAGGGTCCAGGTATGTTCGACATTTCCGCCTTCCTGGGTAAGGAAGAGACGATTGCACGAATGAAGCGGGCTATAGAAGTGCTGGGATAATGTATAATCTTGTCATATACCTCTATCTGTTGGGAGTGGCTGTCTATAGCTGCTTCAACGAGAAGGTGCGTAAGATGTGGCGTGGAGAGCGTGACGCATTTCGTCTGCTCCGTGAAAAGGTTGATCCCCAGGCCAGGTATGTGTGGTTTCACGCAGCATCTCTCGGCGAGTTTGAACAGGGGCGCCCTTTGATGGAGCGCCTGCGCAAAGAGCATCCTGAATACAAAATACTCCTGACGTTCTTTTCTCCTTCTGGCTATGAGGTGAGGAAGAACTATGAGGGGGCAGACATTATCTGTTATCTGCCACTCGATACAATCACCAATGCTCGGCGATTCCTCAGGACCATCCGGCCTGAGATGGCCTTTTTCATCAAGTACGAGTTCTGGTACAACTATCTGCATATCCTGAAGCATCGCGGGGTGCCCGTTTACAGCGTGTCGAGCATCTTCCGTGCTGACCAGGTGTTCTTCAAATGGTATGGACGCCAGTATGGTCGCGTGCTTCACTGCTTCACCCATTTCTTCGTGCAGAACGAGTTCAGCAAGGAACTGTTGGCCAAGATCGGTATCACGAACGTCAGCGTGACGGGTGATACCCGCTTCGACCGTGTTCTCCAGATCAAGGAGGCCGCCAAGCAGTTGCCGATAGTGGAGCAGTTTGTACAAAACGGCGACGGTAGTTCCCCGAAGGTGTTTGTGGCAGGGTCTTCTTGGCCTCCTGATGAGGAGATATTCATCCGTTACTTCAATCAGCACCGTGACTGGAAACTCATCGTCGCTCCTCACGTGATTGGTGAGGACCATCTGCAGCAGATAGAGCGAATGCTCGAGGGCCGCAAGGTCGTCCGCTACACTCAGGCACAGGCCCAGGCGGAGCCAGGCCCAATCTCTCAATCTCTCAATCTCTCAATCTCTCAATCTCTCAAATCTTCCGAGGTGCTGATCATCGACTGTTTCGGCCTGTTGTCGAGCATCTACCACTATGGTGATGTGGCCTATGTGGGTGGAGGTTTCGGCGTTGGAATCCATAATCTGTTGGAGGCTGCCGTCTGGGATGTGCCTGTGTTCTTCGGCCCCAACAATGAGAAGTTCCAGGAGGCCCAGGGGCTGAAGCAGAACGGTGGTTTTGAGATTGGCAGCTACGAGGACTTCGAGCGTCAGATGGACCGTTTCTCAGCCGATGCCAGTGATCTCGCTGATCAAGGACGCCAGGCCGGGCTCTTTGTCAAGAGCCGTGCCGGTGCTACTCAGAAGATATTCTCCGAAGTGTTCTCGGCAACGGGCAATTCCCGGTAGAACCTTACTCTTTGATAATACGCATGTTGCTGATACCCAGATAGCTGACCGCTCCCTTGCGTTCCAGATAGTCGATGATGAAGCTTGAGGTCTCACGGTTCTGTCCTTCTGGCTCTCTGCTGAGGAGAGACTTCATGACAGCAGACATATAGCTGCTGGTGGCTATCGAGTAAACCTTGGAGTGGTCAGGATCCTTGCCGTCTTCCGTCAGTAGCCGGATGCGCTTCAGCTGGTTGGTATTGTCCTTGTCCACCGTTACTTCGCATATCAGTCCTGAGATGCGTGGCAGATGGTTGAGTGTGCCACGGCTATAGGTAGTCATGACCGTCACCAGCTCCTCGATGGTCATCCTGAGAATGACGGCCTCGTTGTAGAATGGGTCCATCGACAGGATGTCGAACACGGTGATGTTGCCCGCCGGCAGGCGATTGAGGCGCACATTGCCAGGGTTCACCAGTCCGATGTCAGCTCTGGCTTCCTCCCTGAAGGCATCGCACATCATATAGCTGATCTCGTCGCTCGTCTCGAAGGGCGTGGCTGCCTGTGCTATCACTTGCTTGAAATCGGGATTGTCGCTGAAGTAGTCGACCATGGCTTGCACAATCCTGTTGCTCTTGGGGAAACTGGGCACGTCGATGTATTCTGCCTTTTTGTCGGTGATGCGACCATTCCAGAGGGTGAGAGTGATGTGTGTCACCTTCGACAGCCGGTTGCTGTTCTGGGTGATGAGTACACCGTTGTGGAGCGGTTCGTCGGCAGTCAGCTGGGTGTGGGAGTGCCCGCCGATGATCAGGTCGAGCCATGGGTATTCCTCTGCCATCTTGATGTCATCCTCATAGCCGATGTGAGAGAGCAGGATGGTGGCATCGCACTGTTCGCTGAAGTCCATGTACCGTGCTACGGTTCTCAGTGGTGAGGCAAAGCGGTAATCCTTCACGTTGTCGGGATGGGTGTCGGGTCGCCCCTGGGGGTTCACCTGCACTGTACCGATGACACCTATCTTCAGTCCGTCCACATCGAACACCTGTGTGGGAACTATTCCCAGGTGTTTGTCTTCTGCGGGGAAGATATTGGCGCAGATGTAGTTGAAGGCCGAGAGACCTATCAGCGGTTCCAGCGAATGCACGTCAAACTCGTGGTTGCCGAGGGTGGTGGCATGGAATCCCACCGTGTTCATCAGTGCCACCATCGGGTAGGACGACGGCTTGTACATGTCGTTCAGCGGATTGCCCGTGCGGTTGTCGCCAGCAGAGAGTATGAGCAGCTGCGGATAGAGCGTGCGCAGGCTGTCGGCGATGGCTGCCAGCTGCGGAAATGCCTTGATGTTGGCATGCATGTCGTTGGCTGCCAGGATGTGTATCTCCCGTTTCTGTCCGTAGGTGCTGATGGTCAGCAGGACCGACAGGCAGAGCGTGACGACTATTCTGGTGTAACAAGTGTGATTCAGGCGGTATTCTTTCATTCTTATTGCGCTAAATGTTATTAACGGAGATGCAAAGATACATAATATTTATAAAATAAGGGCCATCATTCGTGATTTATTTCGTATTCCGGGATAAAATAGCAATTAATCTTCCAAAATCGCTTTCGTATATCAGCTTTATTGTGTAATTTTGCACGGGAGTTTTGAATCATAACGGATGAAGGCTATGTGGATGTTTGTGTTTTGGGTGCTGCCGTTGGTGGCTATCCTCTATCTCGGATGGCATATATGGACTATCCTGCCGTGGTCGGGATGGTGGAAATCGGGAGTCATTACGCTGGGTGTGGGCTGCTTTCTGCTGCTCTTCCTCTCAGTGGCGCGACGGTTCGACACATTGCCCCTGCCAGTGGCTCAACTGGCATACGAGGTGGGCACTTCGTCGATCATGGTGATGCTCTATCTGGTGATGCTCTTCCTGGTACTCGATCTGGGACGCCTGCTGCATCTCGTGCCCCGTTCGTTGCTATACCATAACTGGCAGTCGGCTCTTGCCATCTTCGTACTGATCTTTGCGGTGTTCCTCTATGGCAATCTCCATTATAAGAATAAGGTACGGGTATCGCTGGAGCTTCCGACGCAGAAGCCGTTGGCGAAAGACTATCGGGTGGTGATGCTTTCCGACCTGCATCTGGGGTACCATAATCCTCGCAAGGAACTGGCCCGATGGGTGGATATGATCAATGCCGAACAGCCTGATTTCATCCTGATTGCAGGCGATATCATCGACGGCAGCATGCGGCCCCTGATAGAGGAGAAGATGGTTGAGGAGTTCCATCGGTTGAAAGCGCCTGTCTATGCCAGTCTGGGAAATCATGAGTACTATGCCGGCTCCCCGGAGGCGCAGCAGTTCTTCCGTGACGCTGGTATCCGTCTGCTCATCGATGAGGCTGCCGTGATAGACAGTAGCATCGTCATCATCGGGCGTGACGACCGTACCAATATGCGTCGCAAGCCCGTCAAAGACTTGGTGGCGGCAGCCAATGTTCAATGTTCAATGCTCAATGTTCAATCATATACCATCATACTCGACCACCAGCCTTACAATCTCGAGCGCAGTGAGCAGGCTGGTGCCGATTTCCAGCTCAGCGGGCATACCCATCGCGGACAGGTGTGGCCTATCTCGTGGATTACCGATGCCATTTATGAGTGCTCATGGGGCAGCCATCAGCGCGGCAATACCCGCTTCTATGTGTCTTCCGGCATCGGCATCTGGGGCGGCAAGTACCGCATCGGCACGCAGTCGGAATATGTGGTGGCAACCATCAGAAGGGAGTAGCACTGCTACTCCCTTTTGTATTTCCTATGTTGCCAGATTTCTATTGAGTTGATGATGTTCTGCCAGAGAATGTAGCAGCCGGGACCTACTGACGACAGGGGATTCAGGTAGGTGGAGGAGAGCCAGATGGCAAAGGCGGTGTTCTTCTGGCCGAGGGCCTGTCCGGACTCCTGTGCGTGGTTGAAGAAATGGCCGATGTAACGCCCCACGGCAAACTGCACGACGCACATGACCAGTCCCAGCAGGGCGATGGCCAAGAGCAGGGCGATGCTACTTTCGGCATTGACGATATTCTTCACCGTAGTGCCTGTAACAATCATCAGCGAACAGCCCCACAGGTAGTAGCTCAGGTCGTTGATGGAGATGACCCAGGCGTGGAGTCGGTGCATGTGGTGTTTCACCACGTATGCCAGCAGCATCGGCACGATCAGCACGATGAACACTTCGTGGAGTATCTTCAGGAAGGCTGCCATGAAGGTGATGTCTGCTCCTTTCTCGATCATCGGGAAGCAGACGGGCACGAGTAGGGCTGTAAGAAAGTTGGAGAGGAAGGTGTAGGTGGTCATCTGTTCCAGCGAGCCTCCCAGCTTCTGGGTGACTACGGCAGCGGCAGTGGCGCAGGGACAGATGACGCACATCAGGATGGCCTCCATCAATACGAGGCTGTCGCCCGCCATGGAGAATCCGAGCATCAGCCCCATCAGTGCTGCGATGAAGATGAGCTGGAACAGGCCTGTCCAGAAATGCCACGCCACGGGCCGCAGCTTGCGGAAGTCGACCTTGCAGAAAGT
>DFGG01000105.1 GCA_002371695.1 bacterium UBA3756
CCAGAACCGCTCTCCACTATTAAACAGATGCAAGGCCTGGGCATAGAGCTGGCGATGGTTCAGGTTGTCTGTGAAGTCGATGTTCTTGCCAGCAGGAATGCCTACGCAGACGAATCGGCGGGAGCCTGTAGGATCCACCAGCGGTTGCAACTGATTAGTGGTACCGATGAACGAGGTGTAGCGCCTGTACTGCTTGATGGTCTTGCCGTAAGGCGGACGGAACTTCACGTCGCTCGATGACAACAGGTACTTCAGCACAATCTGCTGCGAATTTGTCGTCTTGTCGAACTCGTCGATATTGATGAGCGCGAACGAAGTGAGGGCGATGTTCAGGTCGAACTCGTTCTTGAAGTTCAGCTTGTCGTTATAATAGTCGCGCAGTTCTGGAGGCAGCAGGATCTTGCAGAAACGTGTCTTTCCACAACCCTGACGGCCTATCAGCAACGGCGTCAACGCATTGCCAGTCAGCTGCTTATCGCTCTCGCGCCACTGGGCCACCATACCCACGAGCCAGTACTTGAGATACTTCTCCCAATGAGGCTGATCTGTTGGCA
This sequence comes from bacterium UBA3756, assembly GCA_002371695.1. The sequence goes on from DFGG01000105.1 coordinate 555, forward strand.
CGCGCCTGGCGAGGTCAGAGATATAGTCGTGTCCGTCCCATGTCGGCAGTTTGTCGAGCCAGGTGTTCACTGGGTCGTACTGTTCAATACGGGTGGAGTCGATGAATCGGTTCACATCCTGATCCCACGATTTCAGTCCCTGCTCCCGAGCCTCGATAGTCATATCGTTGCGCACCTCCTCTGTCAGCGGTTTAAACGTCTGATCCTCAGAATATTTCATGCGATACTCAGCCACGCCCGTCATCAGGTTCTTGCGCATGTCGTAGTTAGCGGTCAGGAAGATTTCCGTCCGCATCGTCTGAAGCGTCTCCTGCGGCACGCTCTTCAGCGGTTTCACCTTATGCTTCTTGCGATAGTCCTCCATGAGGGGGATTTCGTAGGCGGTAGAGAAGACACTCTTCACGAGCTCTGGGTCGTTGTGGAACAGCGGATACTCCAGCGTCATACCCTGGGCATGAGAGAGCGGTATGCCCTGTTCGAGCGACTTGCGGGCTATCTGCTGCAAGAGCTGCATCTGACGGTCCTCGTCGGGCATATCAAAGTATTGGCCCAGCACCTCGCGTAGGATAAATACCCAGTTGAAATGATAGGTACGCGTGATGGTGCGGCCAGGCATCAGCATATCACTCTCCCATGAGATAGGTGCCGGCTCCGGCTGGACGTGTTTCTCACAATCGGCCTTGAAGGGGCGGGCATCAGGGTTGAAATACATCTCAGGGTCGGCACTCAGATAGATGGTCCGCTCCAGTGTAGGTTCCAGATACTCAATATCCAGACCAAACTGATTCTGATAGGCCCTCCGAGCCGTTTCATACAGGTTCTTATGAAACTGTCGCATCTCTTCTTCCTTCGCAGGCAGTTTCTCCTCTTCTTCGGAGGGGTTGGGGGATGTCGCAAACAGCTCGCCCCGACAGACTATCTTCACACTCATGCCCGATGCCCCCAGGAAAGCCATCACCGTCTCATCCATCCTCGCAGCCTGGTTCCTGATGGTCACAGCGTCTTCGTACGTCTTCAGTCCGTTCACCTCGACCACCACTAGTCCATTGTACTTCAGCCCTTTCTGCATCTCCTTATAGTTCATGCATTCTGCGGCAAAGAGCAGACGAGGCAGGTTCACCGTATGCTTCGGGTCGTCAAGGGTAATCTGTCCGTCAGGCAACCTCTGGGACTTATAGAACTGATAGTTCAAGCGAAGATCGAACACTTTGTCCTTTTCAGGATTCTCACGAATCATCTTTGCAATCTCCCTTAATTCAATGCGCTTAATGACCTCCTTCTTTCGCGATATTTTCAACAAACTTACTTTCATATAAACGATATTTTTAGTTCTACCTCTACTTAATAATCACAAAATGCCTGCAAATATACTGATTTTACTTGGTATTTGCAAGTTTTTCATTAGATTTTTCCCTCTACTTTACCTCTACTAATCCTCAACCCAACATCTACCATATCTCTACAAACTGAATAAGCGTTCCTTATCCTGCAATAAGGGCACCTTATTCTGCAATAAAGGCACCTTATTAGTCAATAAGCGTATCTTATTCCCTTCAGACCACAATACTGCAGGCTCAGTATTTATTCCCAAGGTGGGAATGTTTTATTCCCAGGCTGGGAACATTTCATTCCCAAGGTGGGAATAATTGTTACCTACTTCATATATAGTAGAATAGCAGTAGAGGATTAATAGAGGATAAGTAGAGGATAAGCAGATGGTTAGTAGATGTATAATTTCATCTAAACTACTAATATACATCGATTTACGCAGTATTTGTAGAGGTAAACCAAATTCTAACATTCAATCAGAGAAATCTATAGCAAAGAAAAGAATTCCTTCTTTTGAATGCACTATTGTGAATAAAATTTGTAACTTTGCACTCGCAAATAGAAGTTATAAGCTATGTCATTACTTAACCGAACATATCCATTTAAGCAAAGCACCCGAATACTTTTCGTCTGCCACGGGAATATCTGTCGCAGTCCGATGGCAGAGTTTGTGATGAAAGATCTGGTGAGCAAGGCCGGTCTCGACAACCAGTTCTATATCGAGTCGGCAGCCACCTCTACAGAGGAGATTGGCAATGAGGTCTATCCGCCTGCCAAGCGGAAACTGGCCGAACACGGCATCGCGTGCAAGGGAAAGACTGCGCGCCAGATGACACGCAACGACTATCAGCGCTTCGACCTGCTGATAGGTATGGACACCTGGAATCTCAGAAACATGAACCGCATCTGCGGTGGTGACCCGGAAGGAAAAATCCGCTTACTGTTGGACTACACCAATCGTCCTGGCGATGTGGCAGACCCTTGGTACACAGGCAATTTCGAAGCCACCTGGCGCGATGTCTTCGAAGGGTGCACCCTCTTGCTGAAGGACTTGACGGATAGGCAATAACTTCCCAATAGCAAAAAGTCGGTCATGGCCTATTCATAGTCGTCAATGACGCTATTCATGAAATCCATCATGGGCTTGGCGGCCTTGAATACTATCTCCATCTGTTTCAGCCAGGCATCGCCTTCAAAGAAATCGTTGGACACACGATGCCAGCAGCAATAGTTCTTCAAGCGCAGATACTTCACCTGAGCATAGTCACGAGGAAAGCCAGCTGGACAGGTCTTCAGTTTCTCTAAACCGAAGCCCTGTTTGGTGCCCCATGAATCACGTTCCGTACAGGGTTCGAACGAATCTCCAAAATACATAATGAACTCCTTGCTTTCCACGCATTTCAACCACTCTTCCTCATTAGCCATGATCTCATTGCGGCAAGAGGTGAGGATATTCGTGGGCAGCCAATAACTACCACAGGCGAGCATGCAGTTGTCTGGTTCCAGATGGATATAATAGCCCCCATGAAGCGACTTCTTTCCACGGGCAGAGATATAGGCACCAAGATGATTCTTATAAGGTGACTTGTCAGGCGAAAAACGCGTATCGCGATAGAAGCGATAGGTAGCATCTTTCACACCGATATGAGCCACAGAAGAGTCGAAGGTAGAGATGCGAGAGATGGCTGCCGCCACCCCTCGCTCAAAATCTTCCTTCGCTGCCAGATACACATCCTTATGCTGCTGAAACCAGGGCCTGTTGTTGTTGGCCATGACGTCGCGCAAGAACTGCAGGATCAGTTTCGTATCCATCAGGAAATCTTATTAAGAGTGGAAATCGAGCATGAAGCGGGTTCCCTTGTGGAACTCGGGATCGATATCGAGGTCTCCATTGATCTTCAGTGCCATCTGGCGACAGATAGGCAGTCCGAGTCCGTCGCCTTCCGTCAGGTCTCTCACCTCAAGGAAGGGCTTGAACACGTCTTCGCGCTTCTCCTCAGGGATACCACAGCCGGTATCTGATACCAGGAACTGATGGGCATGGGCGCCACGCTTCTTATAGTCAAGCCAGATATTGCCACCCTCTGGTGTATAGATGGCTGCATTATTCAGCAGGTGAGTCAGGATATGAGAGACATACTCCTTGTGAATCTTGGCACTGAGGTTGGGCGCATTCACCTTCAGCGTAACGTCAGCCTTCACCTTGTCGCGAATCTGGTTCATCAGTGCTTCGCAGAACGGCTGCAACTGAACATCCTCCAACTCAACGGGCTCGTCAGAGTTCTCCAATTCAGAGAGCTGCTGGATATGGCTTGAGAAGTCGAGTAGTGCCTTTACCTCAGGCTTGCTGCTGTCGAGTTTCTTGAGTGTAGGCTCCAACTGAGCGGAGATATTGTTGATGAACTTGGCTTTCAGGGCATTATTTTCTTCAGATACCTTAATAATCTTCTTCTGCCTGCGAGAGAGCATAATGAAACGCATCAAGACAACAGCACCAACCACAAGCGCAGCAGCCAATGCAGCAGCAAGGACACCAAGGCCGATGATGATGGCCGAGCGAGTGGTCAGCGAACTGTCCTTATCGGCAATCGTAGCCTCGTTGTCGGCAATCTGCTTCTTCAGCGACTTTATCTCGTCTGCATGCTTCAAAGCATTGGTGGAGTCTTTCCATGCCACATAGTTACTATAAGACTGGGCGACCATATTAGCACTACCCGACTTGCGACCATTAGCAATCAAAGTCTTATAAACCTCTTCCACTTTATCATATTCCTTGGAAGCCGTCAATTTGTCGGCCATCTCCTTAAAGACAGCATTGCCTTTCGCAGTCTGTCCGAGGGTATAATAATAGACAGCCTTGGTGTAGAGCAGGTCGTTCTTCACTTCATCGTCACTACCTGTGGCCGCATGGTTCTCCATGGCCCTAAGATGATCGGCAGCCGTAGCGCTACGTCCCATTTTCATATACATCTGATAGCGTTCTTTCGATACGAGATAGTGCAGTGGAGCCCTGCTCACAGCACCTTGTACCTTGGCATCGATGGTCTGATCGACACGACGCAACAGGTCGAAGGCTTCGTTATAGTAATTTTCCTTATAGTAGAGCACGTTGGCCTTGACAGCGCACTCTACACTCTGCTTCATCTGCCCCTTATTGGCATAGTCTTCGAAAGCTAAGATATAGTTATAACGGGCACCGCCTACATGGCCTTTTTCTGCTTCAGACTCTGCACGTTGTTCAATCTCACTTTTCTGCGCATTGGCAAAGGTACAGCTAAGAAGCAGACCCAGTATAAAAATGAATATTTTTCTGTTCATATGCGATGGTAAACAAATTATTTTAAGTGCAAAGGTAAGCATTTATTTTGATTTCCACCAAATTTTTCCTCTTTTTTATAGGTTAAGTTGGATTTCTCAGATAAAAGACGTAACTTTGCATGCAAAATCTAGCTATCCTAGGACGTATGAGGTATCTTTTGTCATGTATATTCTTATGGTTAAGCTCCCTGCCCATTGCAGCAATTGCAGCAGGAGATTCGTTGCACGTAGTGATACTGGGTGACTCGAACACCTGGCTCGGTGGCGACGGCTGCGACAAGCCACAAGGCTGGAACAAGTGGTTCCGCGATGCCTTTCAGCCTGCCAGCTGCCGAAGTTTTGCCCGTAGTGGCGCCACCTGGACTAATACCCCACAGACACGACGGAACACACAGGAGAACATCGGTGTTCTAGGCAACGACAATGTCATCTACAACCAGATTTGCCGACTCGAAGAGGCCATCAATAACGGCAGTCAGCCGAAGCCTCAGCTCATCCTGATCCTGGCGGGCACCAACGATGCCTGGTTCCTGAAGTCAAGGCCAAAGGCCCTATCCATGACTACAGATGATGCTTTTTCATCTGATAGTCAGGCTTTTAGAAAGCTGACTGTCTGTGAGATCGTGACGCTCGCTGAGTCTGTTCGCTATGGTTGCGAACTGCTGATGACGTTATGTCCAATGGCCCAGATCGTACTGCTGACACCCTTCCAGTCTGTCCAGGCAGGCAATACGATCTTCAAGGTCAGCGACCTCATCGCCGACAGCGGCCACAGGATGGGCCTTAGCGTGATCCGGCTGGACCAGCAAAGCGGCATCTATGCAGAACAAGAGAAAAACCGGCATCACCTGACCACCGATGGCACGCACACCTCAGAAGAAGGAGCCAGGCGCGCGGGCACGTTCATTGCCAGACAGCTGTCCACCTTATTACAATATTAGACACAGACGCTCATGGTATTCTCAGACCTTTTCTTTTTGTTCGTCTTCCTGCCAGCCTTCGCCCTCAGTTATCTGGCAGCCCATTGGATTGACCAATTATTGTCGTCTGAGAACTCCCGTCCGAACCGCATCGTGGAGAATGCCGTGCTGGTGGTCTTCTCGCTTATCTTCTACGCTTGGGGCGAACCTGTCTATGTGTTCCTGATGCTCTTCTGCGTCTTGCTGAACTATCTGGCAGGACTGGGCATCGGCCACGCTCAGGGCACTACCCGCAAGTGGGCACTCGCTGCCGGACTGACAGGCAATATCCTGATCCTTAGCACCTTCAAGTATCTGAGTTTCTTTGCCCAGCAACTGACAGCTCTCGGCATCCCTGTAGCCGACCCCAAGATTGCGTTGCCCATCGGCATCAGTTTCTACACATTCCAGTCGATCTCCTACCTCATCGATGTCTATCGCCAGGAGGCCCCCATGCAGCGCCACTTCGGCAATCTGCTACTCTATATTTCGATGTTCCCACAACTCATCGCAGGTCCTATCGTGCGCTATAACACGGTAGCACAAGAGATCAGCAACCGCAGCGTCACCTCCAAAGACGTTGCTGATGGCATCTATCGCTTTGTCATCGGACTAGGCAAGAAGGTCATTTTGGCCAACCAGTTGTCTGAAATCTCTGACCAGTTTCTGGCGGGCAATATGCAGGACCTCACCACTACTGGCGCATGGACAGGCATCGTGGCCTTTACCCTGCAGATCTACTTCGACTTCTCCGGCTATTCTGATATGGCTATCGGACTGGGGCGCTGTCTGGGCTTCCACTTCAACGAGAACTTCCGTCATCCCTATTGTTGTGATACCATCACCGACTTCTGGCGACGGTGGCATATCTCGTTGGGTAGCTTCTTCCGTGACTATGTGTATATCCCTATGGGTGGCAACCGAAGCCATCAGGCCCTTAATATCCTCGTGGTGTGGTTTCTCACAGGTATGTGGCACGGAGCCAGTTGGAACTTCATCATCTGGGGTGTGTATTTCGGCCTCATCGTGACGATTGAGAAATACACCATCCTGCGCGTCCGTGAGTATATCCCCTCTCCCCTGCTCCACCTCTACAGTCTGGTGCTGGTGGTCGTCGGCTGGGGCATCTTCTACTTCGACGACAGCAGCCGCATGGTGCGCTTCTTCGAGATCTGCTTCGGACAGGGCGCTGCCCTCCACGACTATATCACCATCAGTGCACTGGCCGACAACTGCTGGCTGTGGGTGGTGTGCCTGCTCTTCTGTATGCCGCTGCGCAGCGGTGCCGAGGCACTGCTGAAACGCTGTACCAAGGAAGGAGGGCTCATGCAGGAGTCACTGCTGTTCTCGGGGCGCCTCGCGATCTCCATCCTTCTGCTCGTGCTCAGCGTGGCCCTGCTCGTCGGTGCCACCAATAACGCATTTATCTACACCCGATTCTAAACCAGAAGCCATGCGATTCAGTAAAACCTACCTCATACTCTTCAGCACCGTCTTCGTTGCCTTCGCTGTCGTGTTCAACACCTTCCCGCGAAGCACTTTCTCTGAATTGGAGAAGCGCGAGCTGGCAAAATTCCCGGAGTTTACCACCGAGAAGCTGCTGAACGGCACATTCACCAGTGAGGTCTCCTCGTGGTTCAGCGACAGCGAACCCTTCCGCGACCGCTTCATGTGGCTGAGCATGCAGGTGAAAGACCTTATCCGCGTGAATACAGGCGAGGAGAATGTCACTTTCCATGCTGCCGCCGATAGCGGCATAGATCCAGAGATAGCAGAAGCCCCAGACACTTTAGAGGAACTGGATTCCATAGAAAAGCCTACCGCCTCAGACCCTTATAGCTACGAGAACCATGTGACCGCCGACGAGAACGCAAAGATCGCCAATGCCGGCATCATCATCGTCGGCTCGGGCGACAAGGTGCGTGCGCTGATGGCCTACGGCGGATCTGCCAATGGCTGTACAGGCTACGCGAAGGCTGCCAACATCTACAAAGACAGCTTCCCCTCGGTGAATATCTATTGCATGGTGATTCCGACGGCTGTCGAGTTCTATTGTCCTGAAAAGGTGAAGAACCGCACCCGTCCGCAACGCCCCACCATCGACAATGTCATCCGCCATCTGGCCCCCGGTGTGAAACCGGTGGATATCTACGAGACCCTCGGCGAACATGCCGACGAAGACATCTACCTGCGCACCGATCACCACTGGGCGCCCCTCGGTGCCTTCTATGCCGCCCAGAAATTCGCGGAGGTAGCAGGCGTACCCTTCCGGCCCTTGTCAGACTATGACCGCAAGGTGGTACACGGCTATGTGGGCAGTATGTATGGTTACTCGCAGGATATCTCCGTGAAGAACGCCCCCGAGGACTTTGTGTATTACGTGCCACGCGATGTCACCTACAGCACGACCTACATCGATTACACCATTGACGAGAACTACCGTGTCATCGGTATGGGTCGTCCCCACAAGGGTGTGTTCTTCCACCGCTTCAAAGACGGCAGCGGTGCCGCCTACTGTACGTTCATGGGCAGCGACACACGCATCACCCGTGTGGAGACCAGCACCCACAACGGCCGCAGGGTGCTCATCCTGAAGGACAGCTTCGGCAATGCCATACCTGGCTACCTCTTCTACTCCTTCGAACAGGTACACGTCATCGACTCACGCTATTTCACGAAGAATATGGTGGAATATGTCAGGAACAACCACATCACCGACATCCTCTTCGCCAACAACATCTTCAAGGCCTACTCCAGCGGTACCTATGCGAAGTACATCAGATACCTGACGCAGACCAACGGCCTGCAGAAACCAATTATTAAACAGATGCCAGACAGTACGCTACAGAAGAATGTAACAAGTCAGGACTCACTTACTCCCCCTTCTTCTTAAAGAGCCGATTAAACCAAGAGCCTTTCTTGGCTGGTTTGTCAGTTGCTGACGGGTCGGAAGGCTGTTCTTTTTGGGACTGTTTCTTTACAGCTTTGTCCTCCTTGTCAGCCTTGTCAGAGTCTTTCTTTTTAAACAAATCTATCAGTTTGCCTTTCACTCTAGGTTTCACCTTGACATTGCTGACCTTATCGATATCTGTAAACGAGAAATCAAAACCCCACTTCAGACTCTTGAGATGGTCAATGCTACCTTCTACAACTCCACCATTACTCTTGATATCGACTTTCAGTTCCTTCAACTTAATCCCCTTATAGGCAGCCTCATAGACGAAAGCATCAACCGTTCCGTAAGGCATTTTTCCACCAGTTTTCTTACGCAAGATAGCCGTACGCTTTTTGTCGATATCCACCTTGAAGTCTGCTTTCGCGCCCACGTCACCTATATCCTTCATGTTCAGCAACTTACCTAACTGAATTTTCTTTGCATCTACATGGCCGGTGATATAGTGATTAAGGTCATCGACGGTGAAATTGAAGGCCATATTGCCCACCGCCGTACCCAGTACGCCCTTGAACAGCTCGTGCTTCCAGATTACCTGGAAATCGCCCGTATAGGTAAGGTTACCCAGGTTGTCCAACTGCTTCATCATCATCTTCTTCACAACAAACTGATTGATGATCTCCTGTTTCACCTTACCCTTAGCCACCATCTTGTTCACGTGGAAGTGGACGTTGAGCTTCTCCTTTTCCTTCAGATGGCTGATGCCGCCGACGGCTGATATCGTCAGCAGCTTGTCTGGCGTGTTCACATGAATATCCTTGAATGTGAGCGTGCTGTCGGTACCGCTGAACAGCACACTGAGTTCGAGCGGCATCTTGAAGTTCTTCAGCACTGGGGCAAAGGGCCGCGAGATATCACGCAACTCGGTCTTGCCCTTAATCACCGACGTCCGGAACGAGAACTTCGTGCCTTTCTTCTTACTGGGCAGGATGACGGTGGCGCTGTCGAACTTCAGCACCGTGCTCTCCTGCTGGACGGTGACATTGCTGACATGAGCCACACCGTTGCTGATGCCGGCTCTCAGGCGCAGGTCCTTCACATTGAAGCCTGTCACACTGTCTCTTGCCACAAACTTCGTCAGCTGGAAGTTCACGGTATCCCGCTTCAGGTCCAGATGATTCAGCAGCAGCTCTGCATGGGCGATGACGTCTATATGACCGGCATCAAAGAAGCCTCGCTTCGGCCTGTTGGCATTCTTTCGCGGCAAGTGGTTGTCGATAGCGAAATGCAGACTGTCGAGGACGACCTGCTGGCGATCGTCTTTTCCCATGATGCCCACAGTACCGATGCTGATGCGCCGCGTCTGCGGACCTTTCTTCGTCACGGCCTCCATCTTTCCGCTCAGATGACGGATCTTGCCCTCATGGCTTCCCGTCCAGAAACGGTCGTAGGTAAACCTGTCCATATAGAAGGTATCCGTATTGAAGACCACGTCGATCCTGCCGATCTCCGCATCCCTGACCTCAAACGTGAGCCTGCGGTCCGGGCTGTCCTTTTTCACTTCCTTTTCCTTCGTCTTGCCCTTCTTCTTGTCACGCTTGAAGGCATCGATCACAAACTGGAAGTTGCCTTCCTCCCCTTTTTGCTTGTACAGACGGGCCTTCACCCCCTCCAGACGGGCATAGGTGACCTTGACGTGATCCCTGAGGATGCCCCAACAGTCGAGATTGACGGCCAGGCGCTCCACGTGCAGCATCTGTCGATGTTCCCGGTCCTCAACATCCAGACCATACAGCCCAACATTAAACTTCAAGAAATTGATGTTTATGCTGTCAATGCTTACCTTCGTCTGCAGTTTCTCCTCAAGCAGCTCCGTCGCATGACCCAGCATCTTCTTCTGGAAAGAACTAGAATTAAACACCAGTGTTGCGGCCAGCAGTAACACGATTACTGCAACCAGCAATCCACCCAGGATCTTTAGCCCACGAATCACAAAACGCTTCATCTATAACCTTTTTGTTTGCAAAGATACGAATTATTCTCAATTATTTTGTAACTTTGCCACCAAATTAGTATTAAAGTTTAAAAAATGGACGAAGCAACCTGCGTCAGTCTGCTCGAAGAGCACGGTATCAAGCCAACTGCCAACCGCATCGTGGTAGCCAAGGCACTGGCCAGTTCGATAAACCCGCAATCGTTGGCTGAGCTGGAACGTAAAATCGTGACTATCGACAAGTCGAACGTCTTCCGTGCCCTGACACTCTTCAAGGAGCATCATCTGGTACACACGATTGAAGGCGGTAGCGACGGCACGAAATATGAACTATGCCACAGCCATAGCCACGAACACGATGATGACCAGCATCCCCACTTCTTCTGTGAGGTATGTCAACAGACCTACTGTCTCGAAGGGATGAAGATGCCAGCACTGGAACTGCCAGAAGAATTCGAGGCACATACGGCCAACTACATCATCAAGGGAGTCTGTCCGCACTGTAGAAAATGATTAATCTGAACAACATACGCGCCATCGCCTTCGATGCCGACGACACACTTTGGGACTGTCAGTCGCACTTCGAGACCGTAGAGAATCATCTCTACCGATTGATTGCACCCTATTGTGAGGTACCCGCCAAAGAACTCTTCCAGACAGAATCAGGCAATATGGCCGACCTCGGCTATGGCTGCAAGGCTTTTACCATCTCCATCATTGAGACCGCCCTCCGCGTGGCAGGCGACCATCTGTCAGCAACGGAGCTGGCAGACCTGCTTAATGACTGCAAATCGCTGCTCCACCTGCCCGCCACCCCACTGCCAGAGGTCGAAGAGACACTTCAACGGCTTCAGGCCTACCCTTACCGACTTGTGGTCTTCACAAAAGGCGAACTGCAAGATCAGGAGAATAAGCTCAAACGCAGCGGACTGGCTAAATATTTCTCTCACGTGGAAATCACGTCAGACAAGACCGAGATGGAGTTCCAACAGCTCTGTCAGCATCTCGGCATCCTGCCCTCCCAACTGCTGATGGTGGGCAACTCGCTAAAGAGCGACATCGCCCCAGCTCTCGCTGTCGGTGCTTCAGCCATCCACATCCCCTTCCACGTCACGTGGCAATTGGAACATTTTGAGGACATCGAACATGAGCGCCTGGTCAAAATCAGCCATTTCAACGAGATTCTTCATATTCTAAACTATCATACAGCATGAAATATATCTTTGAAGCCCGCATGGAAGTGCGTGACTATGAATGCGACATCGAGGGTATCGTGAACAATGCCAACTATCTGCATTATGCCGAACATACCCGTCATCTGTTCCTACGCAGCCTCGGCGTCAGTTTTGCCAAGCTTCACGAACAAGGCATCGATGCCGTCGTCCACAGCATGAAACTGCAATACAAGGTCCCCTTGCGCTGCGACGATGAATTCATCTCACGTCTCAACCTGAAGAAAGACCGCTTCAAGTATATGTTCTATCAGGATATCTACCGTGCCAGTGACGAACAGCTCTGCTTCCGCGCCACTGTCGAGCTCGTATGCCTTGTCAATGGCAAGCTCGCCAACAGTCCTGAATACGACGAAGCCTTCAAGGACTATATTTAAACTTCTCCTTTTTCCAAATACTCACTGGGTAGCATACCAAACTCCTTCTTAAACAGTTTGGTAAAGTATTTAGGTGTATTGAAGCCTACCTCCATAGAGAGTTCCGTCATCTTGATATCAGGATGCTGGCGCATAATCCGACAGGCCTCCTTCAGGCGGATGGAATTGATGAAGCTCGTGATGCTCTGTCCTGTCAGAGCACGCAACTTATTATATAAGGTAGAGGATGACACACACATGTCAGAGGCGAATTGCTCACGGTCGTAGTCGGCATCATCGAGATGCTGTTTCACACAGTCAATGGCCTTGCTTAAGAACTGCTCGTCTGGCGAATTATGCTGCTGTTCCTCGGCCTCGAGAGTCTTACGCGCACCTTCAAACTGCTTCATCACCATCATCTCACGATAGTGTAGCAATTCGCTGACACGCTGCTGCAGACGGGCCCGTCGATTCACACGGTTACGATACCACTCCTTGATACCATAGACTATGCCTCCCAGCAGACAGACATAGATCAGATAAGCCCACCACGTACGATACCAAGGTGGCAACACCCTAACCGTAATGGTATAGGGCAATTCCACCAAATGACCGTAACTGTCGGTTGCCCTCAGTTCCAGTTCGTAGGTGCCAGGAGACAAATTCTGATAAGTAGCTCTGCGGTTATCAGCACTGACGTGATGCCACTTGCTATCATATCCCTTCAGACGGTAGGCATAACGACATTGTTGTGCATTCATATAGGTGAGCAGGGAGAAACCCACAGAAAACTTGTCGACATCCGACGGGATGGTGATCTCGCGGGTGAAGAATGGCGGTTCAATACTGATACGCTGTTGCTGTTCAATAGGCAGTCGCTCGAAAAGAAGGTCACCAATCATCAATTCCATGACGGCAAGATGGATTGCTGGTTTCTGCTGCCACTTCCCGATGCAGTCTGGGGAAAAGGAAAAGAAACCAGTAGCACTACCAAAATACAACTCCTTTCCAAAACAGAAAGAGCCGTTGGAAGAGAATCGGAAATCCTCCAGTCCATCTTCCATCGTATAGCAGGTGGCCACATCCTGTTTTTCAGATGTCTTCAGACGCACCAGTCCTCTGTCCGTCGAGAGCCAGATCCAACCGTTATTATCGCCATCAATAGTATAGATACGGCCCATCTCAATGTGGAAACGGTGATTAACGGGTTCGAACCTATCGCTATCAGCATCATAGAGGAAGAGTCCGCCACTATTAGAAATAGCCCATATCCGGTGGCTGGCATCCTCATAACAAGCTGTCGCCTCGTCAATAGGATAGTTGCCACAAGCCGAAGCATATTGGTGACACCTGATTGCTTGAGGCAATCTCACATTGCCTTCGAGGCGGATGATACCCGCGTTCTCGGTAGCCAGCCATAGACGGTGCTGGTGGTCTTCCATGATGGCTTGGACGTTGCAATTGCTATAATCGCATCCTTTCTCCCCCATCTTCAGCATCCGACCCTTCGTCTCAGAGAAAGCCAGTCCCACGCCAACCGTCTGTCCAACAAGCACGACACCATCTTTCAGACGATGGAAGGTATTCACATTTCCATCGCCAATGAACGGTGCAGCATTTCGAGGCAGCACCCGTGCCGTCTCCCCTTCCTTCCAAACAACAATACCCCGCGAGCTGCCTATCCAAATCTGTCCGTCATGACGCTGTAACACCGATGAGACTGTCTGGACATCAATACCGCCAGTGCCTTTCATCTGACCAAAACCAGGAATATCGTTATTATAGAGCACATGGTCCGCCTGACGATCGTAGAGGGCCAGTCCATAAGGCTGAAGACCCAACCAGAAACGTTGGCCGTCTGCCGTAAATATCGTTTGTATGCGATTTACAGGCAGTACCTGTCCTACAGGGTTGAGATGACTATATCGGAAAGGTGATGGTTGGGTTGACAGACGTACAATACCATTGTTACGGGTTATCACCCACAAATTGCCCTGTCCGTCAGTGAGCATGTCATAGCAGAAACTAAGCTCGGGATAGTTCTCCACCTGTGTCATATCATCAAGATCAACACTGGTAAGACCCTCAATGCAGCAGCCCCAGATGGCATGGCTTACAGAATCTTCTACCAACTGATGGAACGTCCTGAAGTCACGCCGTCCCTCGTTTATCCTATGGATGCCGGGATTAGACTCATTCTCGGGATGGTCCAGACGGATGATACCATTCTCCCATGTGCCGATCCAAAGTCGCCCACGACTATCCACCAGTTGAGACTGTACCGTATTGCGCTCACTCAACTGGGGATAAGCTACAAGCTTACCGCTTTTAGGGTTCAAACGGAAGAGACCGCCTTCCCATGTTCCAATATAGATATTACCTTTCTTATCTTCGGAAAAAGATCGCACACCAGCAGTCATACTGATATCTGTGAATTCGTCAGTTTCAGCATCATAGCGAGACACGCCATTAGACGTTCCTACCCAAATCGTTCCATCAGATGAAGTAAACAAAGCATCAATCATTCGCGCATTCTGGCTCCGAAGATGATAAGACCGGAACGTATTCCTACGGCGATCGAAACATGTCAATCCGTCGCGTGTGCCAAGCCACAAACGATCTTCAGGAGCTTCTGTGATTCTGAGTACATAATTATTGGGCAGGATACCTGGCGAATAGGCATCGTTTCGGTAAGTCCTAAAACGGTAACCATCATAGGCACATACGCCTAAATCAGTACCTATCCACATCAACCCGTTGTGGTCAAACTTCAGACAGCGCGCCTCCTCAGCCCCCTCCACCGGAGTCTGAGACATAATTCTAAGCGTCACATGTTGTGCCAACATGGCCATGCACAGGTTCAAGGTTATAGTCAGTAATAGCACTCTTGGTTTCATCGGCAGTTAATTAGCGATTGCAAAGGTAAGATAAAAAGTCGAAAATAACGAAAAAGGGGCGAAAAACTTCAATTTTCACGATTTGTTCCCCCAAAATCACGATGTGAAGACCTTGATTTAAATCAATTCCGCTACCTTTGCACCCAGAAACCATACTATAACTATAAATGAAGAAACTACTATTCTTATCAACACTCATCATGGCTTTTGGGGCTTATGCCGAAGCTAAGAAACAGAAACAACTTACCGAGAAGGACATGGGCGCCTATCTCTTCACCTATTTCAACGACCCAACGCACGCTTTGTTTATGGCCATCAGCTACGACGGCTATACTTTTACGGCTGTCAACAATGGAGAACCCATCATTTCGGGCGATTCCATCGCTGATCAGCGAGGAATCCGCGACCCTCATATCTATCGCGGACCTAATGGAAAATTCTATATTGCCATGACCGATCTCCATGTGTTTGGCAAGCAGATGGGACTTCGCACTACTCAGTGGGAACGTCCCGACAAATACGGCTGGGGCAATAACAGAGGCTTGGTGCTGATGGCCTCAGAGGACTTGATCCACTGGACACACCATGAAGTAAGAATCGATGAACTCTTCCCCCAAGCATTCGGGGAAATCGGTTGTGCGTGGGCACCACAGACCATCTGGGATCCGACCGTCGGCAAACCGATGGTATATTTCACCATCCGCCAACACGCAGGCGGGCGTACCAAATTATATTATAGCTACGCCAACGAGGACTTCACGACATTGGAAACGGAACCTCAACTGCTCTTTGAATATCCCGACGAAAAGATACAGGTGCTTGATGCCGACATCTGCCCTATGCCCGACGGCCGCTACTTCATGACCTATGTAGCGCAGGAGAATCCAGGGGGCATCAAGTATATGATTTCCGATAAAATCAACCATTTCAACGATTATCACGCTGAACAAATCGATGGCGAGGATCGTGGCTGTGAAGCCCCCAATGTATGGAAGCGCATCGGTGAAAAGAAATGGGTCGTAATGTATGATATCTATAGTGTTAATCCCCATAACTTCGGATTTGTTGAGACCTCAGATTTCAAGACCTTCAAGCCCCTTGGACGTTTTAATGAGGGTGTGATGAAGGCTTCCAACTTCTCCTCACCTAAGCACGGAAGCGTAATCCATATCACTAAGGCTGAAGCCAAGCGATTGGAGAACTACTGGAACAATCGCCAAAAAGAGCCCAAGATGATCCGCCCGGGTGAGATATGGCCTGATAATAGTGGTCGCCATATCAATGCGCACGGTGGCGGCGTGATGAAATACGGTGATACCTACTATTGGTTCGGCGAGAACAAGTGCGACACAACCTCTGCCGCCATGATTGGCGTGATGTGCTATTCCTCAAAAGACCTCTACCACTGGAAGAACTGCGGCGTTGCCCTTTACGTGAGCGACGAAAAGGGAAATGACATCGAGCGCGGTTGTGTATTGGAGCGTCCTAAGGTCATATATAATAAGGTGACGAAGAAATTCTGTATGTGGTTCCACCTTGAACTGAAAGGCAAGGGCTATAGCGCAGCCCGTTATGGTGTAGCCGTCAGCGACAAGCCTGAAGGTCCCTATAAGTTCCTCTACTCCCAGCGCGCCAACGCTGGCACCTGGCCCGTTGAATTTGGCCAAAACGACTTAGCCATCGTCGATACGCTCGACAAAGACCACTTCAAGGAGTGGTGGAAACCCGACTGGTATAAGGCCATTCAGCAAGGACTATTCGTGAAGCGCGATTTCGGTACAGGACAGATGGCGCGCGATATGACCCTCTATATCGACGATGACGGCAAGGCCTACCATATCTTCTCTTCGGAAGACAATCTGACGCTCCACATTGCTGAGCTCACCAGCGACTATCTACACCATTCCGGACGCTACACCCGTGTAGCCCCCGGCGGACAAAACGAGGCACCCGCCATCTTCAAGAAAGACGGAACTTACTGGATGATTACATCAGGCTGTACAGGATGGGCTCCCAACAAAGCCCGCATGTTCTCTGCCCCAAGTATCTGGGGACCTTGGACTCAGCACGACAATCCTTGTCGCGGACCAAAGGCTGATATCACCTTTGAAGGACAATCGACATTCATCCTGCCCTATGGCAGCCAGTTCATCTTCATGGCAGACATCTGGCGCCCCAAGCATCCGAGTGATGCCCGCTACATCTGGTTACCCATCGAATTTGAGGACAATAAGCCCATCATTAGGTGGCGCGACGCATGGGAAATCGATGAAATCGGGCAAAAATAACGATTTGTTCCATTAAAATCACAATGTGGAGACCTTGATTTAAATCAATTCTCCTACCTTTGCACCCAGAATTCGCAACTCTTTTCATATTGAAGATTTATTCTTACTAACAATAATTTAACTTAAAGAACATCTAAATGAAGTATGCTAATTTGATCAGTCCATCAAGAAAACTATGTTTTGCGATGGCATTGGCAGCAGGAATGGTCGCCATTCCATTGCCAACAATGGCAAACCAGGCCGTTCAGAATGTCCAACAAAGTGGTGTCGTGAAAGGGCAGGTTGTTGACAAGAGTGGTGAACCGATCATCGGTGCCACCATCAAAGTGAAAAACATCGAAAACGTTGGAACAGTTACCGATTTCGACGGAAACTTTGAACTGAAATCTGTCCCAACAAGTGGTACGTTGGTCGTCTCTTACATCGGCTACACCACAAAGGAAATGGCTTACAGAAATGGCCAAACCTTGAAAGTTACCATCGAGGAAGACAGTGAGACTCTGCAGGAAGTAGTAGTTGTCGGTTATGGTACCATGCGTAAGAAAGACCTGACAGGTTCTGTAGTTCAGATTGACCCCAGCAAGCTGGCTGACCAGAACCCGGGAAGTGTTCAAGACCTGCTTCGCGGTACACCAGGTCTGCAGATTGGTTTCGACTCTTCAGCTAAAGGCTCTGGCGCCTCTATCCAGTTGCGTGGTCAGAACTCTCTTTACACCGACGGTTCCCACAACTCACCACTTATTATCTTAGACGGTATGCAGTTCGCTGGTGAGCTCTCTGAGATCAACCCAGACGACATCGAACAGATTGACGTGTTGAAAGATGCCTCTTCAGCTGCCATCTACGGTGCTAAGGCTGCCAGTGGTGTCATCATCATCACCACCAAGAAGGGTAAGGAGGGTAAGCCGGTCATCAATGTCAGTGTGAACCTCGCAGCCAACACCAAGGCCGCCTATCGCGACGTATTCGGACCTGATGCTTACATGAAGTATCGTGAAGACTGGTTCAAGGCTCAGACCTATGGTTATCGTGAGGACGGAACCTGGGGCTACTATGGAAAGGACAGTGGCATACCCGCCGGTTATTATGATAACGTGAACAATATCGGTCAGTATGGCATCACACAAGATCAGTGGGCCAGCAATGGTCCTAAAACGTTACAGGCAGGGGAGTCGATGCTGAGCCTCTATGCCCGTCGTATGGGCTTCGATGCTGATGCCGCCCTCGTCATGGAGAACTTCTTGGCAGGAAAGACCTATAACTGGGAAGACGCTACTTTCCGTACAGGTTTTAACCAGGACTACAATGCCAGCATCTCGGGTGCTACAGAGAAGGTAAACTACTACTTAGGTTTCGGTTATCTGAAGAACCAGGGTGCCATCCAGGGCGATGACTACAAGGCCTATCGCGCCAACATGAAGATCAATGCCAAGATCACCAACTGGCTGGAGATGGGTGCCAACGTGAACTTCCAGGACCGCAGCGACACCTCAAGCCCCGTGCCCTTAAAAGACAACTACTGGGAAGACAACCAGTTGCGCGAGTCGCCCTACGCTTCACGCTATACCGCCGACGGAAGCGAGCAGCAGTATCCCCGTACCGGCAATCCTACCAATGGTGGTTACAACTATCATTTCCAGCAACAGTATATCGGCCTTCAGAAAGGTTACACGGTGCTGAATACCATCTTTAATGCTAAGGTGACATTGCCTTATGGATTCACCTACCAGTTTAACATCGCACCGCGCCTGCAGTGGTTCTACGACCGCTATCACATGTCGGCAGAACTGCCAAACAGTGATCCCGCTACCCGTGGTGTGAACCGCAACTCTTCAAAGACTTACAACTGGAACTTGAACAACACCCTGACCTGGGATCGTACGTTCAACGATCTGCACCACTTCACCGTAACACTCGTTCAGGAAGCTGAAGAGAACAAATACTGGAGTGACAACATCTCTGCCCGTAACATCACACCTACCGACGTGTTAGGTTTCCACTATATCTCTGGTGCCAACAAGGAGCAGAGCTCATTCGAAACCAACGACACCCACTACACGGCAGCAGCTTATCTCGGACGTCTGTTCTACGGATTCATGGATCGCTATATGCTGACTGCAACAGTTCGTCGTGACGGTTACTCAGCTTTCGGACAGAACAATCCTTGGGCAAACTTCTGGTCACTTGGTGCCAGCTGGGTTCTCTCAGAAGAGAAGTTCGCTCAGGACTGGAAATGGCTCAACATGGCTAAGCTGCGTGTCAGCTACGGTACCAACGGTAACCGCTCGCTGAAGGACACCTACCTGGCACTCTCCAACCTGGCCAACGGCGGACTTTATGCCTACTACAAATACGGCTCCACATCGCAGGAGGTGCTCAACGCCCTGCAGGTGAGTCGTCTGGGTAACCCCAACCTGGAGTGGGAGAAGACCTCTTCATGGAACTTCGGTCTCGACTTCTCTGTACTCGACCGTCGTCTCTCGGGTAGCATCGACGTCTACCACAAGCGCACCCACGACATGATCATGGCCCAGCGCCTGCCTAACTTCACAGGTTTCTCAAGCATCACCACCAACCTCGGTGAGGTGACCAACACCGGTTTCGAGATCACGCTGCGCTCAGTGAACATCGATCAGGAGAACTTCAAGTGGAACACCTCTGTAGGTTTCTCTTACAACAAGAACAAGATCAAGCACCTCTATTATGAGTATGACGAGAACGGCAAGGAGTTAGACGACACCAGCAATGGTTGGTTTATCGGCAAGCCTATCGGTGAGATCTGGTATTGGGAAACTGATGGCATCTGGCAGGCCAACGAGGCTGATCAGGCTGCTTTAGTCAATCAGAAGCCTGGTGACCCGAAAGTGGTTAACGTCTGCACTGATGATGATAAGATTCTGGAAGACGGTACACGCGTACCTGTCTATAACGATAAGGACAGAACCTATCAGGGCACAACTCAGCCGCCCATCTACTGGAACATGCGTAACGACTTTGAGTTCTTCAAGGACTTCACCTTCTCGTTCTCTATGTACAGCTATATGGGTCATAAGAGCCGCGCAGGCTACTGGCTGAATGGCGACAACTCTGGTTCGATGTTCACCCAGACCTGCAACACCTACGAGAAAGAGTACTGGACCCCGGAGAACCCCACCAACGAGTACGGTCGTCTGAATGCTGTAGGCCCATCAGGTGTTACTGGTATCGAGAAAGTATATAACCGCAGTTTCGTACGTTTGGACAATATCACACTGGGTTACACGCTTCCAAGGAACCTGACTAACAAATGGGGTATCCAGCGTGTACACGTTACTGCCGGCATCAATAATGTATTCACTATCGATGGCTGGGAATATGGTGATCCTGAGACAGGTGGCTTTGCCAACCGTCAGTTCCAGTTCGGTCTGAACGTAACACTTTAAGAGAAGGTAAAAACAGGTCAAACAGAAAAAGAAAAAACAGAAAATTATGAATACCAAGAATATATTAAAAGGTAGCTTGGCAATGGTTGCTATGACCTCGATGATGGTCGGCTGTACGTCTGACTTCCTGGAGCAGGATCCGCTGTCATTCTATGAGCCAGCAGCTACCTATAGCACCGAGGCTGGTCTTCAGGCCGCTCTGGCGCAATGTGACAAGCAGTTGAAAACCTATCGTATCGATGGTAACTGGAACAACGTAGGTATCTTTACGAACTACCTGATGTCGGATGTAGGTATGTATGCCAAGACCGATATGGGTGGTGGTTTCCAGGACAACTTCGATGCCAAGCTCACACCGACCTCTGGTATGGCTGGCGGTGGCGATGCCAACTATATGCAGCGCTTCTGGGATCAGGGCTTCAATATGGTGAAATACGCTAACACCATCCTTTCATATATAGACAACGTAAAAGGCCTCGATGATGCTACACGCGATGCCTACAAAGGCCGCGCCTATTTCCATCGCGCCTATGCCTATTATAACCTCGCCTTGCAGTTTGGTGACATCCCCCTCATCACGAAGCTCATCAGCGTACCTAAGCGTAACTACACCTCTACCAGCAAGGAAGCCATCTTCCAGATGCTGGTTCACGACCTGGAGTTTGCTGTACAGCACGTACCGTCACAGTCAAAGATGTCGTATGTAGGTCAGGTCAATCAGGAAGGATGCATGCATCTGCTCGTGAAGTGCTACCTCGCTGTCGGTGAGTATGCCAAAGCAGAGCAGGTCGCTACAGACCTGATCAACAATCACGGCTTGAAGCTGATGACCGAGCCTTTCGGGACCTGGCAGCCTTCAGGTGCTGAGGATACATGGAAGGTGACCCGCAACGTCGTATGGGACCTGCATCGTACTCCCAATATCGCCGACCCTGCCAACAAGGAGACCATCATGATGATTTCGAACTCCAACGACCAGGACTTCACCACTTATAACGTGATGCGTGCCTGTTTCGCCCACTGGAGCAACGGTATCATCCGCGACCCTCACGGACTGGGTGGCCCTGGACAGAACATTGCCCGTAACAATGGTGACTACAACGCAGAACTCGACTGGGTGCGTGCCGCCGGACGTGGTATTGCCGTCAACCGTACCTCCTACTTCTACAATAAGACCATCTGGATGTACGATGGTGAATACGACTGGCAGGACCTGCGCCACAACCGTGAGGTCGGCAACTGGATGGAGATGGAGGACTTCAAGTACAATAACCGCAAGTCTGACTGCTACGGAAAGAACTATCAGCTCTACGCCACAGAAGACTACGTAGATCCCTCAGATCCTTCAAAGGTGCTCGTACACAAAGGCGATATCCTTTGCTCTGACACTATCCGTAGCTGGTATCCTACACCGCTCTATCAGTTATATATCCTCGATACACCGAATGAAAACAACATGGGTGCCAACCAGTTCCAGGGAGCATCAGGTAAGGGTGCCAATGGCGATATGTACCTGTTCCGTCTGGCTGAGACTTACCTGCTCCGTGCAGAAGCACGTCTCTATCAGAAGAACGCAACAGGTGCCGCAGAAGACGTGAATGCCGTTCGTAGGCGTGCAAATGCCAAGAAGATGTACACCACCGTCAATATCGGTGATATCATGGCAGAACGTGCCCGTGAGCTCTATCTGGAGGAGTTCCGTCAGGCAGAGATGGTTCGCGTGAGCTGGTGTCTGGCCCGTAGTGGTGTGGCTGACGAATGGGGTAACACCTATGACCTCAGCAACTGGGACAAGCAGGAGGGTACCGATCTGAATGGTGGCAGCTACTGGTTCCGTCGCTGCACTACCTACAACGTATTCAATCACGACTATGGAAAGGGACAGCAGGGTAACCAGACCTTCGAGTACAAGATCAACAAGCACAATTTGTTCTGGCCTGTTCCCAACTCAGCCATTACTGCCAACAACAAAGGCCAACTACGCCAGAACTATGGTTATGACGGCTACAGCGAAAACATTCCTATGTGGACCAACTGGGAAGATGCTGTGGCTGATGAGGACAGGAACTAATTAAGGCCTTTTCGTTCATACAACAATAATAGGTTAGTAGTTAGCATTTTTTACAATGGCGGAGGGGCAGTCTGCGCGACGTAGGCTGCCCCTTTTAAGAAACTAAAACAAGAACTATTATGAGAAGACTTTTTATCGTTATCGCCGTTCTATTCACGCTGACACTTCAGGCCAGAAAGTGGACGACGGATGAAGTAAAAGACGTCATCCGGAAGGCAAACACCTACTGGCAGGCCAACAATCCTGCCGAAGTGCGCTCGTTCTGGGACAACGCTGCCTATCACACGGGCAATATCGAAGTGTATAAGCTCCTGAAAGACCAGAAGATGCTCGACTACAGCATCCGCTGGGCAGAGCATAACGACTGGAAAGGCGCCACCGAGGCTGATCCTGCGAAATGGAAATACAAGAACTATGGCGAGGGGCCGGAGTTCGTGCTCTTCGGCGACTGGCAGATCTGTTTCCAGACGTATATCGACCTCTATAACCTCGCAGCCGACGAGAAGAAGGTGGCTCGTGCCAAGGAAGTGATGGGCTATGAGGCAGACTCAAAAGCCAACGACTACTGGTGGTGGGCCGATGCACTCTATATGGTCATGCCTGTGATGACGAAGATGTACAAGTTGACAGGCGACACCAAGTATCTGCGTAAGCTCTACGACAACATCCTCTACAGCGACAGCATCATGCTCGACACAGAGACAGGTCTCTACTTCCGTGATGGGCGCTATGTCTATCCGAAGCACAAGACGGAGGCCGGCAAGAAAGACTTCTGGGCACGTGGCGACGGTTGGGTACTGGCAGGACTGGCCAAAGTGCTGCAGGACCTGCCTGAGACTTACGTCCGTCAGCCCTTCTTCGTAGAGAAGTTCACCAATCTCGCCCGTGGTGTAGCTAAACTCCAACAACCGGAAGGCTACTGGACCCGCTCCATGATGGATCCTCAGCAGGCACCCGGCCCTGAGACGAGTGGCACGGCGTTCTTCTGCTACGGTCTGCTCTGGGGTGTCAACAACGGCTACCTCCAGAAAAAGGAGTTTGCACCCGTCATCGAGAAGGCCTGGAAATACCTCACGGAGATGGCCCTTCAGGAGAATGGCAAGGTGGGCTATGTACAGCCCATCGGCGACCGGGCTATCCCAGGACAGGTCATCAATGCCGACTCTCAGCAGAACTTCGGTGTAGGTGCCTTCCTGTTGGCTGCATGCGAATACTGTAGATATATCAGCCGATGAGATTAGTAACTGTCATCTCTGTGTCTTTGTGCCTCTGCCTCCAGACCCTCTCAGCGCAGCTGCTGCCCAAGGCCAACGACACCTTCTGGCGCGACTCCATACCCGCGGAGATGCGCCAGAGCTACATTGCCTATGGTGAGAAATATCAGGGCAAGCCTTGGACCACCCTCCCCTATTCGGCCTTCGCACAGTTCAGGACCACCGGCAACCGCGTGAACTATGAGGGACTGAACTTTGAGAAACGCCGTCATCTGGCTGCACTCGTGATGGCAGAGATCATGGAGGGGAAAGGCCGGTTTATGACCGATATCATCGATGGAATCGGCAGTTTCTGTGAAGAGACTTGGTGGGGCATCCCCGCTCACTATGGACCAAGCACGCCCCTGACCGAAGACCAGACGGTGGACCTCTTCAATGCAGAGACGGCCAATCTTGTAGCCTGGACGCGCTATATGCTCCAGCCGGAGTTCGACAAGTTCTCTCCCCACCTCTGCCAACGCATCGACCGTGAGATAGAGCGCCGCATCCTCCAGCCGGCTGTCGAGAAGGACTACTGGTGGAAGAAGGCTGGCATGAACTGGAACCCCTGGATATGCTCCAACTGGCTGGCCTGCGTACTCATCTGCGAGAAAGACGAGGCGCGCAAGGCAGAAGCCATCCGGCAGATCCGGCAGTCCACCCAGATCTTCATCGACTCCTACCCTGAAGATGGCGGTTGCGACGAAGGGGCCGGCTACTGGGATCGTGCTGCCGCATCGATGTTTGAGGTGCTGCGGCTTCTCCCCGATTTCTCCGGCGACACAGAGAAGATCAGACGAATGGCCTCCTATGCCTACAAGACCTACATCGGTCATGACTACTGCATCAGTTTTGCCGATGCCCATGAGAACAAGGCCATCCAACAGGTGAACATCGTCTATCCCTTCGGCCTGTGGCTCGGCGACAAGACGATGTGTGAGTTCGGTGCCTATTTAGGGCGGCAGAAGCACGTTCTGGAGAATCCCGCTGCCCTCTACGACAAGAGCGGCAACTTCCCCACCCTCAGCCGTGAGCTCTTCTTCCTGCGCCATATCCGCGATTTCATCGCCGAAAATCCACGCGAACCGGCACTCAGGGATGTGTGGCTCGGCAACCTGCAGATCATGACCGCCCGCCGCGGCCATCTCTACGTGGCGATGAAAGGCGGTCACAACAATGAGAGCCATAATCACAACGACGTGGGCTCCTTCATCGTCTATGCCGACAACGAGCCCCTGTTCATCGACCCGGGTGTCGGGGAATACACCTCCAAGACCTTCAGCGACGAGCGCTACACCATCTGGACCATGCAGTCGCAGTATCACAACCTGCCGCAGATCAACGGCACCGACCAGCGAGACGGCCGCGAGTATGCCGCCAAAGTCGTCAGCCACAAGGACGGCAGCCTGACGCTCGACATCGCCGGTGCCTACCCCGAGGAAGCAGCGGTGAAATCGTGGAAACGCACGGTGACAGCCGACGATGACGCCATCACCGTCACCGAGGACTATCATCTCAGCCATTACAGGGAACCCGTGCGCCTGATGTTCATCACCACTGTTCCCGATGCCCTAAAGCGTATCAGCTATGACAGCAGCCAGCTGTCAGCCACCGTCGAGGACATCAGCGACAAACTCGACCCGCTGCTTCAGAGCATGTGGGGCAAGCAGATGTACCGCATCGTGCTGACGGCAAAATCGAAAAAGACCAAGAACCAACTTAAATACACGATCCGATGAAAAGACTGATTTCCCTCATCGCAGCCCTTGTGCTGCTACTGCCCGTCGAGGCTGCCAAGAAACAGAAGACCCAACAGACCGACCGCGAATACTGGTGCGCCCTGGCCTATAAGATGGCACAGCCCGTACTGGAGAACATGGCCAAGGGCGAACTGCAGAAGAACATGCAGACCGAGTTCTCCCCCTCTTTCGACAACCGCAACCGCAAGGTCGTTTATATGGAGACCTTCGGCCGTCTGATGGCAGGTATCGCCCCCTGGCTCACACTTCCTGATGACGACACGACAGAAGGACAGCAGCGCCGTCAGCTCCGTCAGTGGGCTTTGGCAGCCTATAAGAACGCCGTCGATCCCAACTCCCCCGACTATCTGCTCTGGCGAGAGGAAGGACAGACGCTTGTCGACGCGGCTTACCTCGCCGAGAGCTTCATCCGTGCCTACGACGCCCTGTGGAAACCGCTCGACGACGTAACCAAACAACGCTATATTGAGGAGTTCACAAACCTGCGGCGCGTAGATCCGCCCTACACCAACTGGCTACTCTTCTCGTCCACCATCGAGAGCTTCCTCGCCAAGGTCGGTGCCAAGCAGGATAATTTCCGCATCAACACAGCCATCCGTAAGGTGGAAGAATGGTACGTTGGCGACGGCTGGTACTCCGACGGAGAAGGCACATTTGCTTTCGACTATTACACGAGCTACGTCTTCCACAGCATGTATCTGGAGACCCTGCAGAACATGATTGACGCCAATGCCGGCGGATGGGGCATCAACTACAAGAAGTTCCGTGAGCGCGAACTGAAACGTGCCCAGAAGTTCAGCATCATCCTTGAGCGCTTCATCTCGCCCGAGGGCACCTTCCCCGTCATCGGGCGCTCCACACCCTACCGCATGGCCGCCATGCAGCCCCTGGCCCTGATGGCCTGGTATCAGACGCTGCCCAAGGACCTCTCCAACGGACAGGTACGCGCTGCCCTGACACAAGTGCTCCACCGCATGTTCGACCAACAACAGAACTTCAACGAGGGCGGTTACCTGACCATCGGCTTCTGCGGCCACCAGCCCGAGACTGCCGACTGGTACACCAACAACGGCTCGCTCTACATGACCTCGCTGGCCTTCATGCCCCTCGGTCTGCCCGCCAGCCATCCCTTCTGGACCGATGCCCCGCAGCCTTGGACGCAAGTCAAAGCCTGGGGCGGACAGCCCTTCCCGAAGGATCACCGCTGGTCCGACTGACGAAATATCCTCTCTTTTGTTAAACGATGATAATAATTTGCTCATCTTTTGGCAGAGAGGATATTAATCCGTACTTTTGCAAAGACGAACGTCCGGAATAGTACTTCTGCAACCTATTATTAACATGAGAAAGAGCTTTCTGTATATCCTATGCTTCGCGGTTGCCTGCCAGCTGATAGGCTGCGGCAGCGGTGAGGAGCAGCGCCGCCAGTTGGCCGAGCTGGAGGAGCAGAACCACAGCGGCCAGCCGATGCTCAACGACACGCTGGCAGAAGCCCTTGTCAACTACTTCGACCGGCATGGCTCGGCCAACGAGCGCATGCGTGCCAAATACATCCTCGGACGCACCTATGCTGATATGGGCGAACTGCCCCGCGCCCTCGAAACCTATTTCGAGGCAGCCGACTGTGCGGATACCACAGCAGCCGACTGCGACTTTGCAAAACTGAGCCGCATCCATGCGCAGAGTGCAGACATTTTTCACAAGCAGATACAACCACGAAGTGAATTAAAAGAGCTAAGACTTGCAGAGTATTATGCCAAAAAAGGGAAAGATACCCTAATGGCAATAGAATGCTATGCAAAACAAGCTAATACATATGATTATTTAAAAAAATCGGATTCTGTTATCAGTATTATTGATAAAGCATCTTCTTCTTTTGAAAGAATTGGTAGAATTGATCGTTCTCATCAAGTTCTAAGTCTCGAAATTTTGCAAGTGATTGAAAAAGGAGATACAAATAAAGCAAGAAAAATAATTAAAAAGTATGAATCTACTTCCAGTTTTGATGTCTTTGGTAATATCAATAAAGGACATGAGATATATTACTATGTAAAAGGACAATATTTTTTGGAAGTTAATCAAACAGATTCTGCAGAATACATGTTTAGAAAGGAGTTACGAGAAGGAAAAGATTTAAATAATCAGATTGCAGGTTGCAAGGGCTTGCAAAAAGTATTTGAAATTAAAAAGAATTTAGATTCAATAGCCAAGTATGCAAATTTAGGGTATATTTTAAACGATTCGGCATATTCGTTATCTGAGATGCAGAATATCCAACAACTCCAGGCATCTTACAACTACTATCATCATAAATTCTTGGCAGAGAAAAGTAGGTTGGAGGCTCGTATTGCATGGTTGGTATTGGCTATTATTGTTCTTTTCTTTGTTTTAGTAGGATTTTTGTTTGGTATAAAATACAAAGCGTTCAAAAAAGTTGCTTTGGATTATCGTTTAAAGAATGCCAACATTACAAGACGTTTCAAGGCATTAGCTAATAGTAATCCACCTCAGTATCCTTCTTTTGAGGAATGGAGCCAATTGCGTTCGTTTGTAGAACATGAGGTCCCTTCTTTTCATGGCATTATGAATTCCGATAATTCTTCTTTGACTGAGATGGAGTATGATGTATGTTTACTGACACGAGTGCAAATTCAACCCAATGAAATAGCTAGACTAAAAAAATGTGTTCCTTCATATGTCTCAAACATCCGCAGGCATCTTCTAAAGAAAATATTTAAAAGAGAAGGGAGTGCTGACGAATTTGACGATGAAATCGGCAAAATTGGAAATTCAGGTATGTTGTGAATTTGTTTCACTTTAGATTGTGAACTGAATTCACAAGGCTTAAAGTGCTATACTTAACTTATCTTTTTTATCTTTGTAGCGTAGTAAAAAAAATCGCACGTTATGAAGAAAGCTTTGTTAGCAGCTATGTTCTTTTTGGGGGGAGGCAATTTTGCCTTTGGAACTAGTCAAGAGATTCCCATGCAAATTATTGATAAGAGTGCAACAGATGCGGGTGGTAATACTCGCATTCCCCCTCGCCCTTGGTACATTACGCAGGATGATTATACGCTCACTCTTCCTGCTTTTGACTATGCATACACGCTGGTGCTGCTTGATGAAGATGGCGTAGTGGTATATTCTGCAGATTATTCTGCTGGAACTACTACGGTAACGTTACCCTCTACCCTCTCCGGCGAATTCGAACTCCGCCTTGTCCCCTACGCCGCCACCTATTATTATAGAGGATATATAGAATTATAGGACAAACGACTTTATCAAATCTGCTATAACGTAATGAATATGAAACAAGCCTTTATAGTTATTTTGACAATATGGATGTTGTCTGCATCGCAGAAAATCCAAGCGCAGACAAAATGGAAATACACTTATGACCTAGCAGGAAACCGAATCACGAGAATTGTAACATCAAGTGCCTTTACTAGAACAGCAAATGAAGCAAACGGGAATCTTTTTGCAGATCATGATATCACTGCTGTGTTGAATGGAAATCATGACCAACTAAAGATCGAGTATCTCAGATCTACAGGGTACAATGTTATGATATATGACTTGTCAGGAAAAGAAATTCTGTCTTGTAGGACCAATTCACAAGCACAACAGATTGACATCAGTGAGATTCCAAGAGGTATCTATATTCTTAGGGTTGAAGCAGACGAGATGATAAAAAGTTGTAAATTCAGAAAATAATTGTTTTATAGGATCATGGTATGAAAAGAATATTTTACTCTATTGCAATAACATCATTATTGATGGCTCACGGATCGGTATCTGCAAGCATTCCTGACAATTCTGAGATACAAAAAAAGGATACTGTGAAAAAGGCTAATCTCGATGCTTATTATGACTCTATCTATCGCTCTGAACATCCGCTATTGGAAAAGGTCTTCAATGATAATCCCAGTAGCATTGGCAAGCATCCTGTTAAACGCCAGACAACATTCTCCTATAGTAACAATTATGTGCCCAGCTCGGCATCAGTAAATACACAGAAAGCTGTCGGTCAAATAGAGATTACGCCAGGCACATCGCCTTCTGGTGCTAAAACTTATACCGTCCCTATCAAATGTTACAAGGCTGATGGTGTTTTCTCTCCTGACATCTCGCTAACATATAGCAGTCAGGGGCGAGGTGGCAGCGTGGGGAAAGGCTGGACAGTAGGTGGATTGCAGTCGATTACACGCGGGAGCAGAACACTCTATTATGATGGTAAGACAAAAGGAATAGAAATGACTGCCGACGATGCTTTCTACCTCAATGGTGTACGCCTCATAAGAACTTCAAGTTCCACCTATGAATATGAAACGGAACAAGGCCATATCAAAGCTGTCGCTGTTGTATCAGGTAATGTTACAAAGTATTTCAATGTATATTATCCAAACGGATATAAAGCTGTCTTCTATTATACGACAAACGACGATAATTTGCTTGAATATCCAATAACAGAATTGACAGACAATCTTGGTAGGAAAATCAATTATTCTTATACGTATAATGGTGCTCATTTCCATATCAATACCATTAAGTATGAAAATAATAAGGCAAAGCTACTGTTTACCTATGATGAGAATAGGGCTGACTATATTGGAGGATACCGTGGGGGGATGTCTCTTAACAGCAGTCTTCTGCTGAAAAGCATAACTTGTTCCCGTAACAATACAGAAATAGGGACGTACAACCTATCACATATAACTAATAATAGTACCTCACTTCTTAGTCAGATAGACTATTCTGCAAATGGAAACTCACTGAATCCGCTTAAATTCTATTACGGTGATGGTAGCGCAGCATCTACCTATGATGATGTCTCATGCACATATCTTGCAGGATACAATTATCAGCATCGCCGCCAACTAAGGGCGGTAAGAGGACGCTTTAACTACTATAGCGGTGATGACGGGCTTTTTGTTTTTCCAAATGAGACACCTTATTTGTATATAAACGAAGGATCCACAAAAAAATTCAATAACCAGTATCCATCAGACCAAACGATCTACGCCTATTGCAATCTAAGTGAAGACTATGCAGGTTTGCTGCCTGACTTAAATACAGAGGAAGGTTTCATTGATCTGTTCTGTGCTGATCTGGAAGGGCAAAGGATAGAATCTCTTATTAAAGTCAATAACAAAGTCAATGGAAATTACGACCAGATTTCTTTTAAGATTTACAAGCACAATGCCGTAACGGGTATCAACCTCTATAATACACGTACGTTCTCCTTTTCAACGGCATATACTGATGGTGAACAAAACAAGTCTGTGCAACCCAAATTCTATTTTCCAGGCGATTTCAATGGCGATGGCAAAATGGAGGTACTCGCCGTATCTGCAGAAAATCCCTTCGGTGAATCAAACAGGCCTTCTAAATGCTATATTTTTGACTTGCAAAATGGTGTCAAACTATATGAGGGCCATGTGTTTTCTTTTCATAAGGAGTTTCCTACATCTGGCGATTTCACCACACCGGAAGACAATTCGGACAAGATTATACCGCTTGACTATAACGGGGACGGGAAAACAGATATCTGTCATGTCTCAGCCTCTGGATCTACAATCTATTCCTTTGACTGCAATAATGGAACTTGGAGTGCTAATACCGTAGGGAACAGTGCTTTAATTACAAGAAGTTTATTGTCAAGTGATCGTTTCTACTTAAACGGTGATTTTAATGGTGACGGATTGACTGATATCTTAGTTTCAAGTTTTCGGGGATCAAACAGCAATTACTGGACGTTATATACATCAAGGGGGGATGGTGGTTTTGACTTTAGTAACATCCAGGGACCCAATTTGGCGAATTCATCAGAATCTGACTTTATCGCACAGGATGTAGATGGAGATGGTATTTCGGATATTATTGAATTGAGTTCCAGTCAAATGAAAACCTATATCACGAAGAACCAACAGGCAAACCAGGCCTCAACGATTTCACTAAACAGTGAGAATGAACTGGTTGTACCTGTTAATACAAATTCAACTACGCTGACCTATCAGTTAGTCAGCATCAAAGGGTATATGGCCAAACTGTATGCTTACAAGACTAATCTGATGACGGATCAAGCACTGACTGGTATGATCAATAGCCTGGGGGTCATCGATAAAAATTACTATTATAGTATAGCCAAAGACCACTATGGTATCTATGTAAAATCATCTAGTGCCTCTTTTCCTTATTCAAATCTGTTTGAGGGTATCCCAGTAATCGCGGGTAATGAGGTTTTCCTAAACGGCTCCTCCAAGGATATAAAGAAATACTACTACGAAAATGCTGTCCTACATGGACAGGGAATGGGATTCCGAGGCTTCGAGAAAATAAAGACACTGAATAAACGTGGGCAATTAACAACTACGATTTATGAACCCTATAATTTCAGTTTGCTGAAAGAAGTGGATGCCCCGACTTTCAGACATACAAATACGAACTCGGTGGTTGTGGCAAGCAATAAAATAGTAAAAGCAGTCGTATCCTCCGCGACTCATTATGACAAACTGAAAGAGTTTACGGGCAATATATCCTACACCTATGATACCTACGGACAACTGTTGAGTGAAAGCACGACACTTCCTGGTAGTATCAGTGTCAGTAAAACCTTCTCATATACGAATTATACAAACATCAATAGCAAGTATCATCTGGGAGTTCCCGCAACATCAACTTTGACAACCCGTCGCGGTAGCAGCCAGCATACTGAGACGAAGCAATATACCTCGTACAACGCATTCGACCAGCCTCAAACTATAGTGGAAAAGGTGAATGGTAATACAGTCAGAACAACGACCCTCACCTATGACAACAAAGGCAATATTACATCGAAGAGCATTAAGCCCTATTCTTCTGTACCACGGACATCTACATATACCTATACTAACGAGAATCGTCTAGCAAGTGCAACTCCCCCCATCGGGGCCACTCAGTCGTTTACGTATAATACGGACGGCACCTTATCCCAAATGGCAGAATATACAGGAAACACCACCTATAATTATGATGCATTTGGAAGGAAAATTAAAGAGACATCTCCTGACAACACCGAACTGAATATCAGTTTCACTTGGGATTCTGGCAATGGAGGCCTCTATGCCGTTACCAAGTCAATTACAGGACACCCAACAGTTAAGACTGTCTATGATGCCCTGAACAGAGAGGTTAAGAACATTACAACCCGCTTTGACGGAACAAAAACTATGGTAGTAAAATCCTACGATGCCTATGGAAATATGAATCAGGAATCACTACCATACAAAAACTCGGCCCCAGTCTTTAAGCAATATACCTATGACAATTACGATCGTCTGACACAGAAAGTGGAAGCGGGAAAAACAACGGCCTATACCTACACAGGGCTGAGTACAAGGGCAGATGATGGTACGACATACACCGTCACCACAACAGATGCTTTGGGAGGCGTGGTGTCTGTAGCCGATCCGGCAGGAACCATCACCTATACACTTAACGGTGCCGGCAATCCGACTGCCGTCACGACACCATCGGACAACGGTACAATCTCAACCTCCATCACTTATGACTCGTATGAGCGCAAGACGGCGACAAACGATCCGAGCTATGGCACCACAACATATTCCTACGATGGAAGCGGTCGCCTGCAAAACGAGACGAATGCCAACAATGCGACTATATCCTATGCCTATGATAACTACGATCGCTTGACAACTAAGACAGTTCCAGAGTTCACCACCAGCTATAGCTATGATAACAACTTGAATGCGCTTACAGCGGTGACGAGTACCAACGGAACTTCGACAACATATAGCTATGATGCCTATGGCAGATTGTCATCAGTCAGGGAAAATGTCGTGGATAGCAAATGGCTGAAGAAGGACTATTCCTATGCAAACGGAAGGGTAAGCGCTATACAATATACCTCACAGTCAGGACTTCTTGGAACAGAGAACTTTACCTATGCCAACGGATGGCTGAAAGAAGTAAAACTGAATAATTCAACGAGTATTTTCAAATTGACGAGTGAGAACAGCATGGGCCAGCCCTCGCAGATTTCAACAGGCAATCTGACAAGAAGCTATAGTTTTAACTCCTATGGAATGCCAACAGCAAGAACAACACTGCTTGGAAACAGTGCCCAAGACGTAGTCGCCTACAGTTTCAATTCGGCAACAGGCAATTTGACAAGTAGGGCCTTTCCAATGAAAAGTAAGACTGAAAACTTCACATACGACAATCTGAACCGACTAACCAATTTCGGAGGCACGGGTGTTACCTATGATGACAACGGCAATATTCTGTCGAAAGGCGATGTTGGATCTTTTGCATACACAGTGTCAGGAAAGCCTTTTGCCGTCTCTGAGGTTACACTGTCCAATAGTATCTCCGCAGGAGCACAGTCTG
Organism: bacterium UBA3756; assembly: GCA_002371695.1. The sequence continues at coordinate 34,714 of DFGG01000105.1, forward strand.
TCAGCTACAATTCGTTTGAAAGACCTGCTACAATTACGGATAATGGATATACAGTATCGTTTACCTATAACAGCGACTATGACCGGGTGAAGATGACCAAGGTAAGAAACAGCCAGACTCAACTTACTCGCTACTACATTGGCGGCTGCTATGAACTGGACATAAAACCATCGGGCACAACGGAGAAACTCTATCTAAATGGAGGCTATTATGATGCTCCTGCTGTATTGATCAAGCAGGGCAGCAGTAGCAGTGTCTATAACATAGTCCGCGATCATCTTGGCAGTGTCACACGTGTATATAATGCCAGTGGAACGCTGGTGCAGGAACTCAGCTATGACGCATGGGGACGCATGCGTGACCCGTCAACATTTACCCTGTATGCACCGATGAGTGAACCAGAGCCATACCTCGGTCGTGGCTATTGTGGTCATGAACATCTTACGGGGCTTGGTCTCATCAATATGAATGCCCGCCTCTATGATCCCGTATTAGGTCGTTTCCTTGCTGCAGATCCATTCGTTCAGGCTCCTAACATGACCCAGAACTTCAATAGATACTCATATTGCCTGAATAATCCGCTGAGGTATAGTGATGTAACAGGAACTCTCTTTGGAATAGATGACGCAATACTTTTTGTTGCGATTGGTGTTGTCGTTGGTGCATATGTTGGAGGGGCCGTGGCAAATGATTATCAATGGAACCCTGCTAAATGGAATTATTCCTCAATGTGGACATATGCAGGTATTGTAGGAGGTGGTTTATTAGGTGGTTATGCAGGCTCTGCCATAGCTGCAGGAAATCTTTTACTTAGTGCAAGTGCTATAACTCCATTTGGTGCTGTTGGTGTTAACTACTGGAATGATAAAAGTAATAATCGACATTCAGAAGTCGAATTTAATACGATAGCTGGTGGTCATTGGAATTCAGCGGAAGAAAAAGCTGTAAAAAACACTGAGGAAGCATATAATAGAACTGTCAATTCAATGAAAGAAAGTTACGTGCGAGGTGTTGACAATGTCCTTGAAAATGATTCTTATCTCAATAGTTTTTACAATGGTATAAGAAATGGTACTAGTTGGGCAAAAGCAGGATTAGAATATTTACAAAAGAAAAGTGGTAATTCTACACTACTTAAATCCCCTATTAGACGCATTTCCATGATTAACTATGGATATCAAATTGAGGAACTTATGAGGGACTTTATCAAAGATGATGGTTTTGGCTATAACTTTACAAAAGATTTGAGGATTGATATTGCAAATATGGGAGGAGGATATGTAGGTGGAGTCATGGGAAGTGTGGTAAGTCCATGTGGAACATTAATAGGCACTCTTGTTGGTTCTTTCTCTTATGAAATGATGGTAAGAGGAAACATTATGGATGAAAATATACAAAGATTACAACCTGATAACAGAGATTGGGATGGTTTCTATAATTATATGATAATATACTAAAATTATTGTTTTTATCGTTGAATACATATGAAATCATTTTTCAATAAAATATATTACGCCTTTTCAAAAACAGAGAATGGTATAAACTTGTCAAATCAAAAGGGCGATTTCTCAAGAGGGAAAATTATAGAAATAGTTGCTGGATTCGAGCTCGGGATAGCATCTGCTTTGGCTGCAATCCCTACGCTTTTCTTCATACGGAATTATTTTGATTATATCATTATTATTCCTTTATTTCTGTTTGGTGTCATTTTCTATTTTGTTCGGCGATATGTTAAGAATTATATATGGGATGAACCAGATAAAAATCTTTGTGATCAATTTGAAGATTCCTTGAACGTTCTGAAATGGCTTATAATAGGGATTTTAACTGCTCTCTGCTCATTTTTTTGTGCCATCGGAGGTGGTATTATGTTTTTTCTAGCTTTATTTCAATGCTATACATAATTTTTATAAAAGGATGAAATTTACAATATGTATTGCTGTTGGGGCTTTGCTGATAAGTTGCCAGACAGCTCCGAGGGTTTCGACTGACCTTACAGCACATCTTCCTGCACGCTCGGCCGACTCCGTCATGATATTCAGAACGACTGAGGCTGTACCTGTATCGGCACAGGCAATAGGAACGGTAAAGGTGAAAGACGGAGGACTGACACCTACGAAGGACTGCCTGTTCCCCAATATGCTGGCGCTGGCCGTAAAGAAGACTGCTGAAAGCGGAGGTAATGCCTTTCATATCGACGAGCACAAATATCCTGGCTTTCATGGGAGCACATGCCATCGTGTCTGGGGAACCATGTATCTGATGCCCGACAGCCTGATAACCACTGACACCAGATCAGCTCTCAGCAATCTGGAAGCGTATGAGGAGGACCAGGTTCAGGAGCGGGCCAGTAAGATGATAACCGACATCCGCGACCGAAGGCTGAACAATCCGAGAAACATCCTGAAGATAGGAGCAGGTCCGTCATGGATTGTCTCAGAGATAGAGACCTACAAGAGGGTGTATAAGTCGAAGGGCGGCTTCTCTCTCAGTGCCGACTACCAGCACCTCTGGGGAAGTGGTATCGGCATCGGCGCGAACTACCTCTACTACGGTACCTCGTTCGACGATGGATTCAACATACGGATGCACTACTTCGGCCCGAGCTTCGTGGCCAGTCTGATGCTGGGACAGAAGTGGCGTTGGGTTTCCTCCTTCGGCGTAGGCTATGCCCACTATAAGGAGAATATTACTGACTCAAGACTGAGTGCATACGCTAATAGTGCAGTTTCTTCGGGCAGAGTTGGCGTTATGATCAAGACTGGCTTCGAGTATATGCTATCGAAAAACGTCGGCATAGGCTTACAGATAGACTATTTTGTCATGTCACTGAAGAAGCCTGAGGGCTTAGGCGACAAGTATGACTTCTATGGCATCAAGCGAATAGAGCCCCAGATTAGCTTCCAGTATTACCTGTAAGTAAACGGAAATATCAACCCCCTTTAGTATCAAAATAGCATGAGTCCTTAAAATAATTGGCATAAGGTTTGGGCGTCTCAAAGAAATGGAGTAACTTTGCGCACAAATCGTATAAAGAAAAGCAACCGCAGCTTTTGTAAGTCTCTCGAACTGCAACTCTGAAGACATATAGTATACGGCAACGGATACGTGGGCATTGGTGGTTAAGTATTAGTATATGGGTTGTTGCAGACCCGAGAGACTTTGCTGTTATTAACCTTCCAATTCACCCACGTCCCTCCGTTGTTTTTCTCCAAAACAGTTCAACCGGAAAAAAACTAAAACGTAAAACTATGGAATTCAGTAACGAGGAAGACCACGAACAGTTGGGCGGCCTGCTTGAGAAGCTGCATCAGGCAGGCTATGGCTGATCAGGTTGGTCAAAAAGTATAGCGGTGACAAGCTCGAACACCTCAATTACATATTGAGCATGTGGGTTAGCCTTACGGACAAAAATTGCTATAAAATTGTCCTGGCCATCCATCTTCCCCTCGGCAGTCCTGATGATGTACTTATCGTGATGGCTATACTGATTAAACCACCTTACGAACAGGCGATTGCGGAACATCTGCTTCCCGTCGCCTGTTTCTGTAATATAAAGCATCGCCTCGTTGCCGTTTGCTTCAAAGAATTCTTCGATAATTGCTATAATAGTCTGCCTTAGCTTCATGTCGACAGGCGAGGCCACGTGCTGACGATTGATAATGTCAATTGTGTAGGCACCACTGTTGATAATTGAGGTGTCAGGTGCAAAGACAATATCATACTGGATACCAGTATCTGTCTGAAAGTAGTAATGACTATCTTCTTGTGTCTGCCATACCCTATAGGGTGAGTGCAGATTGATGTTTTCCAATCTGAGAGCGTTCATAGTATAAAGATTCAAAGGGGCTGCCGACTAATAGTTGAACAGTCCCTGTTGGTACATTAACTCCAAATTCTCTCTTGATTTCTGAATACGCTCATGTTTCTTGCGCATCATTTCCCGGAATGCGGCTCTTACCTCTTCGCGGTTTTTTTTAATTGTTGTTTCCATATTATCTAAATTAAGGATGTAAATATATGACGGTGCAAATTTACACATTATTCCCAAATCCGCCAAATAATCGGCTGATTATTTTTCATTTTGCTGTACACTTGTACCCTTTCGGTGTACATGGCGTTATGGATTCTTTTGTATTACTCGGTTTGTTGCCGTATCTTTGCGGCGGTGTTTTTGTTTATAGTTTATAGAGGGTAATGAGCAAGAAGAAATCAACTGAAGACGGCGAGGCTAAGGAGCACAAGCAGCCGTGGCAGGAGACGATCGCCACGTCGATTGCTACGGCACTCGCCACGATTAGTTGTGCATGAGCTTCGATGCCGTAAAGGAGTACGCAGAACTGCAGCCTACCGTATAGTTCATGCCGAATCAATCAAAAGAGACCGCGCCTCTCGGCGGGGTCTCTTTCACATAAACCTATATAATAATACACGTATGTAAGAATGCAGCAAAGAGCCTGCAAAGCAGGTGCCTATGCTTTCATCCAAAAGAGAATTTCCTTTCACCGCTGGTCCTTACATCGAGGGCCGTTGGCATCATTTCCTACAGGGGCTGGTCTTCTGACTACGCTCCACTCCGAAGTGCCTTCTCGCCCAAGCGGGCAATGGCTTATTGCTTCAGAGCCATACGGGAGCTCACAGCTGCGGGACAGTCGGAGATTCTCACTCCATTCCCAATTAATTGCGGTTAAGCAAACCCTTGCGGGTCGGAACTATTCGTTCGACGGTTGCAAAGGTACGAACAAATCCTGAAACCTCCAAACTTTTAGGGCATAAAAATACACGGAGCGTTCAGAAGAGCGCTCCGTGCTAAAGAAAAAATAAACGAGAGAGTGTTTACTTTGTCATCCTATCTTACAATCTAACTTATTAATTTCTGTATGCAGGATTCTGATAAGCCTGTTTCTCCTCGGGAGTCATCTCCATACCGTCGAGCTGTCCCTGTGGGATAGGACGGATGTAGTAACCTGCTGGGATATCACGCTTAACAGTCTCAAGATCCTTGTCGGTATAGCCGCTGCCAGCAATACGATAGGTACCAGCACGCTCGGCCCACTTCTGGGTACGAACGAGGTCGAACCAGCGGTATCCCTCACCCCAGAACTCACGGCTACGCTCGTCGAGGATAAAGTCGATGGTGATCGTTGCAGGAGTAGCAGCCAGCATCTCTGCTGTATGGTCAACAGATACAGGCACGTTGTCGTTCTGATTGAAGGTCTGCTTGCCGGCACGGGCACGGAGCACGTTCACCCACTCACGAGCCTGAGCCTGGTTACCGAGCTTCACGGCAGCCTCAGCACCGATCAGATAGAACTCAGAGAACTTAGCAACGTTCCAAGGACGTGGGCTACCACCGTTAACCTTTGAACCAAGACCACCGTCGTTGTCAGTACGATAGATACCAAGTTTCCAGTTGATGGGGAACTTCTTACGGCTGATGTGATTGACAGCGACTACAAAGTCTGCACGTCCAGGCATCTCACCGAAACCAAGCTTACCGTCGGCACCAGTGTAATTAATCTTGCTGTCCTCGCTCTCAGGAACCCAACTGAAATAAACCTCATTGGGATATACTTTCTCACCGTTGGCACCAAAGACATACTCGTCGGCACCACCTGATTTCTTCCAGTTGGTGTGATAGCGCAGGGTGAAGGTTGCATCGTAACGAGCGTCAATAGCCTTGACGTCGTCTTCCCATACACCACCTTCCATGAAGTTGTCGGCGATAGGAGCCATACGAGTCCAAGGACGACCGAGGGCCTGAACAGCCTCACGCTGAACGGGGCTGACAGTATTGCCAGAAGAACCCTTGGCAATCATCTCGGTATAGTTCCAAGTAGTCATCCAGTAAGCGAAGTTCTCAGGAGAGCCACCGCCACCCCAGCCGTAGCCGGCACCGCCGTTACCATACTTCTCGTCCTCATCGTGGTCAGCATAGAGCATGATCTCCGAGTTACGGTCGTTGGTAGCCACGTTCACGTCGTAGAATGTAGGCTGCAGCTTGTATGGTCCAGGATTGTCGATGGCCTGCTTAGCCATGTCGTAAGCCTTCTGGAAGTAACTCTGAGCCTGGCTGGCGTCACGAGTACACTCTGGGAAGGTAGGAATGTTGTTGGGATTCTCCAGCCACCAAGCATAGGTCAGGTAAGCCTTTGAGAGATACAGACGAGCCAGGTTCTTGGTAGCAGTACCAGTCAGACGAGGATTGTCAGGAAGATTCTGCACAGCCTTCTCCAAGTCGGGGAAGATACACTTCGTATAGACCTCAGGGACGGTGTTACGGACAGAAGTACGGGTTGTAGAAGTGTTAAACTTCAACTCACCAGCACCGAGATCGAGGGGCACACCACCATAGGTCTGCACCAGGATGAAGTAGTCGAAGGCACGGAAGAAGTAAGCCTCGGCCAGCAGAGAAGCGTCCATACCGGCAGCCTCACCATTCTCAATAACACCGCTACAGGTGTTGATATTGGCAAACAAGGTACCCCAGGCACCACCAGCAACAGTACTAGTAGACTTCACCTCACCGACACCAGAGAGGTCGGCATCCTTGAAGTTACCGTCGGCAGACTGTCCGTAGGTATATTCGTCGGTACCAGTCTCCAGGGTGTTCAGATAGTAACCATTGCCATAGAAATAGCGCAGGTGAGCATAGAGCGATGTCAGACCGCCCTCAATACCCGCCTTCGTATTGAAGAATGTCGGGTCGAATTGTGCGCGCGGTTGCTCGTCGAGGACGCTTGAGCAGGATGTGAAGGTGTTAAGACCGCAACATACTAAACCCGCAGCGAGAATATATTTAATACTTTTAGTTTTCATAACTCTTACTTTTTTACTTTTTTACCTTTTTACCTTTAGAAGGTTACGTTAAGACCGAAGATGAAATTACGGGTAGAAGGCGTGTTAAAACCAACGATTGGCATTCTGTGGCTACCGAAGTTATAGCCGACGGCTGTATTTTCATTTGACCATGAGTTGGTCTCAGGATCGAGTCCGCTCTCGTTATTGAACGGAGAGAAGAGCACGAACGGATTCTGAACAGTAGCATAGAGGCGCAGACGGCTGATACCGAAATCCTTGACAGCCTTCAGGTTCTCGAAATTGTAACCGAGTGTGATAGCACGGCACTTCAGGTAACCGGCATTGAAGTAACCGAGGGTAGAACCGTACTTGGGGTTATCACTGCTCATGATACCACCGGGTTTCGGGTACTTGGCACCCGTGTTCTCCTCTGTCCAGTAGTCCACGTCGAGCTGTCCGCGACGGCCACTCAGCATGTTCAGGTAACCGTTTGAAGAGTGGATGGCAGAGATCAGCTTACCACCGATCTGGAAGGCACCGATCACAGTCAGGTCGAAGCCCTTATAGCCAACTGTCGTATTGAAACCACCAACGAGGTCAGGCTCCATGCTCATGATCTGACGGTCGTCAGCACCAATCGAACGGCTTGGAGTTACACCATCTTCCTTGAAGTCACCCTTAGAGGCATCGCCACGATACTTCACCTTAATCATACCAACGTTTCCGCCCGGCTCAAGGATGTCCATATAGGGATCGCCTGCCTGCCAGAGGCCTACATACTCATAGTCATAGATAACGTCGATAGGATAGCCGACGAACCAGAGGTTACCCTCATCACGATCAGCGCCAGAAGCCAGTTCGGTCAGCTTGTTGCGGTTCTGATAGAGGTTAAGACCAGCCTCCCAGTTCCAACCGTTCTTATTATCGATGATGATACCGTTCAGAGAGAATTCCCAACCCTTGTTCTCAGTCTTACCGATGTTACCGGTATAGCTGCTTACACCAGAGGTATCAGGCAGTTTCACGTTGAGCAGGATATCATTGGTCTTCTGGATATAGTACTCGAACGATCCAGAAAGGCGACCATTGAAGAATGAGAAGTCAAGACCGAAGTTCCAGGTCTTAGAGAACTCCCAGCCGAGCTCGGTGTTAGGCAGAGAGTTTACATAGTAACCAGCCTTGTAGGTAGAACCGAAGTTATAGTTGCGGATACCCAGTCCACCGAGAGTAGAGTAAGGATTGATGGCCTGGTTAGAGGTCTCACCATAACCCACACGCAGCTTCAGGTTGTCGAGCCAATTCTTAGTGCTCTCCATGAAATCCTCACGGGCGATGTTCCAACCAGCGCTGACAGCGGGATAAGTATGCCACTTATGGCCAGGAGCCAGACGAGAAGAAGCATCAGCACGAACAGCTGCAGAAATCATGTATTTGTTATCATAAGAGTACATCACACGACCCATCCACGACATCAGACCGCTCTGGTTGTAACCATAACCAGTCAGGTTTGACTGACCAGTAGCCTTGTCGAGTGCATAGTACTGGAAGTAGTCGGCAGGAATCTCCTGAGCAGAAGCACCAGACTGCTCGTAGCGAGTCTGCTCTGCAGAGTACATAGCCACCACATTCAGGTTGTGCTTCTCAGCGAATACGCGATCATAGGTCAAGAGGTTCTCAACAGCCCAGTTGCGGGTCTGGTTCTCATAGACAGAACCACTGTTGACGGCATTGGCATCCTTGTTGTTGATACCAGTACCAGTGAAACCACCCTGCTTGGAAGTACGGATGTTGAGACCGACGTTCACACGGTAAGACAGACCCTCGATCCACGGGCACTTCAACTCAGCGAATAGCGTGTTGTAAGAACCGAAGCCAGTGTTCTCGCTCAGCCATACATCCTTGTCGCGCTCTACCGTCTCACGAGTAACCACCACCTGGTCGTCGGCGGGCAGCGTGTTGTAGCGCTTCAGGTTGCCATCCTTGTCATACGGACTTGAGATTGGCGTAGAAGCCAGAACGGCATACATGTTGTTGACTCCCTCCGTCTTACGATAGCTGTTGTTGGTACTCAGACCGAAACGGAACCACTGACCGACCTTCTGATCGAAGTTACCGCGAATAGAGATACGGTTATAGCCCTCAGTCGGAACGACAGACTCGTCGTGATAGTAACCGGCACCGAAGCTATAGCTACCGCCGTTGGTACCGCCGGCTACACTGATATCATGGCTATAGCCTACACCTGTCTTATAGTAAAGATCCTGCCAGTCGGTGTTGATATTGTCATCCTCATCCACTGAGTTCTTATACATATTGGCATACTTACGGAACTTGCTGTAGGTAGGACCATCCATCATCGGGTACTTCTTAAATGGCTTCTTAAAACTTACATAACCATTATAGGTTACCTTGGCAGGTGTACCCTGAGAACCCTTCACGGTGGTGATGATGATCACACCGTTAGCACCACGAGAACCGTAGATAGCGGTTGCAGAAGCATCCTTCAGGATATCCATTGACTTGATGTCAGCAGGGTTGATATCAGAAAGCTGACCCATGAAAGGAATACCGTCGAGCACGATCAGCGGGTCGTTAGAAGCACTCAGAGAGCGCTGACCACGGATACGGATCTGCATCTCGGCACCTGGCTTTGAAGAAGTCTGTGTCATGAGCACACCGGCTACACGACCCTGCAGAGCCTCAGCTGCGTTAGAAGCAGCAATCTGATTCAGTTTCTCACCACCGATATTGGCAACAGAACCAGTAACGGCCTCACGACGCTGGGTACCGTAACCGATAACCACCACCTCGTTGACTACATGGCCGTCTTCCTTAAGGTTCACGCGTACGTTGTCGCCAGCCTTGACTTCCTGTGACTCATAGCCAACATAGGAGATGACGAGCGTTGCGCCTGGCTTAACATTAAGAGTGAAGTTACCGTCAAAATCGGTAACAGTACCATTGTTGGTACCTTTTTCCATGACCGTGGCACCGATCAGCGGACCCTGAGAGTCGGTTACATGACCAGTTGCCTGTCTCGTTTGCTGAACAGCAGCAACCTGCTCGGAAGCTGCCGACACCTGCTGTGCGCTGATTATGCCCAGAAAGCACAATCCTGCACATAAGGCTGTTTTCATTGCTTTGAAACTCATACGTTTGGTTTTGTTAGTTAATAATAAAAATTAGACATAAAAAAAATCTGCCGCAAAGGTAGGCAGATTTTCTATTACGGGGTTTAACGTACGTTTCGTTTCATTGCATTTTTGTCTCTTCTTGCAGATTTTGCTCAATATATTCGGTCGGTGAGACACCAAATTGCTTACGGAAGACGGTAGAAAAGTGTGCAAGATTGCTAAATCCTACAGTGTATGCCACCTGCGTCACATTGATTTTCTGCTCCTTTAAGAGACGTACCGCCTGCTCCAGACGGATGTTTCGGATGAACTCGCTGATGGGTAATCCTGTCATCTCTTTCATCTTTCTGTGAAGCTGGGCACGACTGATGCCGACCTCCTTGGTAAGCACCTCTACATTGAAGTCACTATCGGAAAGATGATCGTTGACCACCTTCATGATACGTTCCATCAGCACCTCGTCGTTACCTTTCACTTTTGTCTCAACGACCTTGTCTTTCTGTTGCTGGACACCAGAGAACTTACCCTTCAGGCGTAGGTTTTTGCTGATCAGGTTGTTGATGATGACGTGGAGCTCATCCATATCAAATGGCTTGGCCAGGAATGCATCAGCCCCCTTCTCCAGACCTTCCAGACGGTTGGCGACATCCGACTTAGAGGTCAGCATCACCACAGGGATATGGCTGATGTTCATATTAGTCTTAATCATGCGAAGCATGGTGAATCCATCCATCTCAGGCATCATCACATCACTCACGACGAGGTCGAACTGCCTATCTTCCTCGGCACCCAGCAACAGGCGAAGGGCCTCACGGGCACTCGTCACGGGTGTCACCCTATAATAAATACCGAGCTCCTGCTGGATATAGGTGCCAATCTCCACATCGTCATCGACCACCAGCACACGATAGTTAGACTGTGCCTTCGGCCTTTGTGTCTTGTCTGTCTCATCTGGTATGAGAATATCCTCGGCTTTCAAGTGACTCTTGCCCAGCGGCAGTTTTACGGTGAAGATACTGCCCTGAGCATCGTCGCGATTGGCAGCCATGATAGAGCCGTGATGCATCTCAACCATCATCTTACAGAGGTTCAGACCGATGCCCGTACCCTCGATATGGACAGAACGCGAGTTGCTGCCCTGATAGAATCGTTCGAAAATCTTGGTTGCATCGCCCTTGATGCCCATGCCATTATCTATTACCTGCAGTACGGCATTCTCTGTACCCTCTTCCGATACACGTACCTCGATAGTGCCATTGTCGTAAGTATATTTAAAAGCGTTAGAGAGCAGATTGTCCACAATCTTATCGAGGGCATTACGGTCGAGCCACACCTTCAACTTATCGACAGAAGGGGCATAACGGAAGTCGATATTCCGTTCCTTGGCCGTATATTCGTAGGATTTCAGGATGTTACCCACATACTGCACCATATCCGTCTCCTGACATTGCAGCTTCATCTGCTGCTTGTCGATCTTACGGATGTCGAGTATCTGGTTCACCAGGTTCTGGACGCGCTGGGCATTGTGCTCGATGGTCTTGAGCTCGTTCTTCACATCACTGTCGAAATCCTGGCGCAGCAGCTTGTGGAGCGGACTCATGATCAGCGTCAGCGGTGAACGGATGTCATGGGTGGCATTGATAAGGAACTTCATCTTCTCCTCATCGAGCTGGCGAGTGGTGCTTTTCTTCCAGCTCCATCCAATCAGACCGATGATGCCGAATGCGCCTAATATATAAATAAGGTACGCCCACGCGGAACGATACCAGGGGGCACGCACGACGATATAGTAAGTCTGTGGTTCGGTATAGACACCATTCTCATTGGCTCTCACTTCCAGGGTGTAGGAACCAGGCTGGATATGATTGAACGATATCACATTGCTGCCCACATTCGTCTGAGACCATTCCTTCGCACCGTTCATCCGATACTCAAAGACGACATTATCTGTATTGGCGTAGTTGAAGAGCGAGAACTCCATCGTGAAGGTATTGTCGATATAGGAGAGGGTGAAATGATGACTATCGGCCAAAGGCTCAGTCATCACACGTGTACCATCAGAAAGCGTATTACAATTCACGGGGTTGCTGCCTATGAACAGTCCTGTCAGATGGACGGCCTCCTTAGTGGGATGTGCATCACGCAGAGCGGCGGGATGGAAGGTTGTTATACCATCACTAATACCAAAGAAGAGATTACCCGTAGCATCCTGCATGGACAGGCCACGAACATACTCTCTGGTTGTCAGGCCATTACCGCTAACATGCGTGATCCAGCGCTGCTCATCGCGCTGATACTGCCAGATACCCATCGACGTGCTACACCAGAGGTCACCATATTGGTCTTGTATCATACCGCAGATGACTTTGTTAGCGAGTATCTCAGCCCCAGGTAGTGGCACCACCTTACCTTCCTTCTGATTGTATAGGAAGATGCCAGCATCTGTTCCTACAAGGACACGATGGTCGCGGTCTTCATAGAGTGAATAGATGGTCTTGCCTTCCAGCATCACCTCCCAGCCGTAGGGATGGAAATTGTCATTTACTGGGTCATAGCAGCAGAGGTTCGACGAGGTGCCAATCCACAATTTACCACGACTATCCACCATCATGGTCATCACCCAGTTGTTATGCAACCGTCCCCTTACCTTGTCTTCATCACGCATTGAGAAGTGACGTATCGCCTTGGTCTTGACATCATAGGAGGTAAAGCCCTTGGAGTAAGTCGAAATAAACATCCGACCTTGACCATCGTCAGTCATCAAGTTGATGTAGTCACATTCCAGCGTAAACACTTTGGAATAGGCACCCGTCAGGGGATTATAGCTATAGACGCCATCATCGGAACCAATCCAGTAGGCCCCCTGTCTGTCACGATAGATTGAATAGGTCTTCGGAGGGGAAGCCGGATGGGCTACCATTTTGCCGTTTCCATCGAAGCCATAGATACCATTATTCTGAACAGCACACCACGTGATTCCTCCATCACCCAGACAGAAAGAAGTCACCGAACCGCCGACACTCACATTCTGTGCCGAGAGACTCCACGAACTGAACTGCGGCTCCTGCTGAGGCAACAGAAGCAGACCACGTTTCAGACAGCCTACCCAAAGGTTATCCTGATTGTCGGCATAGAGTGCCCATACGTTGGTAGTCTTCAAGTCGAATGAAAGACTGGCATACTCATAGCGCTGCAAGCGATGAGAGCCCTGAGGCACCCAGCAGAGTCCCTTGCCAAGTGTGCCAAGGAATAAGTTCCCCTTATCATCACAAAGGGCGGTACGCAGTTGAACTATCTCTCCGCCGAAGATGCTGGTATCGATGAAATCGGTTAAAATCTGTCCATCACGATAGAACATCAGTCCGCGCTGACAAACCATGAGGACACCGCCCTGATAAGGAACGAAAGTCGTCACGGAACCATAAGGAGAGTCAAAGTGCTGTACCGTCTTGTCGCGCAAACGGCAAGTGATCACTGTTCCTGCCCCACCTTTCCAGAAATTACCCTGGTCGTCTATCAATATATGATTGAAATAATCATCATCACCAGTAGCGTAGCGCTCTACCTGTACCACCTTTTTTTCACGGATATCAAGTCGGAACAAGCCATAACCAGCCGTTCCGATCAGCAGATGATTGTCGTCTTCCTGAATGATATCATTGACACGTGCAGCCTCCACATTGGCCAACGGAATTCGCTCGAAATTATCATTAGCATCATTATAATAGGCCAGACCGATGCCCGTACCAACCCATAGACCACCATTCTGATCAACAAAAAGTGAGGTGACATTATTGCTGTTGATGCTGGCTGCATTGTTTACATCATGGAAATAGTTGGTAAAACGATAGCCGTCGTATTTGTTCAGGCCATACTCCGTGCCAATCCAGATATAACCAGCCTTATCCTGACAGATACAGGTAATCAGGTTACTCGCCAGTCGCTCTGACGTATAGAAATGTCTCGTCTGTCCTACAGCAATGAGACATAGTCCCAGGCAGAATGCCAAAACCAAGGTTTTCTTCATAGAATGTTAGTAATTTTATTTTTTATTTGTCTCATAGTATGTCTCAAAGCCAGAAAATCCCCTCTGGCCCCATATTGAAGAGGAGGTCAAGGATAGATAGATTAGACAGGAAACCATGTTTCTGCTGATAGACCTGATAGTAAGGCTTTGACACGAAATCAGCATCAGGAGCAGGGTGCTTGGGGTTAATAGCTTCCCGATAATCCAAAGACGGGCTATTCTCCTCCCATTGCTCTGTATATGAAACCTGCGGCTGAATGTCGATCAATTCGCACATCTTCTCACGGATAGCTTCATTGAAATCTAGCAGGAACTCCCATCGATTCTGGAAAAACGGACGTATATCGTCCTGATAATATTCAAAGAAAGGTGACTCACCGTAAGCACTCTGTAGCGCATTCCAATGCAGATGGCGCCAGTTGCCATGATCACTGATTCGGAGGTCTTTAATCAGCGATGTCTCCCCTCTTACCACAGGAACGGTCAAGGCCTGAATGCCTTGTGTCGTAGCGATGAGACAACGGTTACGATAGGTCTGTTTCTGAAAACTCTCCCACCGTTCTATCTGTACATGTTCGGCCCGGTGCAGTTTCTGATACCACTGCACCGGGCCGAAATAGGTTGTACTCAGCAGCACCTCCATGGAGCCTGCTTACTTGATATTGTCAACAATGCTGCCAAGACGGCTCCAACGGACACTACTGAATCCACGACGGTCTGGATCGCTCGACCACCAGATGAAGATGGGCTTGCCAACGATGTGATCCTCAGGCACGAAGCCCCAATAGCGGGAGTCGGCAGAGTTGTGGCGATTGTCACCTTGCATCCAGTAGTAGTCCATCTTGAAGGTATAGCGCTTGGCCTCCTTGCCATTGATGTAGATACGACCATCACGAATCTGGAGGTCATTACCCTCATAGACTTTGATGGGACGCTCGTAAATGGCGATATTGTCGAGTGTAAGTGCGATGGATTCGCCCTTTTTCGGAATCCAGACTGGTCCGTAATTGTCACGCGTCCAATGCTTATTACCATTGAGCGGGTAGATTTCCAGGTCGCTGGCATCCGTATTCAACTTGACACTCTCTACAATCTCCTTATGAGCCTGCAACATGGTCAATGCACGCTTAGTCAACGGCATATAACCCATCGTGTTCAGACTTGTCAGGTCTTCCATTGAGATACCCAAGTCCTGCATAAGCTCGTCGGGGATAGCCTGCTTCAGCTTCACGTAGTAGGTATATTGCACATTCTCGGGCTCCTTATTGGGCTTACCATCGAGATAGACAATGCGATTACGTATCTGCAGCGTCTGTCCGGGCAGTCCTACACAACGTTTCACATAGTTCTCACGACGGTCGGCAGGACGGGTGATAATCTCACCATACTCGGCACGGTTGCGCCGGAGTTCAGCACGACCTGCAGCATAGATGGCATCGAAGTAACGGATACGATCCTCTGCCGACAGCGAGTCTGGGTCAGGACGGTTCGGGTAGAGCTGGTAACCGATTGAATAACACATCTGGTAATAGTCGTATGCCTGATACTGGGGGGCAGAACAGAGGGTATCGCCTGCAGGGAAGTTAAATACTACGATATCATTCAACTGCACCTCGCCCAGACCCTTCACACGGCGATAGTCCCAATGGGGCCACTCGATATAGCTCTTACATTCCACAACGGGCAACGTGTGCTGCGTCAACGGCATTGTCAACGGTGTCTGAGGAATACGGGGACCGTAGCTGACTTTAGATACGAACAGGTAGTCACCCGTCAGCAGCGATTTCTCCAGCGAACTCGATGGAATCACGTAATTCTGGAAGAAGAACTGATTGATGAAATAGACAGCCACCAAGGCGAACACCAGCGCATCGACCCACGACATGACGAACTTAACCGGCTTCTCAGCCTCCTTCCACCACTGCCACTTGATTTTCTTGGTAATATAAATGTCGTAGATAAAAGGTATGACAAGCAGTCCCCACCAGCTCTTGACCCAATAGAGGAACAGCAGATAGAGTATGAGTACGACGATAAACTTAGCCCACTGGACTTTAGGATTGAATTCTTTCTTTTTCTCCATGATTGTTAAACACTTCATTCACAGGTTTGACGCAACAGCCATTCTGAAAGTTGCGCTTTTAACCTATGTTTCAAAATTTAAACATATCCGAGATGGTCAACAGTCCCTGATGATCCTTCGTGTATTCAGCAGCCAACACGGCACCAAGGGCAAAGCCCTTTCGAGAATGGGCATCATGAGAGATGGTGATCAGGTCGGCATCTGAATCATAACGGATGGTGTGAATACCTGGCACTTCACCACGACGGATATCATCCACACGCAGCAGCTTCGGATCTGTTGTCTCCTCAGCCCAGCCTTCCTTACGGTCCAGACGCTCCACAATCTCCTCAGCCAGCGTGATGGCGGTACCTGAGGGATGGTCGAGCTTATGCACATGATGGGTCTCCTCCAGCTCCACATCGTATTGTGGGAACTGATTCATGATCTTGGCCAGATAACGGTTGACGGCTGAGAAGATAGCCACACCGATGCTGAAATTTGAGGCCCAGAAGAGTGTCTTGCCCTCTTCGGCACAGGCCTTACGCACGTCGTCGCCATGATCCTTAAGCCACCCCGTGGAACCACTCACCACCTTCACGCCCTTGGCCCAGGCCTTCAAGTAGTTACCATAAGCCACCTGTGGGGCCGTGAACTCAATGGCCACATCAGCCGATGCAAATGCCGGACTGTCAAAGTCCTGCTGGTTGTCAATATCAATGATACTCACAATCTCATGACCACGGTCACGGGCGATCTGCTCAATCATCTTGCCCATCTTGCCGTAGCCGATTAAAGCTATTTTCATACTTAATTCGAATTAATGTCGCTGCAAAGGTACGACATAAAATTAAGAATGAAGAATTCAGTATCAAGAATTATAATTCTTTTACATCAATAAGTGGTACATACCGCCTGCGAGGGGCTTGACGACGCCCTTCATCTCCAATTGGAACAGCAGGGCCGTGAGTTGGCCGATGGGAAAGCCTGTCTTCACACTGAGCATGTTCAACGGCAGGTCGTTGGTCTCTTGTAACAGGCTGGTCACTTTCTGCTCTTCTGGAGAGAGGTCAGGGAAGAGATTTCGCTCGATTCCATCGGTAAGTGCCTGCTGGCGAAGCGCCTCATCCTGCCAGTTCATCGCACGCAGGAAGTCTCCTGCATTGGAGATTAAAGCCGCCCCGTTGTCACGGATGAGATCATTACACCCCTTCGAGAATTCCGCATTGACATTACCTGGGAAAGCAAACACGCTGCGATCGTAGCTCTGGGCAATCTCGCAAGTAATCAGCCCACCGCCCTTAGCTGCGCTCTCCACTAGTACGGTAGCATCAGCCATCCCTGCCACGATACGGTTCCGTCTCACGAAATTGGGTTTGTCGGCATTGGTCTGGGTCATAAATTCCGTAAGCAGTCCCCCATGCCTGAGCATCGCGTCAGCCGTCTCACGATGGCGATAAGGATAGATCTGATCCAGTCCATGCGCCAGCACACCCACCGTATCATAACCATTTGCCAAAGCCTCACGGTGGGCATGGATATCGACACCGTAGGCCAGGCCGCTGACGATAAGCACCTGAGGACAAGCCTGTCGCAAGTCTGCGATGAAGCGGTGGATGAGGTCCTGTCCGTACTGCGTACATTGCCGTGTGCCCACGATGCTGACAATCTTGGCCTGATTCAGGTCGGCATTACCTTTATAATATAAGATGATAGGCGCATCCTGACATTCCGTGAGCCGTTGAGGATAGTCTTCGTCTGTCAATGTCAAGGCTCGGATATTATGTTCCTCCATATACATCAACTCCACTTCTGCCCGTTTCATCGCTTCATCCCAGTTCTTCAGGGCCTCTACCAGTCTGGGAGAAGACTCTCCGATGACGTCACCGATATGACTGCGATACTCATAGAGCAGCTGGGCACTTCCCACCATCCGATATAGTTCCAGCGCCTGCTGATAGTTGAAGTTCGTCAGCCGCGTCAGCGCCATTGTGTAGAAAATCTCTTCTTTGTTCATAGTGTTATTTGCGTTTAAGATATTCATAGCCAAAGCGACAACGGAGACAATCCTTCTTGTCGCAGTATTCCTTCTTAAGTTGGATCAGTGCTTGTGAGTCGCCTGCTGTCTCGACGGGCAGTCCTACCTGCAGCCACATGCGGATGATATGATTATTCTCTGGCTTCAACTGCTCCAGCAGGTCGAAGGCTCGATCACAGAGCACCTCTTTCGAGCGATGACGCCCATAGGCAAAGAGCATCGGAATGGCCGTATTGATCATGAGCAGGTTCAGCGAGCCATAGGTCAGATGTTTCTCCGTTCGTGAACTGGTGGAGCCGAAGGTGTAGTGCGTCTCCCAATAGGGTGTGACGTGTGAGGAGAGCAGCGTCTTCAGCTGTTCGATGGTCTCACACTCCACCAGTTGGCTCAGACCCGCCTTCTGTTGATAATAGAGGTTTGCCAACTGCGAGATACGGATATGCGGGAAGTTCTGTGGTCTCAGCCGCAGGAAGCGCCAGAGACGGAAATCCATCGGTTTCATCGAGAATTTGTGGGCCAGATAGAGGTACTCATTGCGTAATTTGGCGAAGTAGCCTTCGTTGAGTGCCGCCTGCTGATAATAGTCGGGTATCGTATCCAGTTCCAATAGTCCAGCCTGCCCCATGAAGATCGCCTCAATCTGGAAGAGGTCATCACGATGATGGGCCACAGCCGAGAGCGGGAGGTTCTGTGCCCACACCTCGAAGGCATCGTTATTGATGCCGAAGCCGTAATTACGGGCCAGCGTCACGAAATAGGCATCCTCCCACGAACCACCGCACTGTTCTACCCGTCGTTTGATAGCTTCTGTCTTCTGCTCCAGACGTTCTGTCTGCAAAGCCGCCATCCAAGAGTGCACCATCAGGCGTGTCAGGTCTGGAATCACCTTGTAGCAAGGCGGATAGCTATCCGTCTTCAGCAGTTCGTCATAATGGTCTCTGACATTGTCGGGTACATCGAGCTGTAGCTGACGGATAAACTCGCCATTGGTGTTCATCACCTCCGCATCGAGCACGCCAGCCACATGCAGGATGACGTTGTCATAGCGCTGGTCCTTGTCGTGCCCGTGCAGATACCAGTCCGACGACTTGTCGTGTATCTCCACATTCCCCACCCACAAGGTGCGTCCGATTCTGACCTTCGCATTGAAGAAGTCAGGCCCGGCATTGCGATTATGCAAGCCAGGATCAATCACTTCGACGGCATCACCGTCGCTTGTCTGCAGTTCCCGCAAGGGGAACAGCTTGTGCTTCCACACATAATGCAATAATTGCTCCATAGTGTCAATTTAAGTTCGTTAACTCGCCGCAAAGATAGTGCAAGATTACGAATTAACCAAATAATTCGCCGTTTTTTTGTCAATTATTAGTATCTTTGCACGCGAAATGAAGATAGGTAACATAGAATTTGGAGATCATCCCGTGTTCCTCGCACCGATGGAGGATGTGACGGATATCGGGTTCCGACTGCTGTGCAAGCGTTTCGGTGCTGCAATGGTCTATACGGAGTTTGTGAGTGCCGAAGCCCTCATTCGTGATGTGAAGTCAACCATCTCGAAACTAACCATCAGCGACACAGAGCGCCCTGTGGGTATTCAGATCTACGGACGTGATGTGGAGGCGATGGTGGAGGCTGCGAAGATTGTGGAACAAGCAGGCCCTGACCTCATCGACCTGAACTTCGGCTGTCCTGTGAAGAAGGTGGCTGGCAAGGGGGCTGGGGCAGGCATGTTGCAGAACATCCCCAAGATGCTGGAGATCACGCGCAAGGTTGTCGATGCCGTGAAACTGCCCGTCACCGTGAAGACCCGTCTGGGTTGGAACCACGAACAGCTAATCATCACCACACTGGCAGAACAACTGCAAGACTGCGGCATTCAGGCCTTGACCATTCACGGGCGCACCCGCAGTCAGATGTACACAGGACAGGCCGACTGGACGCTTATCGGCGAGGTGAAGCGCAATCCTCGCATCCATATCCCTATCATCGGCAATGGCGACATCACCTCTGCGGAAGAAGCCAAACGGGCCTTCGACGAATACGGTGTGGATGCTGTCATGATAGGTCGTGCCACCTTCGGGCGCCCCTGGATATTTAAAGAGGTACGCGACTATCTGGATCAAACTGGCACAAAAAACCTCGATTTCAACGCCAAACTCGATATTCTCGAAGAGTTGTTGCGCATCAACGTGGAGCGCATCGACGAGAAGCGAGGCATCCTCCACACTCGCAGACACCTCGCTGCTACCCCCATCTTCAAGGGCATCCCCGACTTCCGACAGACGCGCATCGCCATGCTCCGCGCTGAAACGATGAACGACCTATTGGCAATCCTCGAAGAGACCAGAGCCAAACTGGGATAACTGCCTTGCACCAGATTCATGTTGGATATCGTTTACTCATCTCTGTATTCCAGTATGTCGCCTGGCTGGCATCCCAGTTCTCGGCAGATAGCCTCAAGGGTGGTGAAGCGCACGGCCTTGGCCTTTCCTGTCTTTAGGATGGAGAGGTTGGCCAGCGTGAGCCCCACTCGTTCAGCCAGTTCGCTGAGCGACATCTTCCGCTTGGCCATCTCCACATCCAGATTGACTACAATTCTTCCCATCGCTCCTTAGATTGTTAAGTCCTGTTCTTCTTTCAGTTTCAACCCGATGACAAATACTTCAGCCGTAATCAGGCAGAATACACTGAAGATAAAATCGTCTATCGTTTCGTTATAGATTTTGTCAGCAGGGACATGATTCAACAAGTCGTAAACGAAGATGATGACAGTAGAGGACAACATGCCCCACCCTGTCCAGCGTAACAAGGGGACATTATCCCAAACGAACACCCTGTCACGATTCACATTCAGTATAAACCTGACAAAGGCAATGAGTGCACGTATGATGAGGAAGATGACGGCAAGACATATCATCATTTCGAAAAAATCACCCCAAGAGAATGACATGTTGCTAGCTTGCCTGCCCTCTTCCCATCCTTTATTGAAGGCTGCGGCGTTCTCTCCAAAGCTCATGACGTTGCCGATAATCACCTGTGCAGCCTTCAGCACCAGCATCAACACACAGAATACATTCAACTTCTTTTTCATAACTTTTATCGTTTAATTAGTGATATTTATTGAATTTCGATATGCAAAAGTATATCTTTTCTTGTTATCCTCCAAATAAAAACGATAAAACTTTATTGAAATACGATAAATTTAACACCCTTTAAGGATTGAGCATGTAAACACCATGAGGCGTGCACGCTGATGCAGTGGTGGTAAATTGGAAAACGACTTCATTACAACCCGATCTCTTTAAGACAGAAAAAAAGACGCCAAGTTTTGCTGGCGCCCTTTTTTCTAATCAAAGTCCCAATCTGTCACATAGTGGTCGAACTTGATGTCATCGACGGGACAGAACTTGGCGATGATTGCCAGAATATCTGCCTGCTGAGTGGGCGAAAGCTTATTCTCCCCATGATGATAGCGGTAGTAAGGGCCGTTGCCGCTACTGAAGTAACTCCTGACGCATTGGCGTGCCTCAGCCCTCTGGTAGTAAGGCACATTCTTATAGAGCTTTGAGAAGCCCCATGCCTTCTTAACGAGTTTCTTCTCGCGATAGCTCTGGCAGGTACCACTCTTCCAGGCCATCGGATAGATAGCATGGCCACTATACCTGTTCGCTGGCTGCAACTGTCCAGCCAGATAATGCATACACGTTTCACGCAGGGCACAATCGCCATTGAAACAAACACTATATCCGTAAGGGATATTTTCAAATTTTAGTTCTTTATCCATAATACCTAACATTCAAATTTATTAATTACCTCATTTCTAACCATTTAGGTCCATCAGACGTGCCGCGCACACCTAACATGAAACCTAACAAATACCTAACATAAACCTAACGTCATACCTAACATCAGGCCACTTTCACAGGGATGACTTTGTAGAAAGGCACATTGCTGTGATCAGTTGACTCGTAGCCGAGGCTACTCATGGCCTTTCCGATGCGAACTTTATTGCCGTGATTGATCTCTACCGAGGGGTAATCCTTCTGAATCTGCATCAGCAGCATCTTCGAGTTCATCATCTTTGCAGTCTCACCCTCTTTGGGCTTACGGAAGCACACCTCTACCATCTCTGCAATGTCTTTCTGTTCCAGATAGTTCTGGTTCAACTGCTGAATACGCGCTACCTCTTCATTACTGAACCAATAGGGTGTCTTGGTGACATTCAGTTCATATATCACCTGGGCATAGAGCTGTCCGTAATCAATCTCACCCGTATTGTTGATGAACAAACCATCAGGAATCGAGAGGCAAATGTATCGACGACTACCCGTTGGGTCTGTCAAAGGGTGAGGATTGTTCGTGGTAGCCACGAATGAGGCATAGCGAGGCCTGTCTTCCTGCGAGGCTCCATAGATGGGGCGGCCGTTCACCTTGCTTTTCGAGAGTGTCTGCTTCAAGGCTGCATGCTGAGAAGGCCGGATCGCTTCGAGTTCATCGAGGTTTACCAGCAGATTGTTCGTCAGCGCCATCTCCTTATCGAACTTATTCGACAGATTGAGGTGATCCAGATAATACTCACGAAGCTCTGGCGGCAGCAGACGATGATAGAAGGTGGTCTTACCACATCCCTGCGCACCTATTAGTACTGGCACGCATTCGTTGCCGTGCAGCGTATCCATCTGCAGCCAATGAGCCACAGCCGAGCGTAGCCAGGTAGCAAGAAATCCCTGTTGTTCAGAGGTGATGCCAGGCAGACGGCTGAAGAGCTGTGCGATGTGGTTCTGTCCGTCCCACTTAGGCAGGTTGCTCAGGTAGTGGCCGATGGGATTGTGTGTTGGCACATCCTCGGAGTGTACAAACTCCATGATTTCTGTCTTCGGACTGCCTTTCTCGCACACCTGTTCCTTCTTGGCCCTGCGGATGATACTGTTAAGGGCTTCCTGCGTCAGAGGGCGCCAATTGTCTGGTGTTTCCTCCTCGGCATTTTCACCATTCTTACTGGCCTGCTTAGTGGCCAGCTCTACCTTTCCGTTCAGCACATTTCGGCGGAACAGATAGTTTTCTTTGAGAAACTGCTCGACAGCGAGCGTGATTTCGAGAGACGCACTCAGCGACTCCCCATTGATAAGAGTTGTCTTACTCATGAGAAAAATGATTTTAATGTTAAACTAAGTCCTTGATGCTATATCCTTATTGGACGATGCGCTTTTCACAGCGATTTTCCGAATGCTAGGCTGCGATTAAGCAGCTTCGCATTTTCTGAGTGCAAAGATACAAAAAAATTCGATGGCTTGCAAATCTTTGGCGTTAAAAAAGCACGATTTATTTCAAATGTTAAACGAAATTTGATACGAGGTCATCATCGTCGATCCGATGTTAGGTCAGATGTTAGGTATGACGTTAGGTTTATGTTAGGTTTCATGTTAGGTATTTCAGGCATTCCAATTGCTCAAAACACCTTTAAATAAAGGGATTCTTATAAGCAGAATGTTAGGTTTAGCCAAAAAGTGGCGAGTATTCCAAAATAACTAATCCTTATTCAGGAATAACCGCCACTTATCATGAAATAAGTGTCCCTTATTGTGGCGAATTATTCCCCCTAATGGGAACACTTTGTTCCCAGTGTGGGAACATTTCATTCCCAAGGTGGGAATATTGTTCCAAAGCCCACTGCTGTAGGCGTAACTTTCTGGCTATTGTTGACAAAGCAAAGACAGCCTGTGAGAATGCTGGCATGAAAGTCGCCGATCATTTTGCTGACGTCAGCAAAACGATAGCGATGCCTAAAGGTGCTGAAAGAGAGGTAGACAATATCATGCTCACCCGCTATGCCTGCTATCTTGTTGCTCAGAATGGCGATTCTCGCAAGCCCGAGATTGCCTTTGCACAGAACTATTTTGCTGTGCAAACCCGCCGAGCAGAGCTGATAGAACAGCGACTTTTGGATTACGAGCGAGTTCAAGCCAGAGCAAAACTTGCAGAGACGGAAAAGACACTTTCTGGTGTATTATATGAAAGAGGTGTCGATAGTAAGGGATTTGCCATCATCCGTTCCAAAGGAGATAAGGCCTTGTTCCATATCGATACCAAATTGCTGAAGCGTAAACTCAATGCACCAGACAATCGGCCGCTTGCTGATTTCCTACCAACTATCAGTATAAAAGCTAAGGATCTTGCAGCAGAAATGACCTCTGTCAATGTTCAGACTAAAGACCTTTATGGTCAAAAGCCCATAGAACAGGAACATATCGATAATAATACTGCTGTACGAGATATGCTTGTTGGTCGTGGTATCTATCCTGAGCAGTTACCTCCAGCTGAAGACGTCAAGAATGAATATGCAAAAGTATAAAAATGATGTAGCAAGAATAAAAATAAAAAAAATAATCTTCTCATCGTTGTCTATTAATAAATTTGTTATGATAGAAAATTGGTAATTGGGAAGGCAAAAAACCTATTCCACCGATTGAATAGTAAAAAGCCCTCTTGATCGGGGGACAGATTCTGTCTTAATCTCCAAATAAAAGAGAAGAAAAATAGAACATATTAACAAACATTATCCGTTTGACATTTAAAAGCATAATTATCTTGTCCTGTTTCATAGCCAATATGGAGCAGGACATTTTTCTGGATATGTTTTTTGCTTTTTTCTTTGCTGTCTCAGATAATTTGTTTAACTTTGCTGCAAAGTTTTCGACTGACCGAAAGCAGAGGCGTTTTTATAACACCTTGCAGAGGTTGGTTATATAGAAGCGGAATAAATAAAAGTATGACTGAGGCAAAAATATATGTAGGGCTGAACGATGCCACGACAAAGCTGCAGAAATATAACACCGAGA
>DFGG01000168.1 GCA_002371695.1 bacterium UBA3756
GTCAGGAAGCCCACCATGGGCAGGAACAACTGCCCCGTCACAAAGTCGAATAAGTCGAACAGCGACTTGCCGAACAGTTGCATATACTGTCCTGAGGGACCTAACGACAGCGAGCAGAAGGCACCCATCACGATACAGGAGGCCGTGACAATCAGGGCTGCACTACGCCGAGGCAGACGGAACTCCTCCTGAAAGAAAGCGGTGCTCACCTCATGCAGCGAAATGAGCGAGGTGAGAGCAGCCATCGACAACAGGGCATAGAACAACAACGATATGATATAGCCTACCGTCGGAATGGCAGAGAACGCCTGCTGGAACACGTTCGGCAGCGTGATGAAGATGAGCGACGGACCGCTGTCGGGATTGACGCCCACCGAGAAAGCGGCCGGGAAGATCATCAAGCCGGCAAGGATAGCCACCAGACAGTCGATGATACCGATCTGAGCGGCAGTACCCAGCAGGCGGGTCTCTTTCGAGAAATAACTGGCGTAGGTACAGATGCATCCCATGGCGATGCTCATCGAGTAGAACGACTGTCCCAGTGCCCCGAGAAACACATCGCCCTTGATCATCTTCCAGTCGGGCTTAAAGAGGAATTCAATACCATCATCGGCATCCGGCAACATGCACGAAGCGCCCACGATAATCAGCAATAATATAAATAAGGTGGGCATCATCAGCTTCGAGGCCCGCTCGATGCCATCACGCACACCGTGGACTATCACAAAAGCCGTGATCGACAACACGAGGAAAGTCCAGAAGATGGGTTTCACCGGATCCTGCGAGAACGTTGTGAAGTAATTGGTGAAGAATGCCGGGTCGCCGCCTTCCAGCTGGCCAATCAGTGAAGCCCAGATATACTGCAGGCACCAACCAGACACCACTGCATAATAGCCCGTTATCAGGAAGCCTGTCAGCACACTCATATAACCAATATACGACAACGGATTCAAGCCTCCCACCTTTCGGAAGGCGCGCGCCGTATTGGACTGCGCATGGCGACCGATGATAAACTCACTGATCATACAGGGTATGCCCAACAGCAGCACACAACCCACATATATCAAGATAAACACCGCCCCGCCATTCTGGCCCGTCATATACGGGAAACGCCACACATTGCCAAGTCCTACAGCAGAACCTGCAGTGGCCAGGATGACGCCCAGTTTACTTCCGAAACTTGCTCTTTTCAGTTTTGACATCTCAACATTTCTCATAAATTCGTTGCAAAAGTATAAAATAATTCTTAATTTTGCACCAAAATTGATAATAAATATGCTTTCGTTAAGTCAAATCGTAAGGAAATACCCCTGTTCCATCCTGTGCATCGCGGTTGTATGGATACTCTCACTGGTGCCTTTCTTCCCAGAGACACCCCTCGACAACGTGGTATTCATCGACAAATGGGTACACATCCTCATGTATGGCGGCACCTGCTGTGTGATATGGATCGAATACATCCGACATCACACGAAGCCCGACTATGAGAAACTGTTCTTCTGGGCCTTTCTGGCCCCTATTGCCATGGGGGGAGTACTGGAACTGCTGCAAGAATACTGCACCTCTACACGCAACGGCAACTGGCTCGACCTCGCAGCCAACGTCACCGGCGTCACATTGGCTGCTGCTGTCGGCTTGGCTATCTGCCTTCTCCGCCCCAGACACTGAACGGATTCCTGCGCAGTTGTGAATTGTAGTATCGACGGTCGCCCGTCACCTCTTCTCCGATGAAATCGGGCTTTTCATAAGACTCGTCCTCGGAGCCCAGCTCCACCTCAGCCATCACCAACCCCTCATTCTCGCCATAGAACTCATCCACCTCAAAGGTGTGGCTACCGCTCTTCACGAGATAGCGCCGCTTGTCGATGATGCCCGGCTCGCAGAGTGCCATCAGCTGGGTAGCCTCGTCGAGCGTTATCTCCTTCTCGAACTCATAACGGCTCAACCCGCCATTTTCCGAGGGACCTTTGATCGTCAGATATCCGCGTGAGTCACGGATTCGCACCCTGACGGTGCGTCCGCGCTCACTACAGATATACCCTTGTTTAATGCGACTGCTGTCGAAGGCCAACTGCTTGTAGCCGTCGCCTTTGACGAGAAACTTACGCTCGATCTCCAGACCAGCCATCAGCTGACAATGTAGACGGAATAGATGACGAACAGAATGGCCAGCAGGATCAGTCCACAGAAAATGTACTTCACCACGTTGTTGCCACTCTCTTCTACTTTCTTCTGATAGGCCACCTTCTTCTCGGTGCTCTTCGATGCTCTTGCAATTTGTGCCATAGTTTTAATGTTTTATTGTTATTATTGATTATCGTCATTCACGGGGAACTCCATCAGATAAGCCTTGATGAAGCCGTCGAGCTTGCCGTCCATCACGGCATCGACGTCTGTCGTCTGGTAATTGGTACGGTGGTCTTTCACACGACGGTCGTCAAACACATAGCTACGTATCTGACTGCCCCACTCTATCTTCTTCTTGCCCGCCTCAATCTTGGCCTGCGCCTCCAGGCGTTTCTTCATGGCGCGGTCGTAGAGCTGCGACTTCAGGAGCGTCATGGCACGCTCCTTGTTCTTAGGCTGGTCGCGGGTCTCAGTATTTTCGATAAGGATTTCTTCTTCCTCGCCAGTGTCGGGGTCAGTGTACCAGTAGCGCAGACGGACACCCGACTCCACCTTGTTCACGTTCTGACCTCCAGCACCGCTGCTTCGGAAAGTGTCCCAGGAGAGCTTGGCAGGGTCAACATACACCTCGATGGTATCGTCTACCAATGGCGAAACGAAGACCGAGGCGAATGAGGTCATGCGCTTGCCCTGAGCGTTGAAGGGCGACACGCGCACCAGGCGATGCACGCCGTTCTCCGACTTCAGATAGCCGTAGGCATAGTCGCCCTCTATCTGCATCGTCACGCTCTTGATGCCGGCCTCATCGCCGTCGAGCAAGTTGGAGATGGTCACCTTGTAGCCATGAGCCTCCGCCCAGCGCATATACATACGCATGAGCATCGAGGCCCAGTCCTGAGCCTCCGTACCGCCGGCACCAGAATTGATCTTCAGCACAGCATCCATCGGGTCTTCTTTCTGACGGAGCATATTCTTGAGTTCCAGGTCTTCGATGGCTTGCACGGCTTTGGCATAGGTATCTTCCACCTCCTGCTCAGTCACCATCTCATCCTTGAAGAAGTCGAAGGCCAACTGCAGTTCGTCGGCCAGTGTGCGC
>DFGG01000024.1 GCA_002371695.1 bacterium UBA3756
CGGTGGATTGGAGAATGGAGCCAGCCTCACGCAAACTTGCTATCAAGCATCATCATGGAGCCGAAATACATGGTACGCGTTGACTGTTGGAAATGAAACCTTTGCCTTCAAGACCCCACAGAGCGGCGGCAGCGGTATCGTGGTGTCAGGAGCCAGCGCCCCCACTCTACTATCTGGCGTTACCGTCGGTGACGGTACTGAAATCTTTGGCGGTATGGGCAACACAGGATGCACCGTCAGCGGTGGCAGCAACGTCAGCCTTTCCTCCTATAGTGGCGGAAATGGCATGGGGGGCGGCGGGAATCGACCCGGCGGCGGCAGATAATCAACGATAAAACTATAGGAAGTGAGTTTCAAGAAAGAACATCGACAAGAGACACTGATCTATCTGGGGCTATGGGCCATGCTGTTCATAGCTCCGGTAATCAGTCTCAGCGTGCGCATCGCCAATACTGACGTGGCCTTTAACTGGAATGAGATCCTGATGGTTTGGAAGGAGTTCTTGCCCTTCTTCATCGTATTCCTCATCCACAACCACCTGATAGCACCACAACTCATCTACCGACAGCGTAAATGGCAATACGTAGTAGGCTGTATCGCACTGATTGTAATATTCCACATCTGGCAAACCAATCACAGGCCTCATTTCCATGAGGGGCGCAGAAACAGAATAGAACTGAAGTCAGAGGGCCGCCAACGGCCACCCATGCCTCACGATGGTGAAGATCCTGGATTTCACGGCCCCGAAGTTCCGGAGATGATGGGCGACATGGATCACCCAGAGGATAGTCTGCACCATATGGAACGTGCTGAGCATCGTATGGAGGCAGACGAACATAGGATGGAGGGTATCGAACATAGGATGAAGCCAGGTAAGCACCCCTGGCAAAGAGAGTTTCGCCCCCCACTGATGTTCGGCCAGCACGATCTCGTCTCGCTCATCATCCTCATCCTGATGATGGGAATGAACGTGGGTGTCAAACTCTTCTTCCGACAACGCGGAGATCGCCAGAAGATGGAAGATCTGGAGAAACAGAACCTCGAGCAGCAGCTGCAATATCTGAAATACCAGATCAATCCCCACTTCTTCATGAACACGCTCAACAATATCCACGCCCTCGTCGATATTGACTCCGAAAAGGCCAAGCAGACAATCCTCGAACTGTCGAAGATGATGCGCTTCGTACTATACGAAGGCAATAAGCAGGGCGTGCCATTGGATCGAGAGATAGCCTTCCTTCAGAACTATATCACACTGATGAAATTGCGCTACACCGACAAGGTGAGAATCACGGTCGATACACCTGCCTCGATGCCAAACAAGGAAGTGCCGCCCCTGATGTTCATCACGTTCGTCGAAAATGCTTTCAAGCATGGCGTGTCCTACAGACAAGAGTCCTTCATCGAGGTTAAGATTGAGTCGAGAGAAGACCATCTCGTATTCTCCTGCCGAAACAGCAAGATTCCCAAGGAAGACGACAAGCATGGCGGCGTGGGACTCACCAACGTCAAACAGCGTCTGGACCTCATCTACGGTGACCGCTACACGCTCGATATCAATGACGAACAAAATACATACACCGTAAAACTGACAATACCCTTATGATTAAAGTATTAGCCATCGACGACGAGCCCCTGGCACTCCAACAGCTCGTTGCTTACATTAAGAAAATCCCATTCCTCGAACTCGCAGGTGAGTGTCAGAGTGCCATCGAAGCCAAGGATATCCTCAATCAGGAGAATATCGATGCCATCTTCTGCGATATCAACATGCCAGACCTCAACGGCATGGACTTTGTGAAATCTCTCGCTGCTCCCCCTCTGGTAGTGTTCACCACTGCCTACTCAGAATATGCCGTAGAGGGATTCAAAGTGGATGCCGTAGACTATCTGCTCAAGCCATTCGGACTCGATGACTTCCGACGCGCTGCCAACCGTCTACAGGAACGCCTTAAGACTGCTGCACCCGCAACGGAAGAGCCCACTCCCGCATTACTGTCTGATAATGACTCCGACGATACCATTTTCGTGAAGACGGACTACCGTGTGGTGAAACTCGCCGTGAGCGACATCCGCTACATCGAGGGCATGAGCGAGTATTTGAAAATACACCTTGAGAGCCAGCAAAAGCCCATCGTCACATTGTTGTCGATGAAAAAGATGGAGGAGTATCTCCCACCCTATTTCATGCGTATACACCGCTCCTACATCATCAACCTGAAGATGATACAGGAGGTGAACAAAAACCGCGTCATCATGGATTCCGACACCTACCTGCCTATCGGCGATAATTACAAGGAAGCCTTCAATGAATATCTGAACACGAAGTTCCTGGGGAAATAGCATAAAATTCCTTAAATCCTGCTGAGTCTTAGGGATTTTGTGTATCTTTGCGCCGATTTAACGACGTAGAGCAATAAACTAATGAGAATAAACAAACGTATGAAAAAGATTTTCCTCAGTATGATGCTGGCAGTGGTTGCCATGAGCAGCTGTGCCAACAACGGACAGAAGACACAAGTAACGAACACAGAGAATCAGCAGCCAACTGAAGAAGCTATTATTCAGCAGCAGGCAGCTGAAGGAACCGAGCTGGCCCCCGACTTCACACTCGACGACATCAACGGCAAGCCCCTCGCACTCTCCTCACTGCGTGGCAAGTATGTCATCCTCGATTTCTGGGGCTCCTGGTGCCCTTGGTGCATCAAGGGTTTCCCCGAAATGAAGAACTACTACGAGAAATATAAAGGTAAGTTCGAAATCCTCGGCATCGACTGCAACGATACTCAGGAGAAATGGAAGGCCGCTGTCGAGAAGTATCAGCTGCCTTGGCTGCATGTCTACAACCCTCGCGACACTAAGATTCTTGAGGCGTATGCCATCCAAGGGTTCCCCACAAAGATCATTATCGCCCCCGAGGGTAAGATCTACAAGACCGTTATTGGTGAAGATCCTGCATTTTATACTCTGCTCGACAGTCTCTTCAAGCAATGAGAAATACCATCACCACCCTGTTGCTCTGCATCCTGAGTCTGATGGCTCAGGCACAGATGATGGATCCCGTTCATTTCAGTTCGCAGCTAATGGAGCTCAAAGGTGGCGAGGGTGAAATCGTGTTTTCGGCAACTATCGATCCTGGGTGGCACGTGTACTCCACCAACCTGGGCAGTGACGGACCTATCTCTGCCACATTCAACGCAGTCAAACTAGAGGGCGTGGAGACTATCGGCCCACTGCTGTCGAGAGGTAAGGAAATCAAACAATTCGACAAAGTATTCGAGATGGAGTTGCGCTACTTTGAAAAAAGCGTGACGTTCGTGCAGAAGGTGAAGTTCACCAAGCCCAACTATGCCATTGACTGCTATCTTGAATACGGTGCCTGCAACGATGAGAGTTGTCTGCCCCCATCTGAGATATCCTTCAAAGGACATGGTAAAGCCAGGGAGGTGGCCATACCTGAAAGTCCGAAGGATGCTGCCATGGAGAAGGCTTTGCCGCTGAAAGAGAATTTGTCCAAGGAAGACAGTAGTCAAGGAGACTCGGCACGAAATACTAATAACGGCTCGGTAACAGAACCATCCACTTCACTCCCAGAGATTCAGGAGGATGGCTCCGACCTCTGGAAGCCCGTAGTGGAGGAACTGCGCGCATTGGGCACCACAACTGGAAATATCGGCAATAGTTCCCTGCTCTACCTCCTGCTGATGGGTTTCATTGGCGGTCTGCTGGCTGTGTGCATGCCATGTATCTGGCCTATCATCCCGATGACGGTCAGCTTTTTCCTCAAGCGCTCGCAAAACGACAGGCAGAAAGGCATCCGCGATGCCATCACCTACGGCATCTCTATCATCGTCATCTACCTCAGCCTGGGATTGCTTGTGACAGCCATCTTCGGTTCTGACACCCTGAACGCCATGTCTACCAATGCCGTGTTCAACGTTCTCCTCTTCTTGTTGCTCGTGGTCTTCGCCATGAGTTTCTTCGGATGGTTCGAAATCAAGTTGCCCGACTCTTGGGCCAACAATGTCGACTCCAAGGCTACCAAGACTACCGGACTGATTTCCATCTTCCTCATGGCCTTCACCCTGGTGCTCGTCAGCTTTTCCTGCACAGCCCCTATCATCGGGCTGTTGCTCGTAGAGACCACCACCAGCGGCAACTGGCTCGCACCAGCTATCGGGATGTTCGGATTCGCTCTGGCACTGGCCCTGCCCTTCACACTCTTCGCCATGTTCCCTGCCTGGCTGAAACAGGCACCCAAGTCTGGATCATGGATGACCACATTGAAGGTGGTACTGGGATTCATCGAACTGGCTTTCGCCCTGAAGTTCCTCTCAGTGGCCGACCTGGCTTACGGCTGGCATATCCTTGACCGAGAAGTATTCCTCTCGCTATGGATTGTCATCTTCGGTCTCTTGGGAGCCTACCTCTGCGGCTGGTTGAAGTTCCAAGAAGACGAGATTGGCGGCGAGTTTCATAAGCCGATGCCCGTCATCTGCATTATGGGAGGACTCTGTTCACTGGCTTTCGCCATATATATGCTGCCCGGACTCTGGGGCGCTCCCTGTAAGGCCGTGAGTGCCTTTGCACCGCCCATGAGCACACAGGATTTCAATCTCAACACCCGAGTGGTAGAGGCCAAGTACAAAGACTACGAACTGGGTATGGCTGCCGCCCGTGCCGAAGGCAAGCCGGTACTCATCGATTTCACAGGCTTCGGCTGCGTGAACTGCCGAAAGATGGAGGCTGCCGTATGGACTGATCCCATCGTAGCTGACAAACTGACGAAGGATTTTGTACTCATCTCCCTTTATGTCGACGACAAGACACCGCTACCAGAGCCGATGGTGGTTACCGACGAACAGGGACAGACGCGCACCTTGCGCACCATTGGGGCCAAGTGGAGCTATCTGCAGAGCCATAAGTTCAGTGCCAATGCACAACCTTTCTACGTGATGCTCCATCCCGTTACCGGCAAACCTCTCGCTGGCAGCAAAGCTTACGATGAAGACATACAGGCCTACATTGACTTCCTCGACGAAGGGCTCAAGCAATACAAAGCACAATAAGAATATAAAAATATATTAAAAAACGGGGCTGACATTTGCAGTCTCGTTTTTTATTTGTATTTTTGCTGACGATTTAAAAACCCAAACTTATCCTATACACTAAAACAAAACGCTTATGAAAGATTTAAAGATGTACATCAACGGCCAGTTCTGCGAGAGCTCGAACGGCAAGTGGATTGACGTGTTGAACCCTTCAACCGAGGAAGTCATCTCCCGCCAGCCTGAAGGCACAGTGGAGGACGTAAACCGCGCCCTGGATGCAGCGCGAGCTGCCCAGAAGGCCTGGGCCAAGACTCCCGCCATCGAGCGTGCCGGCTATCTGCTGAAGATTGCCGCAGGCATCAAGGCCCGTGAGAATGAGTTTACCGAAATCATTATGCGCGAGCAAGGAAAGACCCGCAACTGGGCCTCCATCGAGGTAGGCGCCACCATCTCCTATTTCGAATATATGGCCAGCTTCGCCCGCCATATCGAAGGAGAAATCATCCCCTCCGACCGTCCCAATGAGACCATCCTACTCACCAAAAAGCCCATCGGCGTGGTGGCTGGTATCCTGCCCTGGAACTTCCCCTTCTTCCTCATCGCCCGCAAGGCTGGTGCCGCACTCATTGCAGGTTGCACCATCGTCATCAAGCCTTCGCAGATCACTCCTGAGAACTGCACGGAGTTTGCCAAGATTGTTGACGAGGTGGGACTGCCCGCAGGTGTCATCAATATTGTCACAGGCCGAGGCTCCGTCATCGGCAATGAGATGGCTGGAAGCCCGAAGATCGATATCGTATCGGTGACGGGCTCTGTAGGTGCTGGCGAGAGCATCATGGCCGCTGCCTCGAAGAACATCACCAAGGTCAGCCTCGAACTGGGTGGAAAGGCTCCTGCCATCGTCTGTAAGGATGCCGACCTGGAGCGTGCAGCCCAGTGGATTGTCGACAGCCGTATCGGCAATAATGGCCAGATTTGCAACAATGCTGAACGCGTCTATGTACAGAAGGAGGTAAAAGAGGCCTTTACCGAGATTCTCGTCAAGAAGATGGCTGCCGTGAAGGTGGGCGACCCCTGCCAGGATGCTTCTGTCGACATGGGACCACTGGTAGAAGCCCGCGCCCTGGAGAGCGTCACTGAGAAGGTGGAGCGCGCCATCAAGCAGGGTGCCAAGTTGCTCTGCGGCGGCAAGCGTGTTGGAGAGAAGGGCTATTTCTATGCTGCCACCGTCCTCGACAACTGCACACAGGATATGGACATCATCCACGAAGAGACCTTCGGCCCCGTGATTCCGTTGGTGGAGTTCGACACCATCGATCAGGCCATCGAATGGGCCAACGACTGTGAGTACGGTCTGGCCTCATCCATCTTCACCAAGGACCTGAACATTGCCACGAAGGCCTGCCGCGAACTGGAGTTCGGCGAGACCTACATCAACCGCGAGCACTTCGAGGCCATCCAAGGCTTCCATGCTGGTGTGAAGAAGAGTGGTATTGGCGGTGCCGATGGTAAGCACGGCGTAGAGGAATACCTCGTAACCCACGTCACCTACCTCGACACCTACGAGGATATGTAAATTTTTAAGGGCACCGATTGGTGCCCTTAAAATTTGAACTTATACATCACGCCTATCATGTGGATGTTGGGCTCGTAGTCATCATCATCACTGCGTACCGTCTGATAGCGGTAGAAGCCTCCGATAGTGTGTTGTTTCGATAGTTTGTAATCGAGGCCCACGTTGAAACGCGTCTTCTGCAGGCTCCAGGCGTTGAAGAACTCCACATTGGCATAGGGCGTCAGTTTCAGACCTTTCTTGTCGTACTCCACCTGCAACCTGCTCCTCAGCACACTCTTTCCCTTACCACTGTAGGTGTGTTCCTTGCCATCGTAGGCATTATCGAGAAAACTCCATCGCTCGTCTACGGTGTACGATGGTCTGTAGGTGTACTGCCAGCGCTCACGCAGCGAGAAGCGGAAGTCGCCGAAGAGTTTCTTGTCGAACGTCAGCGACACGTTGAAGCGGTGTCGCGGTGCCCAGTATTTGCCCTGCTTCTTGGCGTCGCCTTCGTCGGCATCGCCATCGATCACCTCATCGTCAGTTGCATCGAAGTAACTAGTGCGCTCGTTGTTGTCGTAGATAAAGATGTAGCTGGCCGAGCCCTTGAGCCATTTCGTCAGTTTATAGTCTGCCCCCACTCCCAGACTCCAGCGGTCGACAGTCTTGGTATTGTCACGGGTGCGAAGTTCGCCTTCCAGCGAGAGCGACAGATTCTGTGTCAGTTTCTTCTGGGCTTCGAGGGCGAAGTCGAGACCGAAGTCGTCCTGCGCGAGTGCAGTGAATAGTGAACTGTGAACAGTGAATAGTATAACCAATAGTCGTTTCATAACTCCTAACTCCTAATTATTAACTCATTCAGAATTCCGTCAGCTGGCTCTTCGAGAGCTTCGTGATGTTCGAAATCTCACGGTCGGCCTGTTCTCCCTCATAGGTAATCTTGATCATCGCCATATCTTTCAGGAAATCGATAGCTCCGATGCTCACACCTTTCACCTTCACACCCAGACGCTTCTCCAGATCGGCCACCAGTTCCTCGCGACGCTCAGGGATAATCAACTCTATACGGTCGTACTGAATGAGCTTCGTGGCTCCCAACTTCAGCTGCCGCTCGCAGCCCCACACACAAAGGGTGACCACCACGTTGGTAAGCA
>DFGG01000116.1:0-602 GCA_002371695.1 bacterium UBA3756
ACCATTCCGAAGCCCGACTGCTCTTCGTGGGCGACCATGTAGCAACCATCATCGACCCACAGCAAATGCCAAATCTGGAAGGTATCATCAACAATCCCGACTACTCGCTGATGATATCTCGCACGGACAAGCTGACGTACGCCCGAGAGCACCTCAACGAACTCTATGGCAAGAAATTCCCCAAGTATTTCCGCAAGGAGCACGTCAGCTATTATATGGAACAGAGCCCTGATGAATTGGCAGTGATCAACTACACCAGCGGCACAACGGGCTTCTCCAAAGGTGTGATGATTCCCTATCGCGCCCTGTGGTCTAACTATGACTTCGCTTGCCACGTGCTCGGCGAACAGATTCACGCCGGCGACAAGGTGATCTCGATGCTGCCCATGGCTCACATGTACGGCATGGCATTCGAATTTATCTTTGAGTTCCTCCATGGGTGTCACGTGTACTACCTGAACCGTGTCCCCTCGCCTGCCATCATTGCACAGGCATTGGCAGAAATCAAGCCCGTCATTGTGATTGCCGTGCCCCTCATTATCGAAAAGATTGTCCGCAAGAAGGTATTCCCAAAGATACAGAACAACCGTATGCGACTGCTG
>DFGG01000116.1:654-5824 GCA_002371695.1 bacterium UBA3756
TGCTGCTCCAGATGCCTGTCATCTCCAAGAAGGTACGCGAGATGATTTGCCAGGAGGTGCTCAAGGCCTTCGGAGGACACATGTACGAGGTCATCATCGGAGGCGCAGCACTCAATCAGGAGGTGGAACAATTCCTCAAGCGCATCGAATTCCCCTATACTGTGGGCTACGGTGCTACTGAGTGCGCACCCATCATCTGCTATCGCGACTGGCACACCTTCGCACAGGGTTCCTGCGGACAGGCTGCCTACCACATGGAGGTGAAGATTGATTCTCCAGACCCACAGAATATTCCTGGAGAAATCCTCGCCAAGGGTCCCAATGTGATGCTGGGCTACTACAAGAATCCTGAGGCAACAGCAGAGACCATCGACCACAATGGCTGGTATCACACAGGCGACCTCGGCACGATGGATGCTGACGGCAACGTCTATATCAACGGACGCTCGAAGAACATGCTGTTAGGTCCCAACGGACAGAATATTTATCCAGAGGAAATAGAGGACAAACTCAATTCGATGACACTCGTCGTCGAGAGTATCGTCGTACAACGCGACAACAAGTTCGTGGCACTTGTACATCCCGATCTCGACGAAGCCAAGAATATGAATTTCTCTGCAGATGACATCCGCAACGTGATGGAGCAGAACCGCAACGGACTGAACCAGATGCTGCCAGCCTACGAGAAAATTTCAGAAATTGAGATCCATGAGGAGGAGTTTGAAAAGACTCCGAAGAGATCGATCAAACGATATCTCTACCAATAACAAAGAAGGCCTCCCGTGGGAGGCTTTCTTATTGATATTCAAAGTAGTACCAATAGGTGCCATGGTACTGCTCATCCACCTTTCCCTTTCGCTCCATCAAGTCTGGATATTTGCTTTCGAGATCCTGAAGGTTGTCGAAATCCTCGTCCATCACGGCATTGTGGTAAACAACTACCGGATTCTTGCGCAGATGAGTGTACAAGACCAGTGCCTCACGATAGTGACGCGGCAAACGATCCATCTCCTGATCATCTGCCACCGGGTAATACATAGGCAGCGTCTTGACGAAGAGGTCCAGATGCTTGTCGATGAGCATCCCGCAGAGCATGTAATCACCTATCTTGCGACTGACAGCGGAATCCCTACGGGCAA
Source organism: bacterium UBA3756 (assembly GCA_002371695.1). The sequence goes on from DFGG01000116.1 coordinate 1,794, forward strand.
CAGCCTTCAGATAGTTCACTGGAGGCATTGCGGCAGCAGGACGGGCACCGAAGTAACGATAGATACTATCCAAGGGATACAGCGTGGTACGCGACTCCCCGGCAGTAGGCAGCATCGCACTGCTTCCTGCTACTACCGGATAGGTAAACAGACGTTCGCCAAGCTGATTCTCACATGAGAGCGCATACATACGCACCATCTGCAGGTTGGCATCGCTTTCCAGGGATTTCTTACCAGCCTCCAAGGCTCCATGATAATCTTTCTCCAACAGACGAGCCTCAGCCCTCAGACGGTAGTGGAACACTGCATTGGTATTGCTCAGCAGCACCACGCCGAGAATCATCAACAGCATCAGCACCATATTGCTGAGCATCGCCATGGAAAAGATACCACAAGGCTCTTGGGCAGGTTCCACGTCCTGCAAGGAATTGGCAAGCCATACCACTGCTATCCATAGGAGGATGGCCAACGGGAATGCCCACCACCAGGCGCCTGGCGAGAAGCCTGTGTCGAAGTCGGCACTCACATCTGTGAGCAATCCCAATATCAGCATCGAGGGGAAATAGGTCAGAGCATGGCTCCGCTTACGCAGACGCACCACGCCATAGACTGCCAGCTGGAGCAATTGCAGTCCGGCAATCAGGATAATTGGTGCCAGCACACGATTATAGCTGGTCACCCCCCCACTGTATACGTGCTGGGCAGCTGCCAGGACATCTGCCTGAAAGCGAGTAATCCAGAGGGTGGTAAACACAAGAAAGACAATAGCACACATCAGACGGATGCCGATGGTGCTACTGTTCTTCACTGGATGATTATAGTTCATATCAGTTCTTCTTCAGAACCACGGCCGAACGTGCCGGAATGTAGAGTTTCAGCCACTCCTTCTTGTCGTTCACGTAGAGCGGGTCGTAGTTCGTCACATGGGTCATGGTGTCATCGGCAAAGCCATTGCCGCCAAAATCTTTCGAGTCGGTGTTCAGCACCACGTCATAGGAGCCCGTGGGCACCAGGAAGCCGTAGTCGGTGTACGACTGCATGGGCGAGAAGTTGAACACGAATACCAGGTCGCCCCTCATGAAGCAGAGCACCTTGTCACCTTCGTTGTGCCAGATTTCGGTGACGGGTGTGTCCTGGAAGTTCTTCTGACTCTTGATTACCTCAAGCATTTTCTGGTCGAAGTCGCCCAGCCAGTGGTAGCACAGGTCCTTGTTGTCCACCAGGTTCCACTGGCGGCGTGCATACTTGTAGCTCCAGCCGTTGCCCTCGCGGGGGAAGTCGATCCACTCGGGATGACCGAATTCGTTGCCCATGAAGTTCAGGTAGCCGCCATTGATGCAGCCTGCCGTCACCAGACGAATCATCTTGTGCAGGGCAATACCGCGCTGCGCGATGTCGTTCACGTCCTTCTTGGCGAAGTGCCAGTACATATCGGCATCGATCAGTCGGAAGATGATGGTCTTGTCGCCCACGAGTGCCTGGTCGTGGCTCTCGCAGTAGGAGATGGTCTTCTCGTCGGGACGACGGTTGCGCACCTCCCAGAAGATGTCGGTCACGTTGATGTCCTCATCGCGTACCTCTTTAATAGTCTTGATCCAGTAGTCGGGGATGTTCATGGCCATGCGGTAGTCGAAGCCGTAGCCGCCATCCTCGAACTTGGCAGCGAGTCCCGGCATACCCGAGACCTCCTCGGCGATGGTGATCGCGTCGGGATTCACCTCGTGGATCAGGCAGTTGGCCAGCGTCAGGTAGCAGATGGCATTGTCGTCCTCATGGCCGTTGAAATAGTCACCGTAGCCGCCGAAGGCCTCGCCGAGACCGTGGCTGTAGTAAAGCATGGAGGTGACACCGTCGAAGCGGAAACCGTCGAAGTGGAACTCCTGCTGCCAGTATTTGCAGTTGGAGAGCAGGAAGTGGATCACGTCGTCCTTGCCGTAGTCGAAGCAGAGCGAGTCCCAGGCGGGATGCTCGTGACGGTCGCCGGGATAGAAGAACTGATTGGGATCGCCAGCCAGGTTGCCCAGACCCTCCACCTCGTTCTTCACGGCGTGGGAGTGTACGATATCCATAATCACGGCGATACCTAGACGGTGGGCCTCGTCGATCATCGCCTTCAGCTCCTCAGGTGTACCGAAGCGGCTGCTGGGTGCGAAGAAGCTCGACACGTGATAGCCGAACGAGCCGTAGTAGGGATGCTCCTGGATGGCCATCACCTGGATGGCATTGTAGCCGTCCTTGGCAATACGCGGCAGGATGTTGTCCTTGAACTCGGTGTAGGAGCCTACCTTCTCGGCATCCTGTGCCATACCCACATGGCACTCATAGATGAGCAGCGGGTTCTTCTTCGGCTTGAAGCTCTTTTTCTTCCAGACATAAGGCTCGGGGTTCCACACCTGTGCGGAGAATATCTTCGTGTTGTCGTCCTGCACCACGCGCTGGCACCAGGCTGGGATGCGCTCGCCCTCGCCACCGTTCCACTTCACCTTCATCTTGTACAACTGGCCGTGCTTGATGGCCTTCTCCGAGAGCTTCAGCTCCCAGTTGCCCGTACCCTCGATGCGCTTGCAACGATACTTCTCGTCCTCCGTCCAGTTGTTGAAGTCACCGATCAGGTAGATATCGGTAGCATTCGGTGCCCACTCGCGGAACACCCAGCCCTTGGCAAGTTTATGGAGACCGAAATACAGGTGACCGTCGGCAAAGTCCGAGAGCTTACGCTTGCCGTTCTGCGTCAGCTGCGAGAGCTTCCACAGGGCGTGGTCATGACGGCCGCGGATGGCTCCCTCGAAGGGTTCCAGCCACGAGTCGTGCTGCACCAGTCCGATATGCTGGGGAGCCGTCTGTTCTACTATCTTTTCTACTTTCTTGGCTGCCACTTTCTTGGGGGCGGCCTTCTTTGCAGTAGTCTTCTTGGGGGCAGCAGCCTTCTTGGCTGCAGGCTTCTTAGCCGTTGTCTCTTTCTTTGCCATATCTCTGTTACATTACCTTGACTTTAAAAATAGCTTTCTTGATCTCGGGCTCCTCAGCGATGCAGGGAGCATGGCCGTCTTGAGGGAAGAAGATACCCATCTGCATGGGTTTCAGCGTCACGTAGGTCTGAGCCATCGTCGTGCCGTACTTCGTGATGTCCTTCTCGGCGTTGTATTCGAACTCGGGCAGGTCTACCAGCGGGGTATAGCCGAATGTCTCTTCGCACGACAGGGGTATCTGGATGTCAATCATGTTGATGTGGGTTTCCAGTGTGGCGGCCTCCTTGGCACGTCCTTTGGCAACGGTCAGGTTCAGGAACAGATCCTTGTCCTTGATGGGATACTTGCCAGGCTCCATCTGATTGAGGTCGTGGCTCTTCAGGAATTCTACTACGTCAGCAAACAGCGGGTTGAGTGCCACATATTTGCCCAGGTTCTCTAATTTGTCGATGATCATACGATTATTATTTTTAAGTTGTTGTTTAATTCAATCTTCAATGTTCAATGTTCAATCTTCAATGTTCAATCTTCAATGTTCAATCTTCAATGTTCAATCTTCAATGTTCAATCTTCAATGTTCAATCTTCAATCTTCAATTCTCCTGCCGATGCCCACGGGTATAGGTGCCCTGGGCGATGATCTTGCCGTTGCGGTCCTTCTCCACGAATTTGCCGTCACGCATGTCGTCGCGATAGGAGCCTTCGAAGCGCTTGCCGCTCTTGTCCTCCTCGATAGCAGGCCCATTACGTTTGCCATTCTTGAAGGAGCCCTTGAATTTGGAGCCGTCGCTATAGCGGGCGATGCCCTCACCCTCGATCTTACCGTTCACGAAATGCCCCTCAAACAGGTCGCCCTTCTTCGTAGTCAGTTTACCTTTGCCATTCATCAGGTCGTTCTTCCACTGGCCCACGTATTGGTCGCCGTTCTTCCACAGCATCGTACCCTGGCCTTGCTTGTCGCCCTCATAGAACTGACCCGTGTAGCGGTCACCGTTGGCATAGCGCGAAATGCCAGTGCCAGTACGCTCACCTTTCACGTAGTCACCCTCGTAGACGTCACCAT
>DFGG01000155.1 GCA_002371695.1 bacterium UBA3756
TATGAGTCGATGTGGATAGCCAGAGAACTGAACATCAAGTACATGAAATGGCAACTGCCCCGTGAAGGAACGCTCGAAGAGCCCGACGTGGAGATAGAGCTCGACGACTACCGCTCTTACCACCGCTCTAAGCGCAGTTCATTAGACAAAGCGAAATAAAAACAAATAACTGAAACAATATGAAGAAAGTATTTAGCATCCTGCTTGCTGTCCTTCCCCTGATGGGAATGGCACAAAGCCAGATTAACGTCACAGTCGACTCCGTGGGACAACTCTCCAAGAAGATCGACGACAAGACCAAGTTCCAGATTGCAGAACTTACCGTCAGCGGTCCACTCAACGGTGCTGACCTGAAGCTCATACAGCAAATCGTCAACCGTTCCAAGTTCAAGGAGAAGCTTGGCGAGTGCCTCGTCAGCAGCATTGACCTCTCAGGAGCCACCATCATGGAGGGTAAGGACGGCATGAAGACCAAGGTCAACGAACTGCCCTCTGGACTCTTCTCCGGAGCCAAAGGCCTGACCAAGGCAGCCCTTCCTAAAGACATCACCGTCATCAGTAAGAATTGTTTCAACGAATGCGAGAAACTGGTCACCATTTCCCTTCCCGCTGGTGTCACCGAGATAGACGATGCTGCCTTCAAGAATTGTGAGTCGCTGGCAGCCATCACTCTTCCCAATGGTCTGAAGACCATCGGCAGCGAAGCATTCGAAGACTGTAAGGCCCTCGCCGCCATCGAGATTCCTGCCAGCGTCAACAAGATAAAGAGCCAGGCCTTCAATGGCTGCAAGGCTCTCGCCACTGCCAATATCCTCGCGAATATCAATGAGATAGACAACGCTGTCTTCAACGACTGCAGCAATCTTGCTACCGTCAGCCTTCCCGCTTCCGTCAAGAGTATTGGCACAGATGCCTTCAAGGGTTGTAAGGCTCTTAAAAGCATAGTCCTGCCGAACAACTGTGACGAGATAGGCAATGCCGCTTTCGAGAACTGCGAGAGCCTGTCCCAAATAGAGATGAACAGCGTGACAAAGGTCAACAACAACGCGTTCGAGAACTGCAAGAGCCTGCAGACCGTGGCCTTCAAGAACCTCTCGAAGTTGGGCAACGATGCCTTCAAGGACTGTAAGTCACTCACCCAAGCCCAGCTGCCGGGCGACTTTAAGTCCATCGGCAACGAGGCATTCTCCGGCTGTACCAGTCTTTCGAACATCACCATCCCCGAGACCGTGACCACCATCGAGAGCAGTGCCTTCAAGGGTTGTCAGAGTCTGGCAACATTCGCTATGCCGTCATCGCTCATCAAGATTGGCGACCATGCCTTTGAGGGCTGTACCACGCTCCGCCAAGCTATCCTCCCCAGCATGCTCAAGAGTCTGGGTAGCAGTGCCTTCCAGGATTGCACATCGCTCGACAGTGTAGTAATAGGCGGTATGATCAAGGAATTGGAGACCGACGTGTTCCGTTCCTGCCGTAGCCTACGCAGCATCACGCTGCCCAACACGGTGAGGAAGGTTGGCGAACGTGCCTTCCAGGAATGCTCCGGCCTGCAGAGTGTCTCACTCCCCATCTCCCTGCAGATCATTGACGACGAAGCCTTTGAGAAGTGCATCTCACTGAGTTCCATTACAATCCCCGTCGGTGTGACTGAGATAGGCAGCGATGCCTTCCTGGAGTGTACATCGCTCACTTCTGTAGAGCTGTCTACGGCGCTGAGGAAGATTGGCGGTTCAGCCTTTGCCAAGTGCCCCTCGCTACGCGTCGTGAAGTGCACCTCTCCTGCTGCGCCAAGCATCTCCAAAAGCACCTTCAAGAACAGTCCCTGCCTCATTTACGTTCCCAAGGGCAGCGGTATCATCTACCGAGCCCATAAGGACTGGAAGAAGATGAGCAATCTCCGTGAGATGTAAACGTTATTACTATTATAATATGGTATTATATCCGAAACTGATAATGGACGCGCTGGCCACCGTCACCTATGCCGGCACGAAGAAGAATCTAGTGGAGAGCGGCATGGTGGCCGACACGCCAGCCGTGTCCGCTCCCCAGAATGACAATGAACCATGGCAGGTAAAAGTGGTGTTAGAATTCCCGCGCGACACCGATCCCTTCCTCAAATCTACCGTCAAGGCTGCAGAGGCTGCCATCAAGTATCACTGCGGACAAGACGTGATCGTCACCATTGAGACAGAATTCAAGTCGAAGCCACGGCCAGAGGTGGGCCAGATGCTCCCCGGCGTGAAAAATATCATTGCCGTCAGCAGTGGTAAGGGCGGCGTGGGCAAGAGCACCGTCGCTGCCAATCTCGCCATCGCACTGGCGCGCTTAGGCTATCGTGTGGGATTGCTCGACACCGACATCTTCGGGCCCTCGATGCCCAAGATGTTCCATGTAGAGGACGAGAAGCCCTACGCCATCAACAAGGATGGCCGCGACCTGATACTGCCCATCGAGAACTATGGCGTGAAGCTGCTCAGCATCGGCTTCTTCGTCTCTCCCACCACCGCTACTCTCTGGCGCGGCGGCATGGCTACGAGTGCACTGAAACAACTCATTGCCGACGCCGACTGGGGTGAGCTCGACTACTTCATCCTCGACACCCCTCCTGGCACTAGCGACATCCATCTGACGTTGCTTCAGACGCTGCCCATCACAGGAGCCATCATCGTGTCAACTCCCCAACAAGTGGCCCTTGCCGATGCCCGCAAAGGTATCGACATGTACCGCAATGACAAGGTGAACGTGCCCATCCTGGGACTCATCGAGAACATGGCATGGTTCACGCCAGCCGAACTGCCAGGAAATCGTTACTACATCTTCGGCCGCGAGGGCTGTAAGCAGTTGGCTGAAGAAATGAATGTCCCCTTGTTGGCACAGATTCCCCTCGTACAGAGCATCTGCGACAATGGTGATGCAGGAACGCCTGCTGCCCTCAACAGCGAAACAGCTACTGGCTTGGCCTTTATCAACCTGGCACAAGCGGTAGTCACCGTCGTCAATCGTCGCAATAAGGAAATGCCCAAGACGAAAATTGTCGGGATGAAAGGATGAATGGATTATTTTGCATTATAATTGCCATCAAACATTAAAGATATGAAGAAAATATTTCTAATCGCTTTGACCAGCCTATTCGTTGCATCAGCGGGCAATGCCAAGGTTAATGGTATGGAGGAATCAAAAGCACCTGATGGTGTGGAGGCTGTCGATCTGGGACTCAGTGTGAAATGGGCTAACATGAATGTGGGTGCCAGCAAAGAATCAGGCTTTGGCTCATATTTCGCATGGGGTGAGACTAAGCCAAAGGCTTACTATTCGTGGAACACCTATGCCTGGAGCAAGGAAAACACCCAACTACTGATTAAGTATTCCACTACTGATGGTAAGTCTCAGTTGGTACCCTCTGACGATGCTGCTCACGCCAACTGGGGCGGAGAATGGCGCATGCCAACCATGGAAGAATGCGAGGAGTTGACAGACCCTGACAAATGTAAATGGGAATGGATGACGAAGGATGGAGTCAATGGCTACAAGGTCACTGGCAAGAAGACTGGCAACTCCATCTTCCTGCCCATCACTGGCTTACGTTTCTATGAGGGCATCCAGTTTCGAGCTGTCTATGGATATTATTGGACTTCAACCCTCTATACCACCACGCCCAACAAGGCATGGTGCCTGGAGTTCAATGTCTCTGATGTAAACGTACACTTCGGAAACCTTTCCAGCAATCGTTTCAGTGGTCGTTGCATACGTGCAGTCCGGTAGTTTACCGGACTGTACGCCTTTTTCCTTTTACCAGAGGTTAGTTCTTCTGATGCTTTAGCCTCATTCTTACCTCGCGCTTCTTTCTCAGATATTCCAAACGCTCCTGAGCATGCAGCCGGGAGACTCGGATTTGATTGCCGTACACGAGACAAGTGACACCAAAATAGGCTGCTGCCTGTATCCACAGATAGCGCAGCTCGGGTAGCACATCGTTGAGTGTGGCGCCCATGGAGTTGAGCCGGATATATGCCCTGGCACCAAAGGTGCTGGGGAACAGCCACGACACACCTTGCCAAGCCCCGGGAATGTTCGACTGCGGCCACGACACACCCGTCAAGAAGAGTAGCGGCACACTGACAAACACCATCAGCAGCATTACGTTCTCACGATAACGGACGAGACACGACACCGTCATGCCAAAGAAGATACATGCAAGGATATAGGGTATCATCATCATCAGCAAATCCTGCCAGTGAGCCAGACAGGGGAAGGAGAACAGCCGGGGTACCACCATCGACAGATAGGCACCCATCACGGCATAAATCATCAGGTAGCATAGCGCCTTGCCCCCCACGATACGATAGATGCCGCTATAAGCTGGATGCACGGGTATCAGGTCGCTGTAGCGATTGCGCTCACGAGCCGTACCAGCAGCCAGTCCAATGCCCAGCACGAGAGTCTGCTGCAAGATGAGCATCAGCACGACAGGCAGAATGCCGCTACCATAGCCGCCACCAGGATTAAACACCGGCACGTCATCATACGCCAGAGGCTGCAGGGTTACCATGTCCTCACGCTTGGTATAGTTGCCAGACAACTTTGCCTTGATCTTTGCCCCCATCCGTTGCGACACTACCATAGCCGTCTGATAGATGGCTTTGTAGGTGAGCATCAGGGCCATGTCGCAATAGACACTGACCGTACCCTGCTTCATACGGCTGATATTAGAGGCGAAGTCCTCAGGAATGAGATAGATGCCCTTCACCAACTGACGGCTGACGAGCGACTTGGCATCATCGAGGTCGTTGGCATAATAGGCCACATGGACATCGGGCGAAGCATTGCATTCCCGGATAAACTCTCTCGAGAGCTGGGAGTGGCTATAGTCTACAACCGCCACCGGCACCTCGCGCACGGTCTCGTTGTTGTAGATCCACGAGTATAGCAGCGGATAGGCGATAGGCACGATGATGAAGAAGATGAGCACGCCCTCATCGCGCATCACCTGTTTCATCTCCTGCCGCCAGATATAGGCAGCATCGTCGATAGCCTTGAATATCTTATGGAATATAGACATAAGTAAGCATTGCATTCTTGATCTTACGGAGCACAAGCCAGGGCAGCAGCGTGAAGGCGATGAGAGCCACCAGATGGAACCAACCGTCAATCAGCGGGAAGCCATTGAACACCGTAATCTGATACAACATATAGTAATGGCGCAGTGGGAAGAGCCACGACAGCGACTGTATCGGCGCATCCATAGCCATGATGGGGAAGGCAGAGCCTGCCAGCGAGATGCTGAGCACCGCCCAAAGTGAACAGACACTCATCGACATGCGGAGCGAGGGCATCAGTCCGAAGGCGAAGATGCCGAAGCCGATGCCGCTGATGACCTCAAGCATGCTGAGGAGCAAAATGCTCCACGCTCCTCCCTGATGCGGAAAGTCGAGCACACTGTAGCAGTAGTACTGGAAAAGCATCACCAGAGTGAGGTGAACCAGTGCCTGGGGCAGGAACTTTCCGAGGATGGCCACCAGGATATTACCATTGGCCTTCGCCAGCCACTCCTTGCCACGGTCGAATTTCAGTTCCATGCCCAGCGAATAAGCTGAGAGAAGGAACATGAAGAGCATCATGATACCAGGCACGAAGACTGTGGAGAGGTAGACGTTATAGTTGCTCCAAGGGTTCACTATCTGATGGGCATCGATGACGATAGGCTGCAGCACCGTCTGTATCTGCTGCGGTGTGAATCCCCGGGCCCGCATGGTGGCCTGCCCTACAGCTGCCGAGCCGAGGGTGGAGATGGTCTTCAGATCCTTCATCATCAGCGATCCGGACATCACCGACGTCATCGTGTAATAGTACGACACTTTAGGCTGACGGCTGGCCAGCAACTTCTCGGTCGTTCCCTTGGGGATATAGAGGAAAGCGTATATCTGATTCTCCTGAATGGCGCGACGGGCTTCTGATACCGAAGGGTAGCGGGCAACAATGCGCGAAGCCTGGAAGGCATCGAGCCGCCTGATCAGACCACGCGAGGTGGTGGTGTTGTCGAGGTCTACCACACCCACTGGCAGGTCTTCCGGCTGTCCCTCGCTGAGTAGCGAGGTGAAGAAGAAGATTGTCAGCAGCGGGAATATCACCATGCAGAAACCGTAGAGGCGATTCATGTAGAGAATCTTCGCCTCACGCTTCGCCACCGTCCATATCGCTGATAAGTACTTCACTATAAACTATTCGCTATTCACTATTCACTTAATTATCAGCGACATGCCAGGACGCAGACCGTCGAGCTTCTCCACGGGGCGGGCCTTCACCTCAAAGGTTTTCAAGTCATACTGCCCAGTGGCCTTCGTGGCTTTCCACACAGCATACGAGCCCTGATCCTTCAAGTAGTACACCTTCATCTTGATTTCCTTATTGAAGGCGGGCACGAAAGCCGTCAGCTCAGAACCGACCTTCAGGTCGTTGAGCTGATCCTCACGCACATTAAACGTACCCCACATATCGTTCATCATCGAGATCGACATGATGGGCGACCCGGTGCCAACGAGCTCACCCACCTTCGGGTAGATGTCGCTCACCTCACCGTCCATCTGTGCGGTCTGCACCGTCTCGTGGATATAGCTGTTCACTTCCTGCACGGCACCGCGGGCACGTCCCACCTGAGCGGCAGCAGCCAGCTTGTCCTCCATTCGGGCACCGTTGACGGCCATGTCGTACTGGCTCTGGGCAGCCTTCATCTGAGCCTCCATCGCCTTATATGTAGCATACACCTCGTCACGCTTCTGCGCACTGACTACGCCCTCGTCGAAGAGGCGCTGGATGCGCTGATACGACTTCTCAGCCACCTCGAAACCTGCCTTCGCCTGCTGATACACGGAGAAGGCACCCTGGATCTGCTCCTTGCGGGCACCGTTCTGCGCCTTCAGCTCCAAGGCCGAGGCTGCATTCTCAGCACTGCGGGCCTGCTCCATCTTGGCCCTAACCTCAGGGGCATCGAGGATGGCCAGCGTATCACCGGCCTTCACGAAGTCACCCTCCTTGACACGAATCTCGAGGATACGCCCGGGCACCTTGCTCGATACGCGGTATTCGCTCACCTCCACCTGTCCCTGGATGATGTCCGGGTCACGGTCGAGGGCCAGGAAGCCGATAGCGGCAACGATTATCACAACCGCCACAAATCCGAGGACGGCATACAAAATATTGGTGTGTTGAGTTCTTGCTGACATAATGGTTTAATATAATGTGCCAAGCGACTTCTGAAGGTCTACCTGACTGAGTTTAACATCTATTTCTGCATCTATTTTCTGCGACTGTGCCTGCAGCCAGGCTGTCTGCGCCTCCATCACAGTAGTGGGAGTGATGACACCCTCCTGGAATCCGAGGTTGGCCGTGCGCAGGTTCTCCTCCGCCCGCTCGATGTTCGACTGTGCCATCGTGAGCTTTTTGTTGGCCTCCTCCACGCGGAAGGTGTTCTGGTTCACCTGTAGTTCTATCAGTTCGCGCGCTTCCTGCCGCTCCAGTTCGGCAATAGCAGTGGCACCCTTCGAGGCACGCACCTTATACATCACGTCGCCCCAGTTCCAGATGGGCACACGCACCAGTACGCCCACATTCCAGAAACCGCGGAATTTCCTTTCAAACGAGTTGAACAAGCTGGGATTGGTCACCGCATAGCCTCCTGTGAGTGCCACCATCGGCAGATTGCCGGCTTTCAGCACATTCGTCAGTTGTCGGCTCAGCTTCACACCGCTCTCCAGCATCTTCAGCTCCGGACGGTTCTCCACGGCAGCCTCCACGTCAAGCTTAGGCGTGAGTGACACCACGG
>DFGG01000080.1:0-2325 GCA_002371695.1 bacterium UBA3756
CCTCAAGAGCCTTGTAAGTGGGCGATGTGTCGTCCACATCATTGGAATCCTGGTTCATCAGTACGCGCATCATCTGGTCGTAGTCGCGCTTTGCCAATGCTAACTTCTCATTAATAATCTGACGAAACTCCTCGAGCTCTTCGTCGCTGTAACGTGTCTTTTCTGCCATAAGTCTTGGATGTTAAGTTATTGTTTCTATTTCTTTTCCACTTTTATGTTTAGCTTGAAGTCATCAAAGTCAACTTCCTGACCATCATTAGGTTCTACCATCAGAACATCGGCCAGCACCTGTGTCTTGATATACTCACCGAAGCTCTCAATAGATTTCTCCACGTCGTCATTCGGTGAAAGAGTGACGGCGATGCGGTCGGTTATCTCCAGACCACTCTCCTTACGGATATTCTGGATACGGTTGATGAGTTCGCGAGCCATACCTTCGTTGCGCAGTTCGTCGGTCAGTTCCACTTCGAGAGCCACGGTCAGGTTACCTTCGTTGGCTACCAGCCAGCCAGGGATATCCTCAGAAATAATTTCCACATCAACAGCCTCTACCGAGAGGGCCTGTCCTTCGACGTTGATGCCTATCGACCCTTGCTGCTCCAGTTCTGCGATCTGTTCCTGCGAGAGGGCATCCATGGCAGCTGCCACGCCCTTCATCAGCTTGCCGAACTTCTTACCCATGGTGCGGAAATTGCATTTCACCTTCTTCACCAGTACACCGGAGCCTTCCACGAACCGGAGTTCCTTCACGTTTACTTCGTTCATGATCAGGTCCTTCACAGCCTCAATATGGGTCTTCTGGTCGTCGTCGACAGCAGGAATCATGATTGCCTGCAGCGGCTGACGTACCTTGATATTCACCTTGCGGCGCAGGGCGAGCACCATCGAGGTAATCTTCTGAGCCATCTGCATGCGTGCCTCGAGATCCTTGTCTATCTGTGCATCGTCTGCCACAGGGAACCTGTCGAGATGTACGGAGTCGAACTTCCCTCCGAGATCCTTATAGAGTTGGTCTGCATAGAACGGGGCAAACGGAGCCAGCAACTTAGATACGGTCATCAGGCAACTATAGAGTGTCTGGTAGGCCGAGAGTTTATCCTCACTCATTTCCTTGCCCCAGAAGCGCTTGCGGTTCAGACGTACGTACCAGTTGGAGAGGTCGTCATTCACGAAGGCATCTATCAGTCGGCCTGCACGCGTAGGATCATAGTTGTCGAGTTCTGCCTGCACGCCCTTGATGAGTGTGTTCAGGCAGGACAGTATCCAGCGATCAATCTCCGGACGCTTCTCAAAGGCTACCTGTACAGCCTCTGGGTCAAAGCCGTCGACATTGGCATATAGGGCGAAGAAGCTATATGTATTATATAAGGTGCCGAAGAATTTACGACGCACCTCGTCGACACCCTCTGGATCGAACTTCAGGTTGTCCCAGGGCTCAGAGTTGGTCATCATGTAGAGGCGTACGGCATCCGATCCGTATTTGCCGATCATAGCGAAGGGGTTCACCACATTGCCCACGTGCTTCGACATCTTGTTACCTTTTGCATCGAGCACAAGACCTGACGAAATCACATTCTTGAAAGCCACCGAGTCGAAGATCATCGTAGCGATGGCATGGAGCGTGAAGAACCAACCACGCGTCTGATCCACTCCTTCGTTGATGAAGTCACATGGGAAGGCAATATTCTTGTCGATGAGGTCTTTGTTCTCGAAGGGATAGTGAATCTGGGCATACGGCATAGAACCGGAGTCAAACCACACGTCGATGAGGTCGGTCTCGCGCTTCATCGGCTTGCCGCTCTCCGAGACGAGGATGATGTTATCGACATACGGGCGATGGAGGTCGATCTTGTCATAGTTCTCCTGACTCCAGTCGCAGGGCACGAAACCATTATCTTTCAGCGGGTTGCTCTTCATGAAACCAGCCTTGACGGATTTCTCGATCTCGTTATAGAGTTCTTCCACGCTTCCGATACAGACCTCCTTACCGTCCTCATCGCGCCAGATGGGCAGCGGGGTTCCCCAGAAACGGCTACGGGAGAGGTTCCAGTCGTTCAGGTTCTCCAGCCAGTTGCCGAAGCGACCCGTACCTGTCGATTCCGGTTGCCAGTTGATGGTCTTGTTCAACTCAAACATTCGGTCCTTCTTAGCTGTCGAGCGGATGAACCAAGAGTCGAGCGGATAGTAGAGCACGGGCTTGTCGGTACGCCAGCAATGGGGATAGTTGTGTACGTGCTTCTCTATCTTCAGCGCCGTACCCTCCTGCTTCATCTCCATGCAGATCACGATATTCAGGTCTTCTGCCTTCGAGGCGGCCTGCTCGTC
>DFGG01000080.1:2456-16463 GCA_002371695.1 bacterium UBA3756
TAACCTTCCTTGTCGACACACTTAGCCACAAAGTTCGCGTCGAGTTCGTCCATCACATAGTATTTGCCCTGCAAATCCACCATCGGACGGGTTTCACCTTTCTTATTAATAAGGAAGAGACTGGGTACATGGGCATCCTTGGCCACCTTGGCGTCGTCGGCACCAAAGGTAGGCGCAATATGCACGATACCGGCACCATCCTCAGTCGTCACATAGTCACCGGGGATTACGCGGAAAGCCTCACTCTCCATCTCCACGAACTGGTCCTTGCCGTTTTCGCCGATGAAGACTTTCTCAGGATGAGCCTCAGCATACGCCTTCACATAGTCGGCGGCATTCTGGTCGAGTTTGGCCGTAGGCTTTACCCAAGGCATCAACTGCTGATACTTCAGGCCTACGAGCTCCTCACCCTTATAGTGGCCTACGATACGGTAGGGCACAAACTTCTCGCCCTTCTTATACTCAGGCATCTCTCCTCCGTCGCTGATGTGGCCTTCAGGAGCGAGATAGGCGTTCAGCCGGCTCTCAGCCAGGATGATAGTTATCTTCTCGCCATTATAGGCGTTGTATGTCTCCACAGCCACGTAGTCGATCCTCGGACCAACACAGAGGGCTGTGTTCGAAGGCAGCGTCCAGGGCGTCGTGGTCCAGGCCACGAAATATGGCGTGCCCCACTTGGTCCATTCTTCTTTCGGATCGACGGCCTTGAAGAGTGCTGTCACCGTAGTATCCTTCACGTCACGATAGCAGCCGGGCTGATTCAACTCGTGGCTGGAGAGTCCTGTACCTGCGGCGGGCGAATACGGCTGGATGGTGTAGCCCTTATAGAGCAGCCCTTTCTTATAGAACTGTTGGAGCAGCCACCAAAGGGTTTCGATATATTTGTTGTCGTACGTGATATACGGATGGTCGAGGTCTACAAAGTAGCCCATCTTCTCTGTCAGTTCACGCCACTCCTGAGTGAACATCATCACGTTCTCGCGGCATTTCTTGTTGTAGTCTTCCGTTGAGATGTATTTCTCCGACTCCTTATTGTCGATATCAGCCTTGGTGATGCCAAGTTCCTTCTCCACGCCGAGTTCCACGGGCAGTCCGTGGGTATCCCAGCCGGCCTTACGCTTCACCTGATAGCCCTGCATCGTCTTATAACGGTTGAAGGTGTCCTTGATCGTACGGGCCAGTACATGGTGGATGCCAGGATGGCCGTTGGCTGAGGGGGGACCCTCGAAGAATACAAATTGCGGACACCCCTCACGCTCTTCCACGGAGCGCCAGAACACATTTTTCTCACGCCACATCTTCAGGATGTCGTCGTTTACCTGAGTTAGGTTCAAGCCGTTATGCTCGGCAAATTTCTTAGCCATATATCTATTTTTTTATCTTTTATTTCCAGCTTATCGTATTTAGCGTGCAAAGGTACACAAAATATTTGAGTCAGCAAAAGAAATAAATAATTTTAAGATTTCTTCCCAAAAAGTTTGTGTTTAAAAAATAAATTGATTACTTTTGCAGGCGAAACTTAAAAACCCAATCAATAAGTAACTACTTAAATGGTAACATTAACAATGGTTATAGAGTTGCTGGTAGTTCTTCTGGCACTCTACGTAGGTTCTCGATACGGCTCTCTGGCCCTTGGCGCCATATCCGGCATCGGTCTTGCCCTACTCGTTTTCGGCTTCGGCATGAAGCCAGGTTCCCCTCCGACAGATGTGATCTACATCATCATCGCTGCCGTCACTTGCGCCGGTATCATGCAATCCTCAGGAGGTATGGATTGGCTGATCCAGATTGCGGAGAAGATGCTGCGCAAGCATCCTGAGCGCATCACTTTCCTGGCTCCGCTGTCGACATTCATACTGACAGTTTTGGTTGGAACGGGACATGTCGTATACACCTTAATGCCAATTATTTGCGACATATCGCTCAAGCAAGGCATCCGGCCAGAGCGTCCCTGTGGCGTAGCCTCGATTGCCTCGCAGGTAGGTATCACTTGTTCGCCCATTGCAGCTGCCGTGGTGGCCTTCGTGACCATCTCCAACTCTAACGGTTTCGACGTATCGATTCCCCAGGTGCTGATGGTCAGCTTTCCAGCATGTATATGTGGACTGATGGCGGCGGCAGCAGCCAGCTACCATCGCGGCCTCGACCTCGACAAGGATCCTGAGTTCCAAGCCAAGTTGAAGGACCCCATCCAGCGCGAATATATCTATGGCTCCAACGCCACCACCCTCGACAAGGAGATACCCCAGTCGGCCAAGAATGCCGTCTACGTGTTCCTGGGTGCCTTGT
The DNA here is from genome assembly GCA_002371695.1 of bacterium UBA3756. The sequence goes on from DFGG01000080.1 coordinate 4,746, forward strand.
GCGTCATCGTGGCTTTTGCTATCTTCCAGGACGTACTGCCCTCCTATACAACCATCAAGGCCGTCAAAGGTGCACCCGACTTCACGTTCGACGACGGAACCGTGGCCTCTGCAGCTGCTTTGGCCAAGGCAAAAGTGTTTATTCCCGGCATTACCGAATATTCTTTCATCCAGCTGAAGATGAATGTGGTGATTCAGATTGTGATGATCTCGGCTGCTGCCATCATGATACTCTTCTGCAAGGCATCCCCGGCCAAGGCCGTTCGAGGAGCTGTTTGGCAGTCGGGCATGGTGGCCGTGGTGGCCATCTTCGGTATCGCATGGCTGGCCGACACCTATTTCTCTAATTACACCAACGAGATGCAAGCCATGCTGGGCGACATCGTGGCCAAGTACAACTGGTCGATAGCCTTGGTATTCTTCCTTGTCTCCGTGCTGATCAACTCTCAGGGAGCCGTTGTCGTATCGATGCTGCCGCTGGCCTATTCGCTCGGCATCCCAGGCCCCGTGCTGCTGGGTGTGCTGCCATCGGTCTACGGCTACTTCTTCATTCCGAACTATCCTTCCGACATTGCTACGGTCAACTTCGACCGCTCCGGAACGACCGTCATCGGCAAGTATCTGCTCAACCACTCGTTCATGATGCCCGGACTCATCCACATCTTCACGGCTACCATCGTAGCCTATGTCTTGTCTATGATCATTTTCTAACCCCTAAAAACGAAGAAGATTATGCTTATCACCATCATAGAACTACTGATAGTACTTCTGGCCCTCTATCTTGGGTCCAGGTACGGAAGTCTGGCCCTCGGAGCCATTGCCGGTTTCGGTCTGGCCATCCTGGTCTTTGACCATGGCCTTCGCCCCGGCACGCCCCCCACCGATGTCATCTATATCATCGTGGCAGCCGTCACCTGTGCGGGTATCCTGCAGGCATCGGGCGGCATGGACTGGATGATACAGATAGCCGAGAAGATACTCCGGCGGCATCCACGCCTCATCACGATCCTGGCTCCCATCTCCACATTCGTCCTGACCATCCTCGTGGGAACGGGACACGTGATGTACACCCTCATGCCCATCATTACCGACGTAGCCCTGAAGAGAGGCATCCGACCAGAGCGCCCTTGCGCCATCGCAAGCGTGGCCTCGATGCTGGCTATCATTTGCTCACCCATCTCGGCTGCCGTCGTGGCTTTCTCCGCCATCTCCACGCTCAATGGTTTCCAAATCACCATTCCGCAGATTGTGGCCGTCACCATCCCCAGCTGCTTCATGGGCATCATGGTGGCCGCTCTCTGGAGCACACGCCGCGGACTCGACCTCGACAAAGACCCTCAGTTCCAGGCCAGATTGGCCGACCCCGCTCAACGCGAGTTTATCTATGGCAATACCCTGACCGTGCTCGACAAGCAAATCAGCCAGAAGTCGAAGTATGCTGTCTATATCTTCCTCTCCGCCGTCGCGCTGATTGTCATCCTCGCCTTTGCCCAGCAGATACTGCCAGCTTATGAGCAGGTGGTGCCGATAGAGGGTGCCAAGGATGTGCTGCTGCCCACGGGCAAGTCCGTATCGCCCGAATCCCTGGCCTCGGCTGGTATCATCATGGAGGGCGTTACCGTCAAGCAGATGGTCACCATCAAGATGCATCTCGTCATTCAGATCATCCTCATCTCGGCAGCTGCCCTGATGATCATCATCTGCGGGGCCAAGCCCAAGAACGCCGTGGCCGACAACGTGTGGCAGTCGGGAATGGTGGCCGTCGTGGCCATCTACGGCATCGCATGGCTCTCCAGCACCTTCTTCAATGCCCACATGGACGATGTTCAGAACTTGCTCGGCACAATGGTTGAGGAGCACAAGTGGTCCATTGCCCTGGTGTTCTTCATCTTCTCCGTGCTCATCAATTCTCAGGGAGCCGTCATCGTGTCGCTACTCCCCGTGGCCTATGCACTCGACATACCCGGATGGGTGCTGCTCGGCGTGCTGCCCTGTGCCTACGGCTACTTCTTCATCCCCAACTATCCTACCGACATCGCCACGGTCAATATGGATCGCTCGGGAACGACCAAGATCGGAAAGTACGTGTTCAACCACTCGTTTATGATTCCAGGACTGATTAGCGTGGCCGTATCAACCGTCATCTGCTATCTTCTGGCTGACATATTCTTTTAAATAAAAAACAAATGAGAAAGACACTCGCTATCGTGATAACTTGCGCCGCCTGTCTGACGGTTCAGGCTCAGCAATGGCCAGAGGTGCGTCAGGAGGCCAAGCCCGGCACCCGCTGGTGGTGGCTCGGATCAGCCGTCGACAAGCAGAACCTGCAATGGACCATGCAGGAGTACGCCCGCCACGGCATCGGAGCCGTAGAGATCACGCCCCTCTATGGTGTGCAGGGCAATCAGGCCAACAATATCCCCTACCTCTCCGACCAATGGATGGAGATGCTGCGCCAAGTGCAGGACAACGGCCGGCAGAATGGCATCGAAGTGGACATGGCGACTGGCACAGGATGGCCCTTCGGAGGCCCGTGGGTACCACTAGAGGAGAGCGCCTGCAGGGCCATCTTCGTCGATAAGTCGTTCCAGGGGCTGAGCGTCGAGGGACTCGACCTCTCCGTACCGGAGAAGGATGCCAAGTACAGCCGCCTCGACCGCGTGATGGCCTACTGGCAGGGCACGGGCTACGATGTCACCCAGTACGTCGATGCCAACGGGCGCCTCACATGGAGCCCGCAGGCCATCCTACAGGCCGAGATGAAGGCCACGAAGGAGAAGACCTTCCGCAAGTACCTCAAGATGCGGCTCAAGGAGATGGAGACTGCCCAATGGCGAGTCATCGCCCTCCACATCCGCTACGGCGTGATGAAGGTGAAGCGGGCGGCACCCGGCGGCGAGGGACTCGTCATCGACCATTTCGACCGCAAGGCAGTCCACAACTACCTCGCCCATATCGAACAGGCCTTCGAGCGCACCAAGACGCCCTACCCGCATACATTCTTCAACGACTCCTACGAAGTGGCCGACGCCACCTGGACGCCATCTCTCTTCGACGAGTTCGAGAAGCGGCGCGGCTACCGGCTGCAGGACTATCTCATACAACTCACCGAGGGCAACCCCAAAATCGTGAGCGACTACCGCGAGACCCTCGGCGACCTGCTCCTGGAAAACTTCACCCAGCAATGGACGGCATGGGCACACTCCCACGGAGCCATCACGCGCAACCAGGCCCACGGCTCGCCTGCCAACCTCATCGACTGCTATGCCGCCGTCGACATCCCCGAGATCGAGGGATTCGGACTCTCCGAGTTTGACATCCGAGGACTCCGCCAAGACCCCGGCAAGACCCGTAAGAACGACTCCGACTTCTCCATGCTCAAGTATGCCCCGTCGGCTGCCCACATCTGCGGGAAACCATACACATCGAGCGAGACCTTCACATGGCTCACAGAGCATTTCCGAACCTCCCTCTCGCAGCTCAAGCCCGACATCGACCTGATGTTCTGCGCAGGCGTCAACCACATGTTCTTCCACGGTACGGCCTATTCGCCCAAAGACGACCCATGGCCGGGATGGAAGTTCTACGCCTCCATCGACATGAGCCCCACCAACAGCATCTGGCGCGACGCACCCTACTTCATGCAGTACGTGGAGAGATGCCAGAGCTTCCTGCAGATGGGACAGCCCGACAACGACTTCCTCGTCTACCTCCCCATCCGCGACATGTGGCAGAAGCAGACCGACAAGCTGCTCATGCAGTTCTCCATCCACCAGATGGGCAAGCTGGCACCTGAGTTCATACAGGCCATCCTCGATATCGACCGCGCAGGCTTCGACTGCGACTACGTCTCCGACCAGTACCTGATGACTACCGAACTGAAGGACGGCATGCTCCAGACGGCTGCCGGCACACGATACAAAGGTCTCGTCATACCCGAGTGCCAGATGATGCCCGAGGAACTGCGACAGCATATCGAGCAGCTACGCGCCCAGGGCGCACATATCATCTACGGCACCAAGGCTGCCGACCTCAGCGCAGCCGCACGGCCGGAAGCCATGAAGCAGGAGTGCGGCCTGAAGGCCATCCGACGCAGCAATGCCACGGGCTACCACTACTTCATCGCCAACCTCTCGCCTAACGATATCGAAGATGATGTGGCTCTGGCCGTTCCGTTCAAGGCAGCCTGCTTCTTTAACCCCCTCAACGGCGACATCACCCCTGCCGTCATCAACGAGCAGGGACAGCTGCACCTCTCGTTGCGGAGCGGAGAGTCAATCATCCTGCAGACCTACAATGAAGCACCCGAACAGACCACCTCGTCACTACTCGACAATCTGGCCGAGATCTATCGTCACGTCTCACCTGCACCCCAGCAGGTGTATCCCCTCGCCGGACCCTGGAAGCTCTCCTTTACAGAGGAGTCTCCCCGCGTGGCCAAGACCTTCCAGCTGCCCAAGCTCCAGACCTGGGAAACCCTCGACGACGATAGTGCCCGCGTGACGATGGGAACAGGCGTCTACACCACCCGAGTGAAACTCACCAGGCGAGACCTGAAAGGTGCCAACGACTGGCAGATCGACCTGGGCGACGTACGAGAGTCGGCCCGTGTCTACATCAACGGCCAGCTCATCGGATGCGCCTGGAGCGTGCCCTTCGTGCTCGACTGCCGTCAGACACTCAAGGCCGGATGGAACGACATCCGCATCGAGGTGACCAACCTGCCAGCCAACCGCATCGCCGACTACGACCGCCGAGGCATTAAATGGCGCAAGATGGAGGAGATCAACGTGGTCGACATCAACTACAAGCGCACCACCTACGATGCCTGGGAGCCCGTCCCCAGCGGTCTCAACTCCGAGGTGCGCCTCATCCGCAGATAAGAAGGACGCCCCCCCGTATAGTGCTCAGAAGCCTAAAGCTCTTCTGGGAAATATTTGGAAAGGAAATCTTGTGGCTCTAAGGTCTCTGTTGTGAAGGCGAAATCAAAATCCTTCAGATTACGAGTGACAACACATTCGGCGCCAGCTTGTTCAGCAGCATAATACTGCAGGGCATCCTCGAAATCCTTGGACTCGATTTGGTATGCCTTGTCTACGACAGGACTTCCTAATGAGACAATACGATAGTAAGGGCGCAGACCTTTCATAACTGCATAGAACTGCTCCAGAGGAATATCCTTTCTGGTTATATAACGCATATTGGCTATGGTCAAGTCTGAAACCAACAGGTCGATATCTCCGTGGATAGCCAGAAAGAATATTGTCTCTGCCTCTTTCCAACCCTCCGGCCGCTCTTGTATATAGTCAAGAAAGACATTTGTGTCAATAAACACTTTCATCATTTTGATGCGTATTTCTCGGTGAGATAATCTTCCTTCACCTGTTTCCAGTCCTTCTCTGTCCTGCTTGCTGCAAAACTGCCAAGATAAGAATGGGCCAGCTCCTTTGCCTTAGCGCGGCGAAGGGATTCCTGGGCCATTTCGCCTTTTAGTGGCAAAGCCGTCGTAAGGTAAAGCCAGACAGACTCGATTGTTTTCTCATCACTCTCATCTAAGAGGTTTATACGCCTTACGGCATCATTCTTCATTTCGCGTATAGTCATAATTACAATTTTGTTGATTGCTGCCGCAAAGATAAGTATTTTCCTCCAAACTTCCAAATAAATCTATCAAAATCTTGCCAAAGTGCACCTGACATCATCGATTAGATAAACAGGGTTTCCTCACTAATTCCTCCTGATCATCCTGACATACTGGTCGAGACCGAAGATGGAGCCAGCCAGCAGAAACGACTGCGCCACGTAGTAGAGCAGCCCCGAGGCCACGTCGTCGGTCTCTATCACCTGATACGCCACAAGTGCGATGCTGCTCACGAAGAGCAGCACCGCACAGGCGTACTGGGAAATCTTGTATCCTGAAAATATCTATACAAACAGTTCCCCAGTGGCAGCAGATAGCGAAACCTTACACCTATCGCAAATGTCGGTGATAGTAGCGCCATTGGCAGACAAGCCGTAGAAGTTGTCCTCGCTTATCAGCACGTACTCCCATTCGCGGTTCATCCGCTCCTCGGGCTTCAATTCGTTGATCTTCCTTGTCCATTCTACGGCAGCCGTCTGTTTTTGACGCACATTCTTGTCGAACACTTTGTCATTGCCCTTGGTCTCTATTAAATAGACTTTCTCCTGTGTCGCCACAATGAAGTCTGGATGATAGGTGGCCATCAGTCCGTCTTTCCGCATATAATAGATGACGGCAAAGGGGTGCATATTCTCGCTGATTTTCAGGAAGCGCTCTGTCTCACCATCTTTGTCAAGGAAATCGATAAACGCCTTTTCCAGGCCTCCGCCATGCGAAGGATAGCCTTGCCGCTCATAGATGGTCTTATGGGTTTCTACGGAATACGCCTCGCGCATCTTGATTTCTGTTACGGATGAGAAACGGGTATGTATGACCTGCGCATCTGTCATCATGATGCTAATCTGGAGGTTGAAGATGGCCCGTGCCATCTCCTCGATGATATGCTTCGTGACGACGGCATCCTTTGAAAGCAGTATCTTCCAGTCGCTGCCATTAAAGGGATTGAACGGCTGCCCGAACAGCCGGGTGCGGATATATCTGTCTACGACGGCAATCATTTGTGCCTCGTTGATCTGTAAGGTGGGAACGGGCATCTCCCTATGCGATGTCACGCGGTCGAACCGGAGCGTAATCGTCCGCAGCAGCTTCTGCAGATACTCATTATAACTCGCCGCCGTAAACAGATTGGCAGTCACCTTGTAGCGTCCGAACTGTGTCTTCGAGATGGCTTCCTGCGAGATGAAGGTCTCGCCATCCTGTGCCAGAAACTGGCGAAGCCTGTCGAGAGGGAATGCCGTAAACGGCTGGAGCGTGCGGATGTCTATCTCCGCATCTTCCAGTTCCTCCTCGGCCTCCCTTACGATGATGGGCCACTCAAAGTCGAACTGCTCATAATCCTCTCGCAAGCCCACCTTGATCAGGTCGCCTGTGGAACCGCCCTCACCAGTCTCACCAGTCTCCTCGACGGCCAAGCCTTGTGCGAACAGGTCTTCATAGAACTGGATGAAGGCCGGATGCTCTATGATGCTCAGCATGTCGATATAGGTCTTGGGCTGGCTGTGCAGTTGCAACACGCGCTTGCGGTCATCCTCCTTGATGCTCTGATATTCCGGCTCTCGCCACATCAGCCGGAGTCCGCGCCCTATGATTTGCTCCAGCAGGATGGGTGCCTCTGAGGAGCGCAGCGGCACAATCACACAGATGTTGTTTACGTCGAATCCCTCACGCAACATCAAGACCGACACGATGACCTTGGGCTTCTGATATTTGTCGATGTCGAAGAGTTTCTTCTTGGTCTCCTTCCACTCTTCTTCCGACACCTCGCCCTTGGCGTTGCTGTCAATCGTCACCACTTCATCCTGTGCCAGCCCTTCGTCCAGCATCAGTTGGTTCACGTATGGCGCTACCGACGTGTCTTCACAGATGACGAGCATCTTCGGATTTTTCTTTTCATCGACAGCCGTAAACTCCGCTTCCAGTTTCTTCAGTTTGGCCAGTCCAGCACGGAGCATCAGCCGCTGACCGTCGCTCAGGTCGCAAACCTTCCCCCGCTCGTCGCGCACGGCCTTGTAGTCCAGGTCTTTCAGTTCTGTCAGTTCCTGACGGCGGTCGAGAAGGAGCGTCTTAACCAGCCCCTTGCGCATAGCCGTTGCCAAGTCGAAGTCAACAATGATATGGGGGAAGAAACATTTCTGTACTTTCTTGCCTGAGCCGCGCTGGTCGTAGGGCGTGGCCGAGAAGTCTATCTGGAAGAAGCGTTCGCCCTTCTTCTCGGCTATCGCATTCATTCCCTTCTGCCATTCCACCTCCTCTATCTCGCCGTTGCGCTTCAGTTCGTGGATGTGGTGGGCCTCGTCGTTGATCACCATGATGTCATCGAGTCCTGCCAAGTATTCCAGTTCCGAGCCTCGCAGATAGCGACGGTCGAGCATCCCCAAGTCGTTGCCTGCCGCCTTGCCCGGACGGATGGGCAACAGTTCGTTGATGATGCCGGGCACGTCCATCTGCTGTGGTTCTGCCGCTTCGTCTGCCATCTGATTTTCAAACAGGTGCCAGTTCGTCAGGGCTATCAGCCCGTCGCCCGTCGTCTTGCGTCCGATACCTTCCTCTTTTGTCACCACATTGTTTTGGATAAACGAGAACACCTCCTGCCGATAGTGTACCGGAATGAATACTTCTTGATTCAGATAGAAGTCGTTCGTCTCAATATCCCGTTCCTCCTTCTCTCTTTGCATCCGTCCGCAGAAGGCATCCAGCAGGCGGTCATAGACTATCAGGCCGGGAGCCACGATCAGGAAATTCTTCGTAAATCGTCCCGTCTTTACATCCTCATGTCTTGCGTTCAGCATCTGCCACAACAGCAGGGCATGCATCACCCATGTCTTACCCGTGCCCGTAGCCATCTTCACGGCGTACTTGGGCATCTGGTATTTCTTCTGCCCCAGGGTGCCAATATCCACGATGGGCATCAGGTCGGGTGTCAGCTGCTCATAATATTCCATCACATTCCTCACGCCCATCACCTCGTGCAGATACACGATGTTGAGGATAGCCTGTCGCTGACCAGCATGGAAGTTGCGATGGCGCAGCGAGCAGTATTCTTCTGAGAACCAGAACTTCAGCAGCTCCTGTGTGGTTGGTGTCACCTGATCCATCAGTTCGCCACTCTCGCATGCCGCATTCACCGTCTCGCTCAGCCGCTTGGCCAGTTCCAGCGAGGCATTCATTCCATTTGTCTTCATACGCCCTCTACCACTTGACTTTCAAAACCAAACACATCCACAGCCTTGATGCACACCCGTCGCTGATCCTTATGCGCCACCCTCAGCCGCGTCTTATAGACACAATGCAGCGGGTCGTTGTCGTTATCCACATTCTCGCGATAGTCCTGCCACGTAGAGCGGAACGTCACGCCGTCGTAGTCGGGGTCGATGCTCCAGTACTCTATCAGCGAGAGCGGGTCGCGCTCCAACACCTGTTGCAGTTTCTCCTTGTCCTTATCGTCGAGCGGGATGTTGTCAGGCGACAGCAGCACGTAGTTCTCCAGTTCCACGTCTATCTCGTCCTGCTCGCCATTCTGCTTCACTACTAATGGCTTCGCCACTAAGTATTGCAGCGACGAGAAGCGTACCGACTTGTCGTCTATCAGTTTCTTGTAGCCCTTCTTGGCCAGCTTGTCTAACAGGTCTGGCGGAATCACCAGCACCTCCACGTTTGAGTCCTGGTACTTCTGAATGGCTGACGATATATCAAAAGCGAAGTTCCAACCCAGCACGACCACCTTTTCCCAGTCGCCGCCCAGCAGCGAGGCCTTGGCCTCCACAGCTCGGCGGATGGTGGCGGCAGTCGTCAGGCGGTTTGGCGAGTCTACCATCACCAATGTTCGCGTACCTTTTATATATCCGAAATTACGATCGTTCGTCTGCTCTGGGGTAAAGGGCAGCGCACCATACAGCCCCAGCACCACTTGGCTCAGGTCTCCCACATGCTTATAGCGCTTGTTGTTGCGGAAAGCCTCCTTCTGATAGTCGCCAATACTCTGATAGAGGAAAGGCTTCACCTCTTGGTCGATGAATCGCTTGCGCATCACTAACGAGGCTGGCTTGCCGATGTCACAGGTGATCCAGCGTCTGCCCAATCGCTCGGCTACTGCTGCCGTTGTGCCGCTGCCGCCGAAGAAGTCGCAGACGAGGTCGCCTTCGTTGGAAGAAGCTTTGATGATGCGCTCAAGAAGGGCTTCGGGCTTCTGAGTAGCGTAGCCAACACGTTCTGAAGACATTGGAGGGATTGCTGGAATATCCCACCAATCTTCAGGAATTTTCCCTAATGCATTTGGCATATATACTTTCCCATTTATAACAACTCCCTTTCCTGATGTTTGATAACCACCCGTTCCCTCATATGGTACACGAATAGGATCTGCATTGAAAGTCCAATTGTTACCTTTAGCATACCAATATATAGTATCATGTTTTTGAGGATAATTTCCTTCAGAACGTCCACCTTGTCTATAACACCATATAATCTCATTAACAAGGTGATCTTTCCCCATAATATCATCCAAAAGAATCTTTACGTACGCATTGGCATGATAATCCACATGAACAAATAGCCCCCCCGTGTTACATAAAAATTCTTTAATTAGGACTAATCTGGAATATAGCATTTTCAAATAGCTAATTGTGCCATGTTCCCATGTATCTGCATAAGCAAATTGTTCCAATACGGTTGGTTTCTGTTCAATATTAACCCCAGGCAAAGATATCTTCGTCCGATAATCAGCCTTCGAATCAAACGGTGGGTCAATATATATCAAATCGACTTTCCCGCGAAGCGAGGGCAACCCCGTCTGGGCATCGCCAGCCAGCAGGGCCTGCATCGCTAAGAGATTATCCCCATAGATGAGGCGGTTCATCCACTCCCCATTGCCTCCCGCCATATTGAAGGCATTGGGAATCTGAGGCGAACTGCCTTTGAACAGTCCGCTCACATCCTTACTCGGCAGCACCAGCTCATTGGTCTGTAGACCAATCTGCGTGCCACTACTCAGCCGCTCCAATATCTGGGCAGCCTCACGCCTGCCCTCGCTCACAATGCGGGGCAGCTCTTCAATCAATGATTTAGCCATATAGCATTATAGTTTTATAATGCGCCGAGCCACCAAACAAAACGATTCCTGCAAGGTACCGATTAAGCGAGAGAAGAACGATGCTTGCATCAGTTCTTCCAAGCGTGAGGTAACTCGCCCGTAGGGCAAGCACCCGTATGGACACAAAACGTGGACGAATCCCCGTTTGATGTTCCAGGTACTTGCAGGAAACCTATAACTGAGAAACAGGAAAACGCCCACTATACGAAATAGGCGTCACCATTATTATCTCAGTTATGTTCTTTCTACCTGCAAGTTTCGGAACATCTTGAATAATAGCCAACGCTAAAGTTATTTACCCACGAAAGTCGCGCCAGCACCTCCACCGAGGCTCATCGCCAGCGTTCAAGGGGCAAAGGTAGCAATTTTATTTGTATTATAATGATAGAATCAGAAAAAAATAGCGAAAAATTTGGTTTGCAACTAAAATATTGTTACCTTTGCGCTATGAATACGATGACTTATAAAGGCTATCTGGGATCGGTAGCTTTCAGCGAGAAGGACAATGTGTTTTTTGGAAAGATTGAGGGCATCAACGGAATGGTTGTTGACTCTGGGGCCTGGCCCCAAAACTAAGCGCTGGGGCCAGGCCCCGAGTTGCACAGACGAAGAAATCAGAATTGTGGAGGGCGATAACTAAAATAATTGGCAAAACATTTGGAAGTTTCAACAGAAACGACTATCTTTGCAACCAAAAGACAGAGCAATGAATCAGGAAGTGTCACGCACCATAAGGGAATATTTCAAAACCAAACCAGTGGAAAAGGCTTGGGTTTTTGGTTCGTTCTCCCGTGGGGAAGAGCGGGCAGACAGCGATGTTGACATTATGATTACGCTTATTCCCGGCACTCGTATGGGACTGACATTCTTTGCGATGAACATAGAACTGGAGAAACTTCTCAATCGGCCCGTAGACCTTGTCATTGAGGGGGACTTGTTGCCATTCGCTGAAAAGACTGCCAACCGTGATAAAGTATTAGTCTATGCGC
>DFGG01000104.1 GCA_002371695.1 bacterium UBA3756
GACCAGTGGTGGCTACGAATGGGATGACGAAGACAGCGACTACTCAGCCTGCTCGGGCATCAAGGCCGACTCGCTGATCACCATGAACGGCGGCGAGCTGAACATCAAGTCAACGGGTATTGGCGGCAAAGGCCTGAACTCCGACAAGCAGATCGTCATCAACGCCGGCGTGATCCGCGTCATCACCACCAGCAAGCGCCAGAAGGACTCCATGGGCAGCGTGTCGCCCAAAGGCATCAAGGCCGATGGCAACATTACTATTAACGGTGGACAGACCCAAATACGCCTGGAAGGAACAGGCGACGGAACTGAGGCCCTGGAGAGCAAGGGCGAGATACACATTGAAGCCGGTACCGTGGAGTGCTACAGCTACGATGACGCCATCAACTCAAAGGGCAACCTCTACATCGACGGCGGCTATGTATATGCACGTGCCCTGAACAACGACGGCATCGACTCGAACAAGAACCTCTACGTCAACGGCGGTGTGGTAATTGCAGAAGGTGGACAGCAGCCGGAGTGCGGCATCGATGCAGCAGAGGGCTACACAGCATATATCAACGGTGGTACGGTGATAGCCATTGGCGGCGGTATGCAGGAAATATCTTCTTCATCCAAACAAGCCTGTATCGCTGTCAGCGTGTCACAGGGTACCACCCTTGGTTTGCTCTCAGGCTCAACGGCCATTCTGGGCTACACCACTCCAAGTTCGAACAGCGGCACATCACTTATAATCTCATCGCCCTCGATGCAGAGCGGATCGACCTACACCCTTAGGGCAGGCTGCACAATCTCTGGCGGGACCTCATTCTACAATCTGACTACAGGCTGCACCATCGGCAGCGGCTCGCAGAGCGTGGATGTGACAGCCTCCACAGGTGTCAGCGGCTCGATGGGCGGAGGCATGGGCGGAGGCATGCAAGGTGGCGGCGGACGTCCTGGCGGATGGTAAAAAAACGATAAAAGTGAAGCATCAAAGCGGATGCTTCATTTTTTTTTCGTATCTTTGTCGCGAAATTCTATTCGATATGGACGAGAAAGAACGAATCATCCAGCTCCGACGGGAGTTGCATGAACATAACTACCGATACTACGTGCTGAACCAGCCCACTATCGGCGACCAGGACTTCGACTTCATGATGCACGAGCTGCAGCAGTTGGAGGCCAAGCATCCGGAGATGGCTGACGAGAACTCTCCTACACAACGTGTGGGCAGCGACCTGAACACAGAGTTCCAGCAGGTGGAGCACAAATACCCGATGCTCTCACTGGCCAACACCTACAATGAGCAGGATGTCAGCGACTGGTATGAGAGCGTCAGGAAAGGCCTGGCCGGAGAAGACTTCGAGGTATGCTGCGAGATGAAGTACGACGGACTGTCGATATCACTGACCTATGTGGACGGGCGGCTGACTCAGGCCGTCACCCGTGGTGATGGTGTCAGGGGCGACGATGTGACAGCTAATGTGAAGACCATCCGCGCCATTCCCCTCGTGTTGCCTGGCAAAGGATATCCTAAGGAATTCGAGATTCGAGGTGAGATACTGATGCCCTGGGCCGTCTTTGAGCGTCTGAATAAGGAGCGCCAAGAGGCCGAGGAGCCCCTGTTTGCCAATCCCAGAAACGCCGCCAGCGGCACACTGAAAAGCCAAAAGTCGAGCCTTGTGGCATCTAGGCAACTCGATGCATATCTCTATTATTTGCTTGGCGAGGATTTACCTGCCGAGGGGCATTATGAGAACCTGGAGGCAGCCCGCCAATGGGGTTTCAAGATATCCGAGGGCATGAGGAAGGTGAAGACACTGGAGGAAATCTACGACTTCATCAACTACTGGGATACGGAGCGCAAGAATCTTCCCGTGGCCACAGACGGCATTGTACTGAAGGTGAACAGTCTGCGCCAACAGCGGTCGCTAGGATTTACAGCCAAAAGTCCTCGCTGGGCCATCGCCTATAAGTTCAAGGCAGAACGCGTCTGTACACGACTGAATGAGGTGACCTATCAGGTGGGCCGCACCGGAGCAATCACCCCCGTTGCAAATATGGATCCCGTCCAGCTGGCAGGTACCACGGTGAAGCGTGCAACACTCAACAACGAAGACTTTATAAAGAGTTTCGACCTACACATCGGTGACTACGTCTATGTGGAAAAGGGCGGTGAGATTATCCCAAAGATTGTAGGTGTGGATATAGAACAACGCCCCATCATAGCCCAGCCTGTACGCTTCATCAAGCGCTGTCCGGAATGCGGCACGCCACTCGTCCGCTATGAGGGAGAGGCTGCCTGGTATTGTCCCAATGATACGGGTTGCGCACCACAAATCAAGGGGCGCATTGAGCACTTTATCTCACGCAGGGCTATGAACATCGACTCGCTCGGCCCAGAGACCATCGACGATTATTATCGGCAGGGACTCATCAAGAACGTGGCTGACCTGTACGACATACAAGTGCAGCAAATCAACGGCGACGGCTCCCGCACAAAGTCGGCCCAAAGAATCGTCAACGGCATAGAAGCCTCAAAACAAGTACCTTTTGAGCGCGTGGTATTCGCCCTCGGCATCCGTTTCGTCGGCGAAACATCAGCCCGACTGCTGGCTCGCCATTTCAAGAACATCGATGCGCTAATGAATGCCGGACTAGAGGAATTGCAAGAGATAGAGGGCATCGGCGAGGTGATGGCTAAGAGCATTATCACCTATTTCCACGACAACCGGAACCGAGAAATTGTGGAACGCCTGCGAGCCTACGGCTTACAGATGGCCCTCACGGGACAACAGACAGCCACCAGCGACAAACTGGCTGGGCTATCCATCGTCATCAGCGGTGTATTCGAACACCACAGCCGCGACGAATACAAGGCCATCATCGAGCAGAACGGCGGCAAGAACGTAGGAAGCATCAGCGGAAAAACATCCTTCATCCTGGCTGGAGAAAACATGGGCCCGTCGAAACTGCAAAAGGCCGAGAAACTGGGTATCGAAATAGTCAACGAAGACGAATTTCTGGAAAGATACGGACTATAATGAAGAAGACAACCATCATACTACTCGAGTTGCTGTCAGTACTACTGCCAATGAAGGCACAGATTATCATGCAGGAACAGCCCACCTACAAAGGACCCGCTGATACAAGATGCCTCGACCTGATGGGGGTACCCCTCGAAGGGCCCGACAGCGTTTTCATACCAGCCTTCGAACAAGCAGGCTTTGAACGTATCGTCAGCGAGGATGACGAGCCTGACACCTACTATTTCAGAGGTGACTACTACGGCATTAAGTCAAACCTGACTATCAACGTAGATGAAAAGACGAAAATGCTCTCGTCGGCATTAGTAACGTCAGGCCCCTATCGCACCTTTGCCCTCTTCGACCGCAACCATCGATATTTTCTTCTGAAACTGCAGCGCCAATATGGGAACTTTGATGCCAAGGGGGATGGTTCATTGCACACAATGACCAACTTGGGATATATCAAAATATCAAACATCCTACACGAAAACAAATCACGTACAATCCAAGTATTCTATCTGAACACCGTGCCATACTACAAAGATGCACTCAGCATCGGACTGAAGGGAAACGTGCAGGAAATCATAACAGAGAACCCCGTCACGGAGGCACAGGTGGAGCACTATGACTCCAACGGGAAAAATGGAACTGCCGACATCACCGACCGTGAATACAATGCCGCCGGCTATCTCATAAAAGCAGCCATGCCAGAACCTACTGGACAGAAAAGCATCCTTGAATTCGAATATGACGAATACTGCCAACTCGTCAAGCGAACCCTCACGAATGTTGCAGAACAAATCAAGTCGGTCAATGAATACAAATACAATGATGACGGCGAGATCAGCAGTCAGAGTCAGAAGGTGTTCGACAAGAGTGGCGAATGTATCCTCTCCATCAATATCAAGAATGAATATTCCGAACACGACGCAAACGGGAACTGGACCCAAAACGACCTGAAACTCATCTACTGGGAGAAAGGCCGCCAAGCCCAGAACATGCGAGTGAAACAAACCCGCACCATTAGCTATTGGGAGGAAGACTAGACGAACGGGAATAGAGCATAATACAGTCCATTTATATTAAAATTATGTTAAAGAACCTTTTTTTGTACATTTTTTAAATAAATAATAGTACTTTTGTAACTGATAAATGGAAATAAAGAACTTAAAACAATTAAAATATTATGCTTAACGAAGGGTTGTTGTTTGCCGACAGATATAAATTTATCAAGCAGTTAGGCCGAGGTGGCTTTGCTGAGGTATGGCTTGCAGAAGATACAAAAACGGGCGTACAGGTCGCTGTAAAGGTATATGCCCCAGGTGCTGGTCTGGATGAAAACGGTATTAAAATCTTCACACAGGAGTTTGCCGTGGTATTTGATATGAACCATACCAATCTGTTAAGGCCCACACATTACGACATTTTCGATCAGCAACCCTACCTGATCATGCCTTACATCAAGAATGGCTCCGCCTTCAAGTATCTTACCGAGGGGCAAAACATTCCTGAAGATGAATGCTGGAAAATGCTGCATGACGTGGCAGCTGGACTTGCCTACCTGCATGAAAAGACTCCGCCACTGATTCATCAGGATATAAAGCCCGATAATATTATGATAGACGACGAGGGCCACTATCTGATTACCGATTTCGGAATCAGTGCCCGAGTGCGCAGCACCATCCGCGGAGCCCAGGCTGCAGAACAAAGTGGCGGCACCCTGGCATATATGGGACCTGAGCGTTTCAGTAGCAAGCCCAAGCCCATCATGGCCAGTGATGTTTGGTCGCTCGGCGCCATGATGTACGAGCTGATGACCGGCACTCCTCCTTTCGGCAATCATGGTGGAATGCTACAGAAGAATGGAGCTGACATACCTATCATCGAGGAAGACTATTCGCAAGAACTGAAGGACATTATCTACTCTACCCTAGCCAAAGAGACTTGGGACAGACCGTCGGCTAAGAAGATTGAGGAAATGACCTACAACAAGCTGCATGGTATTGTTATTAATCCCGAAGAGGCTAAGACTACTGAAGCCGCAGCAGAAGACCCTATGGCAAAGTCACCAACTAAGGAGGCTGTCAACGACCCGCAGGCTGCGACTGTGACAGACCAACCAGTAGAAGAAATACCTGCAGAACCGGTTCCCCAACAAGCTACCGAATTTGCCCCAAAGAAGTCACAACCTATTATTCCTAAGAAAGGCACCAACAAGACGATTATCATTGCCGCCGTGGCAGCCATCGTGGTTTTGGGTGGTATTATCGCCATGTGCAGCGGAGGTAAAGAGAGCGAGCCCCCTGTGGCTGAAGTCGTAGAGGTGGCTCCTGCAATCAACTTCGACTCATTGGCACAGGTCAGCATCGCAGACGGCAAGGCCTTGTTGGAACAGGCTGACACCTTTATGAACAACCACGAGGAGGACAAGTTTGATTCTAAATATAATAAGGTGGAAGATACGTACCTTAGTGCCCTCAAGAAATTTGAAGAAGCTCTCGCCAATAAGGACAGTCTTTCCGCAGCCGTAGTCTCTGATGCTACGATACAGAAGAGTACTGCTGCCAATAAACTGTTTTCCATCTACAAAGATTTGAGTGAACTGGCTAATAGTCTAAAAGAAGCTGGACTCACAGATGGCGCGACAGAATCTGCAACACGCGCCGAAGCGATCAAACCATACATTACAGACCTGATTACTAACGACAACGACAATAGCGATGATTAGAATATTTAGAATACTGACGGTCGTCATGTTGATGACCCTGACATCGGCTTATGCCTATGCGCAAAGTGCCAGTGAATCCTATGACAACGGAATGGCCCTGATGAAGAAGCAGGACTATGCTGGAGCCATTGCCAGCTTTAAGGCATCCATGGCCATCAACAAGAGTGCTGCCAACGTCAAGAAGTGTAAGGCCCAAATAGCCAAATGTCAAAAGCTACAGAGGAATAAGGGCAGAGCCGCAGCTCCC
>DFGG01000096.1:0-499 GCA_002371695.1 bacterium UBA3756
CAGAAAGAAGTCTCTTTACGGCTGCATACAGCGACGGCTTCTTCCCTTGGTACGCCTAAATGTTTGGAAAAACTCTTTAGTACCAGTCATGCTTCTCGTTGCGATTCAGCGAAGCTATGTCAGCCATCTCCCGAAGGTGTGCCATGACTGTTGTGGGTATTACTTCAGATTCTTATTGAAGTTCCGAGCTTGCTCGCCTGAGCACCTATTTATTCAGATAATGAGCGAAGAAGTCTGCGAGTTTATCCCAGGGAATGAGGTTCTTGGGCTCGCCCTTGCCTACCAACTCAGTATAGCCGCCGTCGTAGAGGTCGCAGTGGGTGGCACCGGGGATGATGAGCAACTCTTTGTTTTCCGGATTGGGATTGGGCTTGCCCACGACATTATATCCCTCGGCCTTGCCTTCCACCATATACTTATAGGCAGCCTCGCCGAAGTAGCGCGAGTGAGCTTTCTCGCCGTGCATCACGAGAACGGCCGAGCGAATCTCGTTGATGTA
>DFGG01000096.1:587-4764 GCA_002371695.1 bacterium UBA3756
GTGATGTAGTAGTCGTAGTAGTCCTTCACAAACTGCGGCGCGTCGTCGGGCAGCGGATTCACCACACCACCAGCCATCGCCATCGGGTCGGTGAGGCGCTGCTTGGCCATAGCCTCACGGGCAGCATGGCGCGACTCCTCCTTGTCCTCCGAGTCGAAGTAGCCGTTGCCGCTGACGCGGGTCATATCGTACATGGTGCTTGCCACCGTAGCCTTGATGCGCACGTCGGCAGCGGCAGCGTTCAGAGCGATGCCTCCCCATCCGCAGATGCCGATGATGCCAATACGCTCTGCGTCTACCTGGTCATGCTTCGACAGGAAGTCAACAGCCGCCATAAAGTCCTCGGTGTTGATGTCAGGCGATGCCGTGCGGCGCGGCTCACCGCTGCTCTCACCTGTATAGGAGGGGTCGAAGGCCAAGGTCACAAAACCTCTTTCGGCCATCCGCATGGCATAGAGTCCGCTCGACTGCTCCTTGCAGGCGCCAAAGGGGCCACTGACGGCAATAGCCGGGAATCTCTCACCTCTCACCTCTTGCCCCTCACCTCTTGGAACATACAAATCGGCTGCGAGGGTCAGTCCGTACTGTGTTTCAAACGTCACCTTCCGGTGGTCTACCTTGTCACTCTTTGGGAACACCTTGTCCCACTCCTGCGTCAATTCCAATTTC
The DNA here is from genome assembly GCA_002371695.1 of bacterium UBA3756. The sequence goes on from DFGG01000096.1 coordinate 1,257, forward strand.
TGCATATTCTCTTCTGTTTTAGTTTGATTGTCTTTCTGGTGGCAAGCCGTCAGCATTCCGGCTGTGAGCATTGCTGCAAATATGAGTTTCTTCATCTGAGTATCTTCTTTCCGTTTTTGATGATAATCCCTTTTGTATGCTCCTGGGCCAATGTGCCCTGAAGCGTATAGGCCCTTGACAGGTTCTCGCCGCCTCTGACATGGCTGATACCAGTGGGCTGACTGAGTGAGAGCGTCACGCTGATATCCGTCTCGCCAGCATGGAGGAATGTGCGCAGTTCACTCTCTGAAAGCCCGTCGATATGCCCCAGACGGGTGTAGCTCCACGAATTGGTGCCGTAGAAGATACAGATGTTGCTACCGCTATAGAGAATGACGTCGCCAGGCTGGGCGTCTATCTGCTCATTGCTTGTTGGCAACGAGAAGCCCAAGGCGCCCCAGATTTCAAAGCCGCCACTCGAACTGAGTGTTACTGTGACGGGAGCCTCCTGAAGTTTTCCCACAAGCGCCTGTGTCGCACTGTTGTCGGCAAGAGTCACTGTCTCTGTCCTGCCATCAATCGTGATATACATTTTCTGTGTCATAGTCGCATAGTTTTGTGCCTGGACCTGTGCCTCGTCGCTGCTACACGACATGGCGACCAGGGCCACAGCTGCTGTTAAAAGACGATGAATAAATGCTTTTCCTTTCATATATAACAATATCATACTTAAAATCCGTTGCAAAGATACAACAAAAACGGCATAAACCGCATAGACAGATTACGGACAAAACTACCTAAAATGCGGAAACAGGTATTTTTCTGCTATCATTCGAGTTTTTCTCTACTTATTTGCAGATTTTATGCGAAAGTCCTTTCCTTTTCCAAAGTTTTTTGTAATTTTGCAACCAAGTATCGGGCAATCGCCGTATGGGAACATGACAATAAAAATAGTGGTGCAAAGATTTGGTTGTTTCGCAGGAAACCACTATCTTTGCACCATCATATCGTATAACACTTAAATTTAGAACTTATGAACGACATCTTTAAGAAAGAGAAACTACAGGCTTTAATCCAAAGCAAAATCTATGTGATTCGAGGAATGAAAGTAATGCTGGATCGGGATTTAGCGGAACTTTATGGAGTAGAAACAAGAACTCTCAATCAGAAGGTGAAACGAAATACCAGACGGTTTCCACCTGACTTCATGTTTCAAATGACAAAGGAAGATATTGAAGAATGGAAATCACAAATTGTGATATCCAATTCTATCAAAATGGGCCTACGCAAGCCACCTTATGCCTTCACTGTCTTGGGAGTTGCAATGTTAAGCAGTGTTTTGGGGTCTGAAACGGCTATAAACACAAACATAGATATCATGAGAGCATTTATAGAATACCAATCTATCAAGACGTTGGTGAAATATGGCGAATTCCAAAAGTTACAAGACAAATTGGAAAAGACTAATGACTATATTGAAGAACTATTGAAAGATCAAAACGAAATCAATGAAAGTACTCGTGCTCAACTTGAGGCTATCAGCACTGCCTTAGCAGAACTTCAGGCCGACCATCGTAAACAGCCCAAACGTAAGCCTATAGGTTTTATACGGCCGAATGAGGATAAAGAAGAAAAGAAATGATGGGAATGGAACATCTTGGTAATCGAGAAAATGCGAAAATCGGCCCCACACCGCTGTTTACGCGAGAGGAGTACGAACAAGAAAGCCAAAATGAGGGCGCAGGAGCAGAAAAGCAGGAGCCAGAATTGATGTACAACTACCAAAAACAAGGTTCTTACCTTGCAATCGCCCTTTGGCCGATCACTTGCTATTTGCGCTGGCAGTCGAAAAATTGGCGTGGGGTCTGCCCCGTCGCATTCTTGAACATCCGGGTGAAGTGCTGCGGGTATTCGAAGCCCAGTTCTTCGGCCACCCTGTCGATATTCTTGCCACTGAGAATGAGATTCTTGGCACGCATCACCACAAAGCCTCGTATGTAGTCCTTCGGACTCTCCCCAATGGCATCCCTGATGATATCACCAAAGTAACCTGGCGACAGACACAGTTCGCTGGCGCAGTATTTCACGCTTGGCAGTCCGTTCTTCTTTTGCATGCCCCGCGAATAGTAGTCGGAGAGCACCTGCTGGAATCGGCTGAGGATATCACTGCCTTCAGCCACCATCTCCTTATACTGGCGGAAATAGAAACGGTTGCAGTAGTCGAGGATGAGCTGGATATGGCTCCTGATGATGTCGTCATGCCCGAACGCCTCAGACTGCGCTGCCAGCTCCCCTCGGAGATTTGACATGAGCAGACTGAGTATGTCCTTCTCCTCCGGAGTCAGGATAAGTGCTTCATTTGAATGGTAGGAAAAGAACTGGTAGCTGTCGAGCTTCTGCTCTATGGCAGTCCCTTGGATGAACTCACTGTCGAATGCAAGCACCCAACCGTGGTACTGCCTCCGTGTGCCGTCATCCTGCTTGCCGCCTATCTGTCCTGGCGATAAAGCCAACAACGAGCCGTCGCCCTCATGGTAGCTGCCGATACCATAGGTCAGACCTTCGGGAAACTCCTGTTGCAGGAATACGCCATAACAGTTGAACCGGTTCATCGTATGACGTATCTCCCCCACCTCGTCGTAGCTTATCACAGAGACGTGGGGATGATAGACGGGCGCACCGATATCCCGGGCGTAGTCATTCGCTTCGTTGATATACAGGTCTATCGTCATGGAAGTATCACTGACTCTCGGTTGCAAAGGTACGAATTTTCTCCGACATCACAGAAAAAAATGACGTTAAACTGTCTTACATACCTTTTTATGTGCCCTGACTTACTGATATTACTATCAACTTGACACTTTTATCGTCGAATTAAGGAATAATTCAAAAAATCTTTGTACCTTTACACCCAAAATAAGACCAACATGCGTACCACCTACCTGCTTCTATTCTCCGCCAACCTGGCATTCATCCTTACAAATCTGTATGGATGGCTGCTGAAATGGTTCTACAGGCCGCGAGCATACGACGAGGATTTTCTGCGCTTGTTTCCAGCACAACGAGCAGTGGGATGGCTCTATCTGCTGCAGGTTTTGGAACTGCCTTACCTGCTCAATATCGGTCAGGCGGACGCGCTGCTTTACGTCAATGCCTTCTCCGTGCTTGTGTTCTCACTGCAGATGCTGGTGATGTGCGAAGGCTATTTCTTTCCCGAGGTGCGCCACCGGCTGAGCGACTACTGGGTGTTCCTTCCGACCATTGTTTCCCTCCTTCCCCTGTTTCTTCAGGCTTTCGGATTGATACGGCTGCCCGAGTGGCACCGCACGGCGACTTTCATCGTGGTGAGCATACTGTTCCTCTGGTACTTCTGGCGCACTATCTGCATGGCCTTGCGCATCGGCCGGGCCGTGCGGCGTGCCAACGAGGACACCTATGCCGACAGCGACGACTTCCCCACCCGTTTCGGTGAGAAGATACAGTGGCTGCCCACAGGCATCTGCGTGCTGATGGCTGTCAACTTCTTCAT
>DFGG01000126.1 GCA_002371695.1 bacterium UBA3756
CCGTATTCGGGCGAGATGATTGGCTTGGGGAAGAGGCGAGCCATCACCCCTGGCGTAAACTGCTGTTCTTTTCCCGTGGCAGCAGGAGCTGGCTGGCCTGCCTCCATCGCAGCCTTGGAAGCTTTCTTGTTGAAGAGCAGTCGCAGTGTCTTATCGAGGAAATAGCGCGCATTCATCCACGTATGTCCGAACTTGTCGGTGGTGAGCTCTTTCACGGTTCGGATGCCTTTCTTGTCGAGGAACTCCATATAGTCGCGGGCTGTGCCATAGAGGAAATCATCTGTACCCACTCCAAGCCAGAAGAGATTGATCTTGGAGTTGGTATCTTTGGCATTGTCATAGACGCCAGGAATGTCGGTAGATGTAAACGAGCTGTAGCTGCACAGATAGGAGAACTTATCGAGATGGCTCAGGCCGTTGAACAGTGCCTGATTACCACCACGCGAGAAACCTCCGATGGCCCGATGGTCTGAATCGTTGATGGTACGGTAGTTGGCCTCAACGTATGGCATCAGGTCGTTGATCAGGTCTTGGCTGAAGACATCTCCCCCAAAACGGGTCTGAGGCATATTCTGGCCTTCCGGTTGTTTAACAAGCAGCTTGCTGGGATTGCCGTATGGCAGCACGACAATCATCTCCCGGGCAGCATCTTCGGCCAGGAGATTATCGAGAATGTAGTTCACGCGGCCGACCTTATAATACACCTCCTCGGTATCGGTTGTGCCGCTGATGAGATAGAACACAGGATAGTCCTTATCGTGGTCACGCATATAGCCAGGCGGCAGATAGACGATGGCATTGTTGGTGCCTCCGAGGCTTTTCGAATAGTAGTGTATGTACTCCATACGTCCGTGGGGCACATTCTTGATGTCGCTAACCATCGGAGCGCTGGGGTTCTTGATCTCCAGAAGACTGTTCTTGAAGCCTTCGTTTGGGAAATATTGCGGGTTCATCGGGTCCATGATGCTCACGCCGTCGACCACGAAACAATAGGGATACAAGTCTGGGGCTGCCGGACCCAGAGTGGCTGTCCATACCCCATCCGCATCGCGCTGCATCGGTTTCCTGCCAGCGAACTGTACATCGACCTGCACATTCTTCGCATGGTTGTTCCAATAGCGGAAAGTGACAGTTCCGTCGGCATTACAGACTGTTGACTGTTGCTCCTCTGATGGCTGTGCCCAGCATCCTATTACAACGGCAAGGAGTGAGACCATCGTGAAAATCCTGAAGTTCCTCATAATCCTATAGGTTTTTAATTGTTAGAAAAGACATGGCAAATATAAGAATAAAAACCGAATCCACCAAGAAAAGTGTCAAATTTCTGACAAAAGGCATGCAAAATGGCATCTTGAAGTAAGCAGAAGCAGGGTTACCGGCTGAAGACAAGTTTGCCCGGAGCAAAGTAGGAGTTTGCTCCGGGCAAAGTCAGGGTTTGCTCCGAGGAAAGTCTGAGAGATCAGCTGAGCTTGTGGATAACAAGTCCCGAACGCAATTTGGGTTCAAACCAAGTTGCCTTCGGAGGCATGATTTTACCTGAGTCGGCAATATCCATGATCTGCTGCATCGACACAGGGTAGAGTGCCAGTGCGGCCCGCATCTCACCTGAGTCCACACGGCGTTTCAGCTCACCAAGCCCGCGCAGTCCTCCCACGAAATCAATACGCTGGGAAGAGCGCAGGTCACCGATGTTCAGTATCTCATCGAGGATGAGTCGGCTGGAGATATCCACATCGAGCACGCCAATGGGGTCGCTATTGTCGTAGGTACCCTCCTTAGCCTTCAGGCTGAACCAGTGCTGGTCCAGATAGAGAGAGAACTCGTGCAGCTGCTGTGGCTTGTAGATTTCGGTTCCCTTGTCTTCCACTTCGAAGTTCACCTGCAGTGCAGCCAGAAATTCTTCGGACGACATGCCGTTGAGGTCTTTGACCACGCGATTGTAATCGAGGATGGTCAGCTGGGATGCTTGGAAGCAGACGGCCATGAAATAGTTATACTCCTCATCGCCCCGATGGTTGGGGTTCTGCTTCTGTTTCTCTGCTCCGACGAGTGCTGCCGCTGCTGAACGATGGTGCCCGTCGGCGATATACATTGAAGGCATCTTCCGGAACTCTTCAGTGATGGTCTGCATGTCCTGCTCGTCTGAGATTACCCAGAACTGATGGCGGAACCCATCGATAGGCGCGATGAAGTCATACTCGGGCTCGGTGGCAGCATAGCGCATCAGCAGTTCGTTGAGCACCTGGTTGTCGGGATAAGCGAAGAAAACGGGCTCGATATTGGCATTATTTACCCTGACGTGCTTCATGCGGTCTTCCTCCTTATCGCGACGGGTCAGCTCATGCTTCTTGATGCGCCCGGCCATATAGTCGTCGGTATGGGCACATACCACCAGTCCGTACTGCGTCTTGCCGTTCATCGTCTGGGCATAGATATAATAATGTTCGTCAGCGTCCTGGACGAGCCATCCCTTATCCTGAAACTTCTGGAAGTTCTCAGCAGCCTTCTCGTAGACACGAGGGTCATACTCAGAGGTACCTACGGGGAAATCAATCTCGGGCTTGATGATATGATACAGACTCTTCTCATTGTCACCGGCCTCAGCACGTGCCTCTTCAGAGTCGAGCACGTCGTAAGGGCGGCTTTCTACCTGCTCAACCAAATCTTTTGGTGGGCGGATTCCCTTGAATGGTTTTACGATTGCCATGATTACAGATACTGCTTAATTTTCTCAATCATCTCTGCATATTCCGCATCAGAAAGGTATACCTTGCCAGGATTCATCTGGAACGTGCCACCGTAATCGGGGCCATCAACGTATTTGGGAGCCAGATGGAAGTGCAGGTGCGAGAGCTTGTCGCTATAGGCACCGTAGTTGATCTTCTCGGGATTGAAAGCCTTCTGCATGGCTCTCGTCACTCGAGCCACATCGGCCATGAAGGCATTGCGGTCTTCGTCAGAGAGTTCATTAAGATCGTTTACATGGTCTTTATAAGCCACGAGACAACGGCCACGATAGGTTTGCTCCTTAAACAGGAAAGCGCGTGACACCGACAGCTGACAGATCTCTATCATCAGGTCGTGGAGTGTCTGATTGTTGGTGCAGTAAAGGCACTGCTTGGGATCACTTTGCATAATTATTGTTTTATAGGGTTGTTCTCTTCAAATATCTGCATACGCTCTTCGAGCATATCGTACTGATGTTCTTCGATGAAAGAAGTGCAGACGCGCAGTCCTTCCTGCTCAGAGCCACAGGTTATGAGGCAGATGGCCGAAACGCCGTAGTACATCAGTTCGTGGGCCAGTTGTCCACTGGTCATGCCAGGATAGCCTATTGTGAAATAGAATCCGTCTGCTATCGGTTCATCGAGGTCCTTGTCGTAGACCACATAGAAATTGTGACGGCAGAATATCTCCTTCAACTTCCGGGCCCGTTCTCCATAGACACTGATTTCCTTGCGGAAGTCATAGCGTCCCTCATAGGCAGCCTTCAGCATGGCGGCCATGGCAAACTGCGCACTATGGCTAGTGCCGGAGGAGAGAGCATAGAGCATACGAGTGGAAAATACCAAACCGAAGGGAAGACCTTCGTAGCGATTGGCCAGATCCGTGAAGTGGCGATGGAACAGCTTATCGGAGATACAGGTTACACCGATTCGTTCACCAGCATAACTGAAAGCCTTGGACCCACTGATGAGCAACATATAGTTGTCGGTATAGCGGGCAACGGTGGCCTGATATGGTGGTTCGAAGGGGGTACTGAGGTTCTTACGGAAATCCATGGCAAAATAGGCCAAGTCTTCCATCACAATCGTGTCGTACTTGGTTGCCAGTTCCCCTATCACCTTCAGTTCCTCTTCACGGAGGCAAATCCAGGAAGGATTGTTAGGATTACTGTAAACGATGGCACAAATATTGCCCTTCGAAAGATAGCTCTCCAATTTGGGGCCTAATTTCTCACCGCGGAAGTCATAGACGTCAAACGTCTCATACTTCACGCCCATCACTTGAAGCTGCATCTTCTGGACAGGGAAACCCGGGTCGATGAAGAGTACCGTATCTTTCTGCCTATCGCATTGGGAGCAAGTGAGAAACGAAGCAAACGTTCCCTGCATCGACCCCGTTACAGGCACACAGCCCTCAGGCTGGATGTCAACTCCGATAAAAGCCTTCACGAACTGCGAGGCTGCCTGTTTCAGGACTGGTGCTCCTTGAATGTCGGGGTATGAGTGGGCAATACCATCCTGAAGGGCCTTGATCTGAGCATCGACACCTACCTGGGCAGCAGGCAGTCCGGGGATGCCCATCTCCATCTTGATGAACTCTACCCCACTCTCCTGCTCGGCCTTGGCTGCCACTTGCTTCACTTCGCGAATCGTAGCCTTGGCAAAATCTTGGATGCCAAGCTGAGCAACGAGGCCGTCTACTATTTCTCTCTTTATCGGAGTGTTCATTTCTGAGCCTCCCTTCCTATGGCCAGTGCCTTGATGTTAGCCTCTACGATAGCTTCACCCTTACGACCGAAAACACGGCGAATGGCATCTTCCAACTTGTCGTACTCAATGCCCAATGCCTTCTGTGCAGCACCCAGCAGAATCACATTGGCAGAACGGGGCACGCCATTATCCTTGGCAACTTGCTCTATATCCAAAACGATGACATTCTTAACCGCAGCAAGATCAGCCTTAATCTTCTCTATATCAGGATAATTCGGGATATTGACGAAAGGAGCGCTCGAAGTGATGATCCAGCCGTCTTTCGAAAGGAAAGGCAGATAGCGGAGAGCCTCCATCGGTTCCATTGAGATAATCACGTCAGCACTGCCGAGAGCGATCAGATCGCTGCTGATAGGATTGCTGGAGATTCGCAGGTTGGACTGAACGTCACCACCACGCTGTGACATACCGTGCACCTCTGCTTGCTTGATATAGAGATTCTCCTTCATGGCAGCCTCGCCAATGATGGTCGCGATAGAAAGGATACCCTGTCCTCCTACGCCGCATAAGATAATATCTGTTTTCATACTGTTCACTTTTTCACTATTCACAATTCATTTCTTCTCGGCAGCCTTCTTTTGCTTCAGGTGACGCTGAAGGGTCTGCATGCACTCACGACGAGGAATGATGACACTGACGCCGTGATAGTTGATCTCTTCACGGATAGCAGCAGTGATCTCCGGCATATTCTTGGGAATCGGGTTCACTACTTTCAGATGATCCTCTGAGAGTCCAAGGCCTTTGCAGATAGCCTCAAACTTATTGGTTCCGGCAGAATCCTGCCCGCCAGTCATGGCCGTTGTCAAGTTGTCGCTGATGATTACGGTGATGTCGGCATTCTCATTGATGGCATCGAGAAGTCCTGTCATGCCACTATGCGTGAACGTGGAATCGCCGATGATAGCAACGGCAGGCCATTGGCCGGCATCAGCAGCACCTTTGGCCATAGTGATGGATGCTCCCATATCTACGCACGAATGGATGGCCTTGTATGGAGGCAGGAAACCCAGCGTATAGCAACCGATATCGCCAAACACACGGGCATTGGGATATTCGCGGAGTACTTCGTTGAGGGCTGTATAGACATCGCGGTGTCCACATCCCTGACAGAGAGCAGGCGGACGTGGAGTGACATCCTCACAAGGAGCATAATTCTCTTTGCTCTCGATGCCAAGGGCCTTCTTCAGGAAATCGGGATTAAGCTCACCAGTACGGGGCAGTTCACCTGTGAGACGACCCTTGATGATCGCATTGCCGGGCATCACGCCTCTTACCTGATCCTCGATGAAGGGCTGGCCTTCTTCGGCTATCAGCACATACTCACAGTCATCAGTCATGCGACGGATAAGTTTCTTAGGAATCGGATACTGCGAAATCTTCAGCACGGGATATGGACAGCCGTCAGGATAGCACTCCATCAGATAGTTATAAGCAATACCACTGGCAATGATTCCCAACTTATGGTCATTGGCATCAATATACTTATTATACTCACTGTCAACAGCCATCTGCTCAAGAACGGGCTGCTGGCCCGTAACCACCACATTACGCTTACGGGCAAATGCCGGGAGCAGAACCCAGTTGCTTGCCTGAGCATTATAATTGAGAGCATTCTGTTCACGCGGCGTATCCTTCACTTCCACAACGGCACGGGAGTGGGCCATTCGCGTAGTAACACGCATCAGAACAGGAAGGCTCATCTTCTCTGAAAGATCAAATGCCTTCTCCATCATATCATAAGCTTCCTGCTGACTGCTTGGCTCAAGTGTGGGAATCATCGCAAATTTACCGTAGAAACGGCTGTCTTGCTCATCCTGCGACGAATGCATCGAAGGATCATCGGCCACCAGCACTATCAGCCCTCCGTTAGTACCGGTCATTGCAGAGTTGACAAAAGGGTCTGCACAAACGTTCAGACCCACATGCTTCATGCAAACCAATGCACGCTTGCCCATATATGACATGCCAAGCGCAGCCTCCATGGCCGTCTTCTCGTTTGTAGACCAACGGCTGTGAATGCCGCGTTCCTTGGCTAACTTCGAGTCCTGAATATACTCGGTAATTTCGGTAGAAGGAGTACCGGGATAGGCGTAGACACCACTAAGCCCTGCATCGATGGCACCTTGGGCAATAGCCTCGTCTCCCAATAAAAGTTTCTTCATATACTTTCTATTATTTATGATTTACGTTTTATCGCGCAAAGATACAACTTTTCAATCGAATAAACAAAAAAAAGCGGCTGAATTTGCATTCAACCGCATTTATATTCAAGTTACATTCTAAAAAGTGTATCCGAGAGTCAAAAGCACCTGATGGCGCTTGTTGCTTACATCGGCAGCCTGTACTTTGGCCGCCTGGTCAAGATCTGGCTGGAAGGGATAGAATTTACCATTGGTACCACTATACTGATAGGCCAGGTCAATATTCATGGGGCCTGCCTTGTAGCCCAAGCCACAAGTGATACGATTAGTACCCTTCCAGTTGACGTAGTCAGATGTGGAAGCATAATATACACCCAGCGAGTTGATTGTCTGGTCACGTATACCATTTTCTTCGTATGCAGCTGTCACATAGTTGTAGCCCAAGCGAATTGCCAGTTCTGGAACGGGTTTGAATTCTGCGCCAAGCTTTAGGGTAGAAACACCTTTCATCACCTGTTCGGTATTGTGCTTCATCAGCTCGTCAGTGTGAGAGTGCTCATAGTAGGTGTCATAGTACCAATCGTATGAACTACCGTCATTGATGCGATTCTTGCTGGCACCATAGTCACTATACTCATAGCTGGCACCGAGAGCAATACTGGTACCGATAGTATGTCCGAGACTCACACCGAACTTCCAGGGAGTAAAGTACTTAAACTTGTAGGTATTACTGATATCGCCATCTGTCGTGTATCCACCATCAACAAGAGCTCCCATCGCACTCTCATTGCTTATGGCAGTCAGGTTGGAAGACTTCAAGTCATACCAAGTGGGGGTAGAAACAGACAGTCCGATTCTGAATGGCGACGACTCTACAGGACGGAAGATGACACCAGCCTTGATATCGAAGCCTGTACCGTCAATCTTACGCTCATCGCCATAGCTCACGATACCGGCATCTTCTCCATCCATAAAGCGCAGACCCTCGGCATAGCCACTGCGACCTTTATATTTAACAGACTTGATTCCCACGGTCACGCCCCAGAAGAAACGATCGTTAGAGTTGCCACTGATGTTGAAATCGAAATCGGCAATCCAGCCACGATGGGCACGATCGAAATTATA
>DFGG01000019.1 GCA_002371695.1 bacterium UBA3756
GTATTCCTGGTGTTCACAAATACACTATCACAGCCTGGAGCGACGAAGACCAGATTATCAAGATAGCGCGGCAGATAGAGAAAAAGATTGATGTGGTGAAGGCCAACTATTTCACAGATGACCAGCTCTTCATCCGAGAGTCGGGCCTTTATAAGTTATCCACGGAGAAACTGATGGAGAATCCCGAGATATCACGTACCATCCGTCGCTTTGATGCCTCCATCACCGAGGTTAACCCGACGTATGTCATCGTGATGAAATATGGACTCACGGAGGATATCATCTCGCTCTTCCGGGCTCTCGATGCCTTTGGTTGTGTGCTGCAGTACACTCGCTCTGGTCGTATAGCCGTTACGCGTGGCATGCAGGAGCAAGTCAGTGAATTCTTGGAAGAAAGAGAGAAGCAGAATGGATAAGGTCGGACGTTACGAATTCATGGCAGAGCCCTTCCACTGCGACTTCTCGCAGCGTCTCTTCATGGGGCATCTTGGTAATCACATGCTCAATGCCGCCGATTTCCACTCTACCGATCGCGGCTTCGGCATGAAATACCTGCTCACCATCCAGCGCTCGTGGGTTCTCTCCCGTCTGGCCATTGAGATGGAGGAGATGCCCCCGATGTACACTAAGTTCAGCGTGGAGACATGGGTGGAGTCGGCTATGCGCTATTTTACCAGTCGTAATTTCGCCGTGGTAGGCGACGATGGCAAGACGTACGGCTATGGCCGCAGCATCTGGGCCATGATCGACACCGAGAGTCGTCAGCCGACAGATATCTATGCCATTGACAATGGGGCCATCGAGCAGTGGATAGATAAAGACAAGCCCTGTCCCATTGACAAGGGAGGCCGGGTGAAAATGGGCGACGAGGCTGAGTTGGTGCGTACCATTGAGACCTATTATAATGATGTAGATATCAACGGGCACATCAACTCCGTGAAATACATCGAGCATGTACTTGACTTGTGGCCGCTCGATTGGTATCGTGAGCATCAGATACGGCGCTTCGAGATAGCCTATGTGGCCGAGGCCCATCAGGGCGACAGACTTTCTTTCTATCTGGAGAAGTCGGGCGACACTGAATACTGCATACGTATCGTGAAGATCTCGCCCGATATCTCTGAGCCAGTGGAGGTATGTCGCAGTAAGGTGCTCTTCAGATAAGCCACCAACAAAGCTAGACTTATGATAGGAACAATTGTCAATACGGCTACCATCATTGCCGGAGCTATTATTGGTACGCTGCTGCATCGTGGTATCAAGGAGAAGTACAAGGAGATGCTCTATACCGGTCTCGGACTGGCTTCGCTAGCCATCGGGCTCAATGCAACCATCACACATTTCCCGGAGTCACAGTATCCGGTGCTTTTCATTGTGTCGCTGGCAGTGGGAGGCGTAGTAGGCACAAGGTTAGACATCGATGGGCATTTCAAACGTCTCATCGACCGATTCAAACGCGTTAGAGAAGGAGAGGCTCGGCTCGCCGACGGCTTGGCCACTGCCATCCTACTTTATTGTATCGGCCCCCTGTCGATGCTGGGACCTGTCATCTCGGCTCTCAAGGGCGACCACACCTTCCTCTTCACCAACGCCACGCTCGATTTCGTTTCCTCGATGGTGTTCGCCTCTACCTATGGCATCGGCATGATCCTGGCGGCTCCCGTGCTGTTTCTTTGGCAGGGTATGTTCTGGATGATTGCACATATCTCAAGCACAGCCATCAGCGATGCCCTGATGGCCGAACTGCTCATCGTCGGTGGTCTGCTCATCACTGGCAGCGGCCTGGCCTTGCTTAATCTGAAAGACTGCAAGACGCTCAACTTGTTGCCCGCCCTCCTGGTGCCGGTCGTCTGGTTTCTCTTGAAATCAATATTGTAAGTTAGAGTTAGCGGCATTTTGGCTAAATATGTTTAAAACTGAAAGAATATTTGGCAGTTTGGTGACAAATTGTTACCTTTGCATCCAGTTTTTAGTTAACCCCTTGTCGCGCCCTCGTGCAGGGTGGGGATGGACCGACAAAACGACGGCTTTCGGGAAGGGCTGGCATGGTTCAAAGGGAAAAGTATAACATTTTAATTTTAAATGCAATTATGGCAGAAATGAATTTTGGTGGCGTTGTAGAGACTGTAGTCACCAGCAAGGAGTTCTCTCTTGAGAAAGCACGTGAAGTATTGAAGAATGAAACCATCGCCGTGATCGGTTATGGCGTGCAGGGTCCTGGACAGGCCTGCAACCTGCGCGACAACGGATTCAACGTGATTGTCGGACAGCGTCAGGGCAAGACCTACGACAAGGCCGTGGCTGACGGTTGGGTACCGGGAAAGACCCTCTTCTCTATTGAAGAGGCCGCCGAGAAGGGTACTATCCTCTGCATGCTTCTGAGCGACGCTGGTCAGATTCAGCAGTGGCCCACCATCAAGCAATACCTGAAGCCGGGTAAGACGTTGTACTATTCTCATGGCTTCGCCATCAATTGGAGTGACCGCACGGGCGTGATTCCTCCGAAGGATGTCGACGTGATCATGGTGGCTCCGAAGGGTTCGGGCACATCGCTCCGCACGATGTTCTGTGAGGGTCGCGGTCTGAATTGCTCGTATGCTGTCTATCAGGATGCTTCCGGCAAGGCTACGGAGAAGACGCTCGCCTTCGGTATCGGTATCGGCGCCGGCTATCTGTTTGAGACCACCTTCCAGCGTGAGGCTACCAGCGACCTGACTGGTGAGCGCGGCAGTCTGATGGGTGCCATCCAGGGTCTGCTGCTGGCACAGTATGAGGTGCTCCGTGAGCACGGTCACTCTCCTTCGGAAGCCTTCAACGAGACTGTAGAGGAACTGACTCAGAGCCTTGGCCCGCTCTTCGGTGCGAAGGGTATGGACTGGATGTACGCCAACTGCTCGACAACGGCCCAGCGCGGTGCCCTCGACTGGGCTC
>DFGG01000117.1:0-4021 GCA_002371695.1 bacterium UBA3756
ATATAGCCCGTACGACGGAAGGTCTCGATGGCCAAGGCATCTCCCTGGTCGCAACAGTCTTTGATGATATGGGGCGTAAGCTTCGCCATACCCCTCATCAGCGAGGGAGCGTCGCTCTCGGCCATCAGTTCCTGAGCCGTGAGCACAATGCCTGCTGCTCCCACATAAGCCTCCAGACAGCCATGACTGCCACAGCCACAGAGACGGCCCTGGTCTATGACACAGGTATGTCCAAACTCACCGGCATAGCCGTCGTGTCCGCGATGCTCGAAGCCTGAAGAGAAGAAGCAGCTGCCGATGCCGACGCCCAGACTGACGACGATGAAGTTCTGCATGCCATGGGCACTGCCGAAGGCATGCTCGCCGAGGGCAGAGATATGGGCATCGTTGGACAGGCCAACAGCCAGTCCGACACGCTCCCTGAGCATCACTGCCAGGGGGATGACGCCCTTCCAAGGCAGATTGGCAGCATTCTCAATACAGCCTGACACCGTGCTGGCACTAGGGGCACTCACACCGATGGAACGGATGGTCTCGTAGCCACCATTATTCTCTACCAACATAATAATTTTCTCACTCAGTATACCAACGAACTCATCCACATTGGGATACTCATAGGTGGGGAACGACTCCTCGGCAAGGATGTTGCCGCGTATATCGACAATAGCGTAGGTGGTACGCTCATTGCTGATATCGACACCCACAACTCGAGACTTTAACGCATATTCTTCCATGACCCTAATATTCTCTACTAACTAATTCTTATTTAAACAACGAGTACTCCTTGACATCCCACGCCAGCGCACTGGCTCCAAGCACATCGCGCTCGCCCTCCTTGAGGATGGATACGAGCAGACGGGTGGCTCCGCGCACATTGTGGAACACATGCTCTTCGAACGAGGCACGCATCGGCTTGAGCAACCACTTACCAGCCTGGGTGATGTCGCCAGTGAGGATGATGGCCTCGGGATTGAGCATCGATGCATAGTTGGCAAGGCCCAGCCCCAATATGAATCCCACGCGGCGGAAGGCCTCTATGGCCACACGGTCGCCCTTGTCGCAGCAGTCAGCAATGGTCCTCACATCGAGCACTTCGAGATCGCTCATCAGCGTGGGAGAGCCTTCGGCAATCAGCTCCTCAGCCGTCTTCACCAGCCCGCGATCGGAGGCATACATCTCCAGACAACCCTGACGCCCGCAACCGCACTGACGCCCGTCGGGCACCACACAGGTATGGCCCACCTCACCGGCAAAGCCATTGACGCCCAGATGGGGCATGCCGTTGATGAAGATACAACTGCCCAGTCCACCATGACTGACGGAAACGACAATGAAGTCCTTCATGCCATGGGCACTGCCATAGGCTTTCTCGCCCAAAGCAGTAATATGAGCATCGTTGGCCAGCGCCACAGCCAGTCCGAGCCTGTCCTGCAGCATAGCTGCCAGGGGCACGACACCCTTCCACGGCATATTGGCTGCATTCTCGATACAGCCCGTAAGGAAATTGCCGCTGGGGGCACTGATACCTACGGAGCGTACCTGCTCATAGCCACCATTTTCCTCGACGAGCATGACGATACGCTCGCTCAACTCTGTGACAAAGTCGGAAACATTAGGATAGTCGGCGGTACTGAAGTAATCCTGTGCAATAATCTCACCCCTGACATCCACCAGGGCGTATGTGGTCTTCGTCTCACGGACATCAATACCGACAACACGGGTTTTAATTTCGTCAACTGCTTCCATGGCTGTTAGTCTTTGAACAATGAATACTCCTTTACATCCCATGCCAGCACACTGGCTCCCAGTACGTCGCGCTCACGGTCGTCAAGCTCAGAGGTGAGGAATTTCACCTTACCTTGTATATTATGGAACACGTGCCGCTCGAAAGAATCCATCGCGGGTTCCATCAGCCACTTACCGGCCCTGGGAATGCCGCCAGTGAAGATGATGGCCTCGGGATTCACCACAGAGGCATAGTTGGCCAGGCCCAAGCCCAGCATCTCGCCCGTGCGGCGAAAGACCTCGATGGCCAGCTTATCCCCTTCGTTGCACATCTGGGCAATAATCTTCGGCGTGAGTTTCTCGGCCTTGCGCATCAGCGAAGGCTCGCTGGTCTCTGCCAGCACCTCACGGGCAGTGCGAACAATTCCCTTGGCTGCAGTATAGGTCTCCAGGCAGCCCCTGTTGCCACAGCCGCACAGACGACCATCGTGGCGCACACAGGTGTGACCCACCTCGCCGGCATAACCCTCATAGCCCAGGTTCACTGCGCCATTGGAAAAGATACAGCTGCCCAGACCGCTGCCGAGGGTAATGATGATAAAATCCTTCATGCCATGGGCACAGCCGAAGGCATGCTCGCCAAGAGCTACCACATGGGCATTGTTGGCCACCGCAACGGCCAGCCCCAAACGGTCGCGCAAGAGTGCTGCCAGGGGGATGACACCCTTCCATGGCAGATTGGCTGCATTGACGATACTGCCCGTCTGGAAGTTGGCGCTTGGACAGCTGATACCCACCGAACGGATAGTTTCGTACCCCCCGTTCAGCTCCACCAGCGCAATGATACGCTCGCTGAGGGCAGTCACGAAACTGCCGATATCCGAGAACTCTTCTGTGGGGAAACTATCCTTAGCGATAATGTTTCCCCTGACATCTACTACGGCATAGGTTGTCTCCTCAAGACTGATGTCTACCCCCACGACGCGTTTCTTAACAGTTGTCTGATCCATTATTCGCCTTCTAGTTATTCGTGGCACAAAAATAGGAATAATTTTGATACCAACCAAATCTTTCACGTTTTTTTTGCAAATATTTACCCAAAAGTAGGTTTTTTCGGGAATATTTTGTAACTTTGCAGCCACAATCAGCATTATATTCGAATATTATTACATGAACGTTTTAGAATTAAGCGAACAGGAAATCGGCAGGCGGGAGAGTCTGCAGGAGTTGCGCAAGATGGGTATCAACCCCTATCCAGCCGCAGAATTCCCCACCAACGCCTTCTCGACAGACATCAAGGAGGAATTCAAGGAAGAGGACAACCGCGAGGTCACTATTGCAGGTCGTATGATGAGCCGTCGCGTGATGGGCAAGGCCAGTTTTGCAGAGTTGCAGGACTCTAAGGGCCGTATTCAGGTATACATCACACGCGATGACATCTGCCCCGGCGAAAACAAGGATTTATACAACAATGTATTCAAGCGCCTGCTCGACATCGGCGACTTCATCGGCGTAAAGGGTACCGTGTTCCGCACACAGACTGGCGAGATCAGCGTGCATGCCAAGGAGCTGACACTGCTCTCGAAGAGTCTCAAGCCGCTGCCCATCGTGAAATATAAGGACGGCGTGGCCTACGACAAGTTCGACGACCCGGAGCTGCGCTACCGCCAGCGCTACGTCGACCTGGTGGTCAACGATGGCGTGAAAGAGACCTTCCTGCAAAGGGCCACGGTGATCCGCACCATCAGGAAAGTCCTGGATGACGCCGGATACACCGAGGTGGAGACCCCTACCCTGCAGATGATTGCCGGAGGAGCCTCTGCGCGCCCCTTTATCACGCATTTCAATGCCCTGGATCAGGACATGTACATGCGTATAGCCACGGAGCTCTACCTGAAGCGCCTCATCGTGGGCGGCTTCGAGGGTGTCTACGAGATTGGCAAGAACTTCCGCAACGAGGGCATGGACCGCAACCACAACCCCGAGTTCACCTGCATGGAACTTTACGTACAGTATAAGGACTACAACTGGATGATGTCGTTCACCGAGAAGCTGCTCGAGACTGTCTGCATAGCCGTCAACGGCAAGGCCGAGCGCGAGATCGACGGACAGATAGTCTCCTTCAAGGCCCCGTATCGCCGTCTGCCCATCCTTGAAGCCATCAAGGAGAAGACAGGTTTCGACTGCGAGGGAAAGAGTGAGGAAGATATTCGCCAGTTCTGCCTCTCGAAGGGCATGGACGTAGACGAGACCATGGGCAAGGGAAAGCTTATCGACGAGCTCTTCGGTGAGTTCT
>DFGG01000117.1:4152-8498 GCA_002371695.1 bacterium UBA3756
CCCCTGACGAAGATGCACCGTTCGAAGCCCGGACTCACAGAGCGTTTCGAACTGATGGTGAACGGCAAGGAACTGGCCAATGCCTACTCAGAGCTCAACGACCCCATCGACCAGGAGGAGCGCTTCATAGAGCAGATGCGCCTGGCTGACAAGGGCGACGACGAGGCGATGATCATTGACCAGGATTTCCTCCGCGCCCTGCAGTACGGCATGCCTCCCACCTCCGGCATCGGCATCGGCATCGACCGTCTGGTCATGCTCATGACAGGCAAGACATTCATCCAGGAAGTGCTTTTCTTCCCGCAGATGAAACCCGAGAAGAAGATGCCTCAGAGCACCATTGCCGAATGGGCTGAGATCGGTGTCGGCGAGGAATGGGTGCCCGTGCTTCGCAAGGCAGGTTTCAACCTCATACAGAACATCAAGGAGGAGAAGCCCCAGGGGCTGCAGCAGAAGATTGGCGACATCGTCAAGAAGTACAAGCTCGAGATGCAGAAACCCAGCGTCGACGAAGTCGCTGCCTGGATTGAATCTGCAAATCAATAAGTCCGTGTTAATCCGTGTAATCCGTGCCTAAAAGATGTACGACTGCGGTAAGATAGCGATCATCGGAGGCGGTAGCTGGGCGACAGCGATAGCCAAGATTGTGGTGCAGCACACGCACCACATCGGCTGGTATATGCGGCGCGACGACCGTATCGACGAGTTCCGTCGCATGGGGCACAATCCCGCCTATCTGACAAGCGTACACTTCAACACCGACGAGATACAGTTTGAGAGCGACATCAACAGGATTGCGCAGCAGTACGACACGCTGGTGTTCGTTACCCCTTCACCTTATCTCAAGAGTCACCTGAAGAAACTCAAGACCCGTATCCGCGACAAGTTCGTCATCACAGCTATCAAAGGTATCGTGCCCGACGAGAATCTGGTATGCTCAGAGTATTTCCATCAGGTATTCGACCTGCCGTATCAGAACCTGGCCTGCATCGGAGGGCCCTCGCACGCTGAGGAGGTGGCCTTGGAGCGTCTCTCCTACCTCACCGTGGGCTGTGCCGACAGAGAGAAGGCGCAGGCATTCGCCGAAGTGCTCACCAGCGATTACATCAAGACAAAGACATCCACCGACGTCATCGGCATCGAGTACTCATCAGTGCTGAAGAATGTCTACGCCATCGCTGCAGGCATCTGTAACGGACTGAAGTACGGCGACAACTTTCAGGCCGTACTCATGGCCAATGCCGTACAGGAGATGAACCGTTTCCTCACGGCCGTACACCCCATCGAGCGCAACGCCTATGACTCCGTCTATCTCGGCGACCTGCTCGTGACGGGCTACTCCAACTTCTCGCGCAACCGCACCTTCGGCACCATGATCGGAAAAGGCTATTCCGTCAAGACAGCGCAGATAGAGATGGAGATGATTGCCGAAGGATACTTCGGCACCAAGTGTATGAAGGAGATTAACCGTCACTGGCACGTCAACATGCCTATCCTCGATGCTATATATAATATATTGTACGAGCGTATCGCGCCACAGATTGAAATCAAACTGCTCACCGATTCATTCCGGTAGAAACAAAACCGCTCAATCGAGAAACAACAATAAATATTATTTTAACTTAACAAGAAAATGAGTAACATCAAACTTGACATCACCAAGGCTGCCTGCTTCCTCAAGGCAGGCGCAGTAGAGGCTTTCGAGCCACAGGTAAAGGCCGCACAGCAGGCCCTTGAGGACGGAACATGTCCTGGTAACGACTTCCTGGGCTGGCTCCATCTGCCCAGCAGCATCACCCCCGCTTTCATCGATGAACTGCAGGCATGTGCCAACACGCTCCGCGAGAACTGCGAAGCCATCGTCGTAGCCGGTATCGGAGGCAGCTATCTGGGTGCACGGGCCGTCATCGAGGCCCTTGGCAACTCATTTGCCTGGCTCGTTCAGGATAAGAAGAACCCCACTATCCTCTTTGCAGGAAACAATATCGGCGAGGACTATCTGTTCGAGCTGACCTCCTATCTGAAGGACAAGAAGTTCGGCGTAATCAACATCTCTAAGAGCGGCACGACGACCGAGACCGCCCTCACCTTCCGTCTGCTGAAGAAGCAGTGCGAGGAGCAGCGCGGCAAGGAAGAGGCCCGCAAGGTGATTGTGGCCGTCACCGATGCCAAGCGCGGTGCAGCCCGCACATGCGCCGACAAGGAGGGCTACAAGAGCTTCATCATCCCCGATAACGTGGGCGGACGCTTCTCAGTACTTACTCCCGTGGGCCTGCTGCCCATTGCCTGCGCAGGCTTCGACATCAAGGAGCTCGTTGGCGGTGCCAAGGATATGGAGCAGGCCTGTGGCAAGGATGTGCCCTTCGCCGAGAACCCCGCAGCCCAGTATGCCGCCGTGCGCAACGGCCTCTATCAGAGCGGCAAGAAGATTGAGATCATGGTCAACTTCCAGCCGAAGCTCCATTTCATGAGCGAGTGGTGGAAGCAGCTCTACGGCGAGAGCGAGGGTAAGGACAAGAAGGGCATCTTCCCCGCATCGGTAGACTTCACCACCGACCTGCACTCCATGGGACAGTGGATCCAGGACGGCGAGCGCACCATCTTCGAGACCGTCATCAGTGTCGAGGAGCCCGAGAAGAAACTGCTCTTCCCCAGTGACGAGGAGAATCTCGACGGACTGAACTTCCTGGCCGGCAAGCGTGTCGACGAGGTGAACAAGATGGCTGAGCTGGGTACTCGCCTGGCCCATGTCGACGGCGGCGTGCCCAACATCCGCATCAGCATGCCTCGCCTCAACGAGCGTTATCTCGGACAACTCATCTATTTCTTCGAGATTGCCTGCGGCATCAGCGGCAATATTCTCGGCGTAAATCCCTTCAACCAGCCAGGTGTGGAGGCCTACAAGAAGAACATGTTCGCCCTGCTCGACAAGCCCGGCTACGAGGCTGACTCGAAGGCTATCAAGGAAAGGCTGGCAAAGGAGGCATAATGTACCGCCTGGCAGTCAAACAATACTTAGAGAGACACGGCTTTGAGGCACTAATCCCCAAAGCCGTGCTCTTTGACATGGACGGCGTGCTTTACGACTCGATGCCCAACCACGCCATCGCATGGCAGCAGGCCATGAACAAGTTCGGCATCCACATGACAGCCGACGATGCCTATGCCACCGAGGGGGCACGGGGCGTTGATACCATCCGTCAAATGGTCAGGAAGCAACAAGGACGGGAAATCAGCGAGGAGGAAGCACAGCGGATGTACGATGAGAAAAGCCGTATCTTTCACTCTCTGAACGAAGCTCCCGTCATGCCCGGCATCCTACAGCTCATGAGCCAGCTGAAGGCAGCAGGCATCAGCTGCGGCGTAGTCACTGGCAGCGGACAACGGCCACTCATCCAGCGTATTCTCAAAGATTTCGGCGATTTTGTAGATGAGGGGCAGATTACCACCGCCTACGATGTGAAACAGGGCAAGCCGCACCCCGACCCCTATCTCATGGGACTAAAGAAAGCGGGCAACCTGAACCCCTGGGAGGCCATCGTTGTGGAGAATGCTCCTTTGGGTATCCGTGCGGGTGTCGCTGCAAAGATTTTCACAATTGGCGTCAACACCGGGCCACTGGCCAACGAAGTATTGCTTCAAGCGGGCGCAAACCTGTTGTTCCCCACTATGCAACAACTGAGCGACAGCTGCATTACTGTTTTTTCTCGCTCTTGATGACGTACTTCTGATAGTAGGATATCAGGAGCGTGGTGAGAGGCAGGGCGATAATCATGCCCAGGATGCCGAGCAAAGAACCCCAGACAGAGAGAGAAAGCAGGATAATAGCTGAGTTGAGACCCGTGACGTGCCCCATGATCTTCGGCGTGAGGAAGGTGTCCTGAATCATCTGTACCACAGCAAACACCACGAGAGCCAACAAGAGAATCACCCAGAAGTTCTGCCCCGTATCAGCAGCTTTGACGATGGCCAGCAGAATGGTTGGTACGAAACCCAGCAACTGCAGATAGGGCACCATATTAAGCAAGCCAATAAACATGCCCAATCCCACTGCCATCGGGAAGCCGATGATCAGGAATCCGATACTGAAAAGCACTCCCACGCAGAGGGCCACCATCGCCTGTCCACGGAAATACTTGTTCATGCCGTCCTCCACATCTGCCACCAGCTGCACCGCAAAGTGACGATAGCGCTCTGGTATCAGACCTGGCCAACTGCGACATATCACCTCATAGTCTAATAATATAAATAAGGTATAGAGCAGCACCATCGTCAGGCTGAACATACTCGACACCACGCTGATACTCTGCGTGATGACATTCCACACCTTGGGGAGCGTGGCCTTC
>DFGG01000106.1:0-3616 GCA_002371695.1 bacterium UBA3756
AAGCTGCAGAAATATAACACCGAGAAGTATATCAAAGTTATGAAGTACGTTTGTCGGAGTTATCATGTCCCATTCTCGTTTGCCATTTTAGAAGGTGGCTATTTCCACGAGAATGGTGACTACTCGCAGGAGCATACCCTCGTCCTGACGCTGATTGATGGCGAGAAGAATGTGGTCGAAGCCATTGCAAAAGACCTCTGCGCTTTCTTCAATCAGGAGAGTGTGCTGATAACGGAGAGCATGGTCAGGGCTTATTATGTCAAGGAAAAAATGTAGTCATGGGGACGGGCACCTGGGCAGGCCCACAGGAGCCAGTCCCCAAGACAATTAAGCTACTACCAGGGTTTTCTTATAGTAAAAACCTTAATGTCAAAAGTGGGAAAGTGGGAAAGTGGGAAACTTTGAAAAGTAAAATGCAGAACGCAAAGAAAAAACGCTTATGTATTTGTTCCTTTCGGAAATATTATCTATTTTTGCAGTCGATTGAAGCATCATTTGTGTAGATGAATAATATTTCAGAAAAATGGAGAGCGTTTTGTGAGTGGCAACAGCGCCCCTCGCTGATACCGAAGATGACGGAAGGGCATCATCGCTGTCATACCTGTGGACTGGAGTTTCAGGGAAACTACTGTCCTTGTTGCGGACAGTCGGCAAGGATAGGGCGCTACTCGTTCAAGAACGCCCTGTTGCTGTTTCTTGATGTCTGGGGTATGGGCAATCGAGGTATGTTCCGCTCTATCCGCGACCTCATGCTGCGTCCTGGCTACATGATCCGCGACTATCTCTCAGGCATGCAGATGGCCTATTTCCCGCCGTTCAAGATGTTCTTCCTGCTCTGCACACTCTCGATACTGGTGGATACGGGGCTGAACATCCAGGGCATCAACCGTGCCGAGAAGTACGAGAATGAGTATGCGGAAATCCTGGAATCCTGGTTTACCCCCTTCAATCATGCCATCGAGACCCACAAGGCGCAGAAAAAGGAATCCAGAGGGAAGGTAGAGGAGAAGTCCACCGAAGAGACCAAGGAACAAAACGAGGCGAAAGCGGAAACCAAGAAGAAAGCCAACTCGCTCGTTGACGTAGCCTTTGAGTGGGGTGAGAAGCATGGTGCGGTGACGGAGCTGATCTTCCTGATGCTCTTCTCCGTGCCGCTCTGGCTGTTGTTCCGTCACGGACCTGCTACGCCAGACCTCCGCTTCTCCGAGTGTTTCGTGGCGATGGTCTATATCATCAACATGCTACTTATCTTCAACATCCTGCCTTCGCTCTTGTGCTTCAGTCCGAGGACTGAAGTCAACTACAATCTACTGTCGTTGCTGATGGCCCTCTTCGCCATTAAGCAGCTGACGGGCTACGGTTTCGTTAACACCGTCTGGCGCGTATTGGTGTCGTTTATCCCCTTCGTCATCACCATCCTGCTGTTCCTTATCGGCATTTTCTATAGTATTTACGCTTTCGAGCTGATAATGAGTAAATTTTAGAGGTCACACTCATATAGGTACAACAAATAACAATAGCAGCTACAGTCGAATGTGATTGAGTCTGACAAGGCACTTGACCCTGTTCAGTCAGTAACTCAGTGGGTCAAAACCCGACCCCGTGATCTCTGTTAAAGTCTGTCATTCCTACTCTACTTTGATGAAAATTCAGTAACTTTGCAGCGCAAAGTTTGTAATACGGCAGACAAAATGGCAAAGATAACAGTACAGAATACGCAGATAACGGTCATTAAGCAGAATGAAGATGACTACATCAGCCTTACAGACATGCTGAAGGCCAAGGATGGTGAATTCTTCTTCTCCAATTGGCTACGCAATCGCAATACCATTGAGTTCCTTGGAATATGGGAGCGGTTGATAAATCCGAATTTTAATTGTGCCGAATTCGACATAATTAAATCTCAGGCAGGGCTGAACCGTTTCCGTCTCAGTGCCAAAGAGTGGACAGAGAAGACTAATGCCATCGGTATTATCTCGAAGGCAGGGCGTTATGGTGGCACTTATGCCCACAAAGACATTGCCTTTGAGTTTGCCATGTGGATAAGTCCAGAGTTCAAGGTATATCTGATACGTGAGTTCCAACGGCTGAAAGACGAGGAGCAGAAGCAACTTGGGTGGACGGCGAAGCGTGAACTGTCTAAAATCAACTATCGCATTCACACGGATGCCATCAAGCAGAACCTGATTCCAGAAGAGGTGACGGCAGCACAGGCCAGCATCATCTATGCTGAAGAAGCGGACGTACTCAATGTAGCTATGTTCGGGCAGACGGCCAAGCAATGGCGTGAAGCCCATCCTGAGCTGAAAGGGAATATCCGTGATTATGCTTCCATTAACGAACTCATCTGCCTCTCGAATATGGAGAATATCAATGCCGTACTGATCAATGACGGAGTGCCACAGGGAGAACGTCTTGTCAAACTCAATCAGATAGCCATTCAGCAGATGCAGGTGCTGGAAGGGAATGAAGATAGGAAACTGTTGAAATAAAACAATCATGTACGATCAGATACGGGAAGATATTTTCTTTATTATGTTTTACGCGGGAGTGACAATGATGGCCTTGATAGCCAGCTGTTATCTGTTGCTGCGTCGGGGTAATGCTTTCGCTCCTGACATCACGCCACCTGTCCGTCTGCGCCGTTGGGTAGCTGTGTTCTTTGCCTGCATAGCCTTGGGTCATGTTTGGTATTTGCCGACTTATTTCCTGTCTTCAAGCGATGACGTCGTGTTATTCGGTCTTATTGGCAGTTTGCTCGACTGTCTGACGTTTTTCCCCTTGGAGATTGTCGTATTGTTGGCAATGCTGCAAGACCGTCATCGACCGCTATGGCCTGTTTCCTTAATGTTAGCTCCACCCATTGCCGGAATGGCATGGGGTGTTATCAGCCGTAGCGATGCCTTGATGCCGTTGATACGTATCTATTTCCTTCTATTGAGTATAGGCTTGATTATATATATGGTACGTGAGGTCAGACGATACAGACGTTGGCTGCGCGACAACTATGCCGACCTGGAGCATAAGGAGGTGTGGCAGAGCTTCCTGGTGTTGGCCGTTATTTTTATTGCGTCCGACTTTTATGTGGGTGGCTACGGGCTGCCTGTTTACGAATATGTCTCTCAGGCGCTTGCCATTGTTCTCATCTGCTACCTCCTGTGGCGCGTGGAAACGCTGAGCGACCTGAGCATGTCCACTAATGATGAGGAAGAGGAATTTGTCACCACAGAAAATGTGGAAGACAACGACCTTCCATTATCCATTCGCAACAGCATTGAATTATTGCTACAACAGCATTGCATCGACAAACAGCTCTACCTACAGTACGAACTTAACCTTCTCAAACTTGCAAAAGCTATTGGTACCAACCGTTCCTATCTCAGCCAATATTTTTCCAGTATAGGCATTAACTACAATGCCTATATTAACGATTTACGAATCAATCATTTCGTCAGTCTCTATCACGAGGCTGTTGCTTCCCAGCGTTCCATCACCGCCCAGCAGTTGGCTCTGGAGAGTGGCTACCGAAGTTACAACACCTTCCGTGAAGCTTTCAAGCGCAAGACAGGACAGTCAGTGATTGTCTGGATGAAGGCTGCGAGTGAGCAAGAGCAGA
>DFGG01000106.1:3673-8276 GCA_002371695.1 bacterium UBA3756
GGCTGCGAGTGAGCAAGAGCAGAGTCCAAGCGAGCTTGACTCTTCCGAGCGAGAGCAGGCTCGCCCGGAGGGCAAGGCTCAACTAGAAGGGCATAGCAAGCCCTCAAGTGACGAAATCTTCAAAAAAAGTGACGTAATCATCAAAAATCACGGCTCAGGGCATGGGCCGTGATGTTTTTTAGGGGGATATTACTAATTTTGCAATACTTTTCTATGTAATATTAACCCCAAAATTATTGTAATCATGAGAATATTGAAAAAAAGTATGCTTGCCGCCACACTCGTCTGCGGCACAACAATGGGACTCACTTCATGCAGTGACAAAAAGGACAACCCTGCTCCTACAGAACCCGAGACAGAGTATCCCAACAAGAAGATTACGAACGGCAACTACGACAAGGCGTTGGCCGTCAAGTGTGTCAACGGCACCTTCGTCGGCAAGAAGGCGGAGAACATTATTTCCTATAAGGGCATTCCGTTTGTCGGTCAGCAGCCTGTCGGTAACCTGCGCTGGAAGGCACCTGTGGACGTGACTCCGAGCAACGACGTTTATGAGGCCTATAACTATAGTAAGGCCCCAGTTCAGGCGCCAGGCGACCCTGCTGTCGAGAATGGAATGGACGAGAATTGCCTGTACCTGAACATCTGGAAGGCTGACGAAACCACGACAGAGAAGAAGCCAGTCATCGTGTGGATTTATGGTGGCGGATTTGAGGTAGGCGGAGCAACCGACCCGCAGTACGACTGCACCAACCTCGTGAAAGAGAACCCAGAGGTCATCATCGTCACTATCAATTACAGGGTCAGCTTCCTCGGATTCCTGCATCTGTCGCACCTGTCTGACGGAAAAGAATATCAAGACGCAGCGAATCTGGGACTCATGGACCAGTTGATGGCATTGAAATGGGTAAATGAGAATATTGCTGGTTTTGGCGGCGACCCCGACAATGTGACCATCTGGGGTGAGTCTGCCGGTGGTGGAAGTTGTAGTCTGCTTCCGCTGGTCAAAGGCTCCCATAAGTATTTCAAGCGTGTCATCGCGCAGAGTGGAGCCCCCACACAGACAAGGTCTGAGGAGCAGGCCATTGAAATCACGAACAAGTTTATGGAGGAACTCGGCTGCAAGACCGTTGCTGACCTGCAGAAGCTCAGCGCTGAGAAACTCGCGGAGACGTGGGCCAAGTTGTACGGCTTCTACCAAGTACTCGGCATACGTACATTCCCAGAGAGGGACGGAAAATTCCTGCCTCTGAATACGTGGGAGGCATACGCCAACGGCGCTGCCAAGGACATTGAGTTCCTTCAGGGCTGCAACAAGGACGAAATGAACACCTTCCTGGGCTCTATCGGAGTGGACCATTGGAATGAGTGGGCCCCTGGGCGCAAGGCTGAGAAACTCGCCAAGCATTCGGAAGAAGAAAGAGCATTGGTAGAGAGCTACTGCAGCGAGATCACAGGAGAGAGTTACGAACCTACCGTCCGTCTCCTTAGTCAATATATGTTCATCGCACCGCAAATCAGACTTTCGGAGGAGCAGACCAAAGGCGGTGGAAAGTCGTACACCTACTACTACACAGTGGAATCTGCAGTGCCATTGATAAAAGCCGGACATGCATCAGAACTGTCGGTGGTGTTCAACCATCCGGAGATGAACGGCTTCACGGGTAGAACATACGACGCAACCTTCTGCAAGACCGTGCGCAAAATGTGGATTCAGTTCGCCAAGACCGGTAATCCGTCGCTCACTGCAGACATGTCTCCTGATGGCAAGGCCAAGGAGTGGCCACTCTATGACACAGGGGAAAAGAAAGTAATGGTCTTAGATGAGTTCGACATCCATCCGGCCAAGGAGTCCGACTTGAAGATAGTTGACTGGGAGCGCACCTACTTCCTGACCAACACTTATTTCAACTGACCGTTTTTATGATATTACTAGGTCCAGGAGGATGTGCCTTCAGTTAGGCACATCCTCTTTTTTGGTACGTTTGGATCATGGGGTCAGTCTCTGTTTCACACGAAAATAATGGGTCTGCTGTTTGGCAGCCTCATTTGTTTTTAGTACCTTTGCATTGAATTAAACAAGACATATACAGATGAATTTCGAATCACTTGTTGGACATATCAATCAGGTGCAGGACGTGCTTCAAGCGCAAGCCGCACATGCTGTGAACCTATCACTCACATCCCGCAACTGGCTGGTGGGATATTATATCGTGGAGTATGAGCAGCATGGTGAAGACCGTGCTAAGTATGGTGACAATCTAATAAACCGATTGGCTAAAGATATTAATCGTGAAACAGGGACCAGTCCCTATGTTTTCCTTTGTGAGCACAGCTGAAAAAGATTTTGTATTTCAAATAAATTACTATTAATTAATACCAAGTATGATGAAAAGGATTTTCTATTTCTTCTTGTCTCTGGCGATGGCAGTCACCGCCGGAGTGGTGTCGTCGTCATGTACGAAACTTGACAATCCTGTAGACCCGGGCAATCCTGCCGACCCTGGCAATACTCCGACTCAAGTCTCTGAGTTGAAAGCCCAGCTGCAGGGTTCGTATCTTTACTATCCCATCATCGTGAATGACGTGATGTGCGGTGCTATGTCTTTCAACCTTGCTCCTGCCGGAAAGCCTTCGAGGATGGGCCTGTTCTCTACTCCCGACTGGGAAAAGATCGACATGGACTTAAAGCTTCATGTTGACAGCATCGACATCGACTGGGATGTGGTGCCTAAATATGAGGGGTTTAAGGATCAGGGAATCGTTTCCGATGCCCTGCGCATAACGATGAAGTTGGGGGATAATCAGTCGAACGACATCTATTACCCTATTGGCTCGATGAACAACGACTCTGTTGTGTTCTTATTGCCTAGCGAAATGGGGCCGCAGGACATCATGATGACTCGCTTTGACAACAAGGAGAATATCTCTGTAACTGATTTGACTAGCAGCATAGGGCTTCTCACAGGTGCTGTTCTCAACTCGATGGTGAAATTCGTGTCTGAGAACAAGGATGAACTGACCTCTATGACAGACGAGATGCGCATGGAGTTCCTCGCGGAGAACGGCTATGACGATCTCACCGACTGGGTCTACGACTTCGACAGCTACAATGCTTCTGCCCGTACTCGGCAGGTATCTGGCGCTGCTGCCCTGGCCGCTGACTCGAAAGGTATCGACTATGCTAATTGGATGAAGAGCATCCGCGACGACGTTAAGGTGCGCGACATGGTCATTCCCGGCTCTCACGATGCCGGCACCTATGGCATCATCGGAGTATTGAGGGCGTTCGGCCAGACTCAGATGCTGAACATCGACCAGCAGTGGAACGCCGGTGTGCGCGTGTTCGACCTCCGTGTGCGCGACGAGCTGTCATCCATCAGGCTCTTCCACAATTTCATACCTTGTAACAAGTTCTTGTCGACTGTGGCGAAGGATATTGCCGATCTGCTCAGGAGGCATCCTTCAGAGGGGGCGATCATAATATTGAAGGGCGAAGACAATGATACTGGCAACGAATATGCTGAGATGATCAGGAGAGTATTGCAAGCCGGTATGCTCGGTCTGGCATCCGTCGACTTGATATTCTCCACATCTCCGCTCCACGAGGAATACGCCATAACGCAGTCGCACTCCATCCTTGACAGTAATTGCCCTCTGGCAACTTATTCTCCCGACATGACTATGGGCGACCTGCGCGGCAAGGTGCTCGTCATCAATCGCTCCGATGCTGACAAGAAGCCCACTAACGGTGCCTATGCCAGCAAATGGGAGGACAACCAGAAGCTTAGTAGCTACGACGGCCGGCTCTCGGCTTCTCTGCGCGTGCAGGACCACTATGGCGAGGGAAGCGAAGGCCCTGAGAACTACCAGGCGGATAAGGAGAAGCAGTTTGTCGAGCTATGGGATGCCTCTGAGAAGACGGCCGACAATGCCACGTGGTATGTGCACGGTGCCTCCGGCTACGTTTGGGATCACGGCCTGCAGCCGCTGCCTAACTACTATTTGATTGCTCAGAATCTCTATCCTAAGTTTATCACCAAGGTTTCCGCCCACCTTGGCCGCGGAATCGTGCTGCAGGACTTCTCCGGCATTGACAAAGGCACGCGCGACTATGAGCAAGCGGTGAAGGCTTACGTAGCGGTGAAGCATACATTCAAAACGGCAGTCAAAGTGGTTGATAATGCCATGACTGAAACGCGCAAAGTGGTGAAGGAATATGCCACTAAGGTAGTGGATAAGGTCAGCGATATCACCAGGTCGTTTTGGAAGAGGATTCGCGGATGGTTTGGCGCCCGCAGTTATGCGCCTAATGGCGTGCAAGCCGCTCCAAAGAGGATTCTGGGCGTAGACTACGAGATGCACGGCGACGAACTGCTGAAGCAATGTATCGACAATAACTTCCGATACGGCGACCGAACGAAGTAAACACAATGAGGGTGTGTCAAAATGAAGTCGTGGGGACAGGTACCTGAGTCATAGCAGTCATCATACCCAAGTATCTGTCCCAGTGACTACATTTTTGTCAAAAGAGAAGGAGAAAAATTTGGCAGTCTTGCAGAAAAAGCGTATTTTTGTAGCCAAAAAGAAACAAACGTCACAC
>DFGG01000031.1:0-12560 GCA_002371695.1 bacterium UBA3756
AAACAGGGACGAATATAATTTTCAACGTTATATACTGGAACTATGACGGATAATTTAATCATCTTACGCTAGTTTGTTTGCAAATATACGAATTATTTCTCTATCACCTAACCAAGTTATCTAGGCTGTCCTCATAATAATCCTTCTTGAAGAATATTCGAGAAATGCCCTTACCTTGAGTCTTCACGCTATTGACAAAGCTTTTCCACATTGACTGGCTGCCAATGGTGCCGTAGCCTGTCACTGCCCTACAACGACGGTCACGGACAAACCTGATGCAACCATACTTCTTCAACGCCAAAGCCATCGAACCGTCCTCACCACGGATAATATCCACACGGTAACCCTCCTTGCGCCCATACTCAGCATGATAGGCAAAAACCAAGCCACGCACGCTCAACTCCGGGCGCTTGAAATGCTGAATCCACAGGAAGAGATCGCGGCACAATTCATACAGCCTCAGACTCAGACGGCTATGATTAGCATCTGGGAAATAGCTCCAAGTCGCTGACACCGCAACAACACCAGGGCGCATCAGCTGCTCTATCATCAACTCATAATACATGGGAGGATACAGCGTATCACTATCTACATCGAAATAATACTTACCCTTAGCGTGCTGTAGTCCACAACGCCGGGCATAGCCGCATGAGTGCTGATACTCGGTATAATACGGGATGCCAGACTTGGCATAAATCTCAGCTGTCCGGTCCTTGGAGTCATTGTCTACGCCTATGATTTCCACAGGATACTTACATTGAATCTCGCTGATGGCCCAAAGACAAGCCTGCAGATGAGTCTCTTCATTATAACCTATCACGACAATGGATGCCAATGGTTCGTCACTCTGCAAAGCAGCCAGCCTCTCGCGTGTACCATTAATTATCTCCTCTGGCACCTCACTGAAGGGTTTCCCATACACAGTCATGTATTTATCATACCATGCCATACTCAGTCAAATTATTTATTCCTAACTACACTTTCAAACAGATGTTGCCATTGCGGTATAATCTTATCCTTAGAGAACCGTTGCACTGAACTGATAGCGTTCCTTCCCAACCGCAGCCTCAGCCCCTCATCTTCTATCAGTTGGCACACCTTTCCAGCAAAGGCCTTCACATCGAAACAGTCCACCAGGAATCCATTCTCACCATCGGTGATGATCTCAGATGGGCCGTAGGAGCAATCGAAGGCGACGACAGGCACACTGCAACTCATCGCTTCAGCCATGACCAAGCCGAAAGGTTCATAGACAGAAGTCAAGACTAAGATGGAACTCTCCTTGTATCTGTCCATGATATCAGAGGTCTGAGGATGGGCGAACACGTGATTCCCTTTGGGAATAAGGCTTTGATTCTCTGCTCTGTCAACACCCTCGCCATATAGGTCGAGCCGCCAGTCTGGATGCCGCTGGCTAACCAGTGCCCATATCGCAGAAAGATACTGGTAGCCTTTCTGACTATCAATCCTGCCCACGAAAATAACACGCTTATGGCTACAAGCACTATAAGTTTTCGTTTCATTCAGATGAACAATATCAGGAATGGCACAGACGGAAGAGTTATACCTTTTCCAACGCTCAGCATCTCGCTGAGTAAGTGCCACAATGGCATCTGCCTTGGTCATTGAACGATAATAGAACCGAGCCTTGATACGCTTACGCCAAGTCATCACATCCATGTGGAAAGGACGGTCACAGGTGCCATGACACTCCACCACTAAAGGGATGTCTTTTCGCCAGCGATTCAGGACGGCTACATTCTCTGACGAATTGGTGATCAGCACATCGGGGCGGATTTCAGTAAAGAAGGCAAGCAACCGTTTCTTGTATAGACGCATCAGCCGGAACCTTGTTAAGTAACGTTTAACAATGCCATATCGATATTGACGGACAAAACGGATATCCAAATCGACCAAGTGTACCTTATCGCTAAACGGATAAGGATACGGATGGGTTCCCTGGTCGGTCGTGACCAACCAAACCTCATAATCTGGAATCTCAGAAAGTGCATTGAGCTTATCAGTCCATACACGTTCCAGTCCACCCCACTCTGCGAATACCTTAGCAATATACATTATCCTCATAAGCCACCTTCAACTAAGGATTCATACAATTGCCGGAAGTGTGGCATAATCTCCTGAGGGAGGTAATGCTTCGACTTCTCGATGGCATTAGCCCCCATCTGACGCCTGACATCTTCGTGTTCCATCAAAAAGGTCAGCCGCTCTGCGAACATATCTATATCACCAAGTGGAACCATGAAGCCGTCATGGCCATCAGTGATGATTTCCCTTGGCCCGAAATCGCAGTCGAAGGCCACAGGAGCCAATCCGCACGACATGGCTTCAAGAAGAACTAATCCAAAACCCTCATAACGAGAGGTCATCGCATATATCTCTCCAGGCATATACCTGCTGGCTATGTCGGTCGTCCGTGGCAATATTTGCACGCGGCTCAATGACTGCATCTGCTGCCTGAGGTAAGGCTCCTCCACCCCTTCGCCCGTAATATCCAATTGCCAGTCAGGATGGCTGTCGCATATCTTCCTCCACGCTTCCAACAGCATATCAAAGCCTTTCACCAGCAAGAGGCTACCCACTGCAATAACCTTCTTCTCCCGCTGAACAAAGCCTACGGGAGTCTCTATCATCAATGGATTGGGGATGACCGCCACACGAGGAGAATTCCAATGACATGCATCCCCTTGCGTCAATGTCACTATACGGTCAAACTGACGGACAAGACTAATAGCACGGCGAAAGACAAAAGCCCTCCGAAGCCACAACTTCAGCGAATTCTCTATATGGCGCGACCTGAGTCTGCCTCCACTCTGCGAATAAGAAGAATGAACTTGTACCACATGCCTGACATTCTTCAGCGACAAGACGATTTGCATCTCACTGATCTCGTATGATGAACATACGACAATATCCGGCACTATCTCGCTGACAGTATCAGTAATGCACCTCCGCAGCCGTCTGTTCCACTTCCATAATATAAATGGACGCAAAACCATCGGGTATCGATAAACGTGGAACCGCTTGATACCATAGTCTATATGTCTTACTCTTTCTGACAAGGGATATGCATCCGGCGCATCGCCCTGGTCGCATGTCAGTAGCGTCACCTCATAATCACAGCATTCTGCAAGATAGTTCATCTGGGCAACAAACATCCGCTCAATGCCTGTCATATTACTGATAGAGTATATGATGTAAACTATCTTCATCGCTGTGTTAAATCTGTCTCCTCTGCTTACCTATTATATGTATCAAGAAAACAGACAAGCCAGGAGGGAGAATGCCTAACAAGTATAAAGCAAGGTTAGGCCACTTAGCAGTCTTGAAGCCAAGTATCTCAGTAAAACCAAGAGGAGATGCCATCAGGTCGCGAATCTCCCGGTCTGAAAAAGGTGGTTGGGTTATCTTTCGATATTTTATCATCGTACAGGCCATATAGAAGCATGTCATCATCACCTTCTGACACCGCTTGGGATAATATGGCTTATTCTTGATGCGCAAGCTTTCTTCTTTTACTTTCTTCATGGCCTGTACAGTCCTTTCCATCTCTTCTTTTTGGATAACATCCCTTTTTTGAAAATTGGACAAAGAGCCGTAATGACAATAATACCGATATGTTATATTGGGCAAGAGGACAACACGGCTGACGTACGTTGGCAGATCGATGGTAGTGGTCATGTCCTCCCAGAAATTAACCGGCTTATAGCGAATCGAATTCTTACGATAAATATTAATATCAATCAAGAAATTCCAAGTTGTCGTTCCCATCCTGCCATACGTCTCATAAGCCCATGTCGCGAATTCATTCTCTTTATGAAAGGACAATGAGGGATAAATGAACGGATATACCTGCCTCTGACCATCAAAATCTTCAATACGTTCATGGGAACCATAGACTATATCCGCATGGTGGCTGATGAGACTCTCATAAAGCAATGAAACAGCATCTTCCGTCATGGCATCATCTGCATCTAGAAAGCAGAGATATTTGCCAGCAGCCGAATCAATCATCAGATTTCTGGCTTCACCCAAGCCTTTATTATATGGCTGCGACACAATGCGAATATCTGCCCCACGGGGATGTTTCGATTGATATTCGCGCACAATATCCATCGAAGCATCGGTACCACAGTCATCGCATATCAAGAACTCTATACTCTGGAATGTCTGAGCCAAAGCCGACTCCATCGCCCTCCGAATATAGCGCTCGACATTATAAACAGGAATGCCTATTGTTACCTCATAACCCATAATGCCATCACTATTCATCACTTTTTGAGTGCGAAGATACAAATTTTCCTGCAAATATCAAAATATAATGGATAAAATTTTGCTTAAACAAATAAAATCCGTATATTTGCAGCAAACATATAAATATGACAGACGTATTCTCACAAAAGCAATTGAGCATCATTGTCCCCGTCTACAATGTGGAACAATATATCTATAGATGCTTAGATAGTATTTACAACCAAGATCTTCCTGATGATTTCTTTGAGGTTATCCTCGTTAACGACGGCACTATGGACAATAGCATAGAGGTCATTCAGAAAATCCTAGAACGGCATACAAACATCATCGTTATCAATCAGGAAAATCAAGGGCTATCCGTTGCCCGCAATAATGGCATTGCTAAAGCAAGAGGAGAATTCCTTTTAATGATTGATTCGGATGACCTTCTATACGATAACAGCCTATCTCCCCTGCTTGACGTAGCCATCCAGACAAAAGCAGACTTAGTAATGGCTGATTATAAAGAGATGTTTGACGAAGAAATCGAAGACTTAGAAAGGGGTACTTTCCCACCGAAAGGAAAATTTTCATACACGGAAAAGACAGGAAGACAGTTATTCTTGGAAGATTTAGCTCCCTTCCAGTGCAATGTCTGGAGAACCCTGTACAGACGGGAATTTATACAGGCAAATAGAATCAGCTTTGTACCTGGCATAACATGCGAGGATCTCCCGTTCACCCATGAAGCATTTTTAAAAGCTTCACGGTGCATCCGAACGAATTGGCCACTCATCATCTATAGAAAAGGGAGGACTGGATCCATTACATCTAACTTCAACATGCAAAAGGCAAAAGACCTTTGTGTAGCCATTGCCAAAACGTGGGAATTATCGCGCAATATTAACCTTACGAAACATGAGCAGTACAAACTTGAAGAAAATATACATGCCAACGTGAGTCGTCTAGTTTATTGCGCCCTATATGCTTTCAAAGATCCGACAGACAGGCTACAGGCTATCAACATGCTGAGACAGGAAATGCCCGACATCAGGTTTAGGCACGGAATAATGCAAAAGCTTGAGACGCTCTTGCTACGTAACAACCCTCAAATATATATTAAGCTAAGAGAGTACATCATGAAATACAAAAAACGGACACGATCTTAGCCTCTAACCTGCTTAAAAAGATCTTTCCATTGCCGCATGACAGCATCACGGTCATATCTCCTAACATTAGCACGAGCTTTCGCTCCCATTTCCTTTCTCAGATGAGGATCCTCTATCAATTGACAGACTCGTTGTGCAGCCTCATTGGTATTGAGATACTCTACCAAAAACCCATCCTCTCCATCATTAATAATATCTGCCGGTCCCCAAGGACAATCAAAAGAGACTACAGGTAGTCCGCAGGCCATGGCCTCCACTATCACCATGGGCAAACCTTCAAAGCGTGAAGTTAGCAGGAAGATACTACTATTGAGATACTCCTGCATAATTTTTTGAGTTGGCTTGTGTATAATGACCACATCATCCAGTCTTTTACTATGAATAAGTCCCTCCAACATCTCCCTTTGTTCACCCTCACCAAACATGTGCAATTCCCAGTCGGGATGCTTTCGATAAACCTCCTCCCAAGTCTTTATAAGATATTCCAGTCCCTTCTGTTCATTCAGCCTCCCAACAAAAATGACTCGTTTGTTGCTACAACTACTTCCCTGTTGCGGGTAGAAAGGTAAGCTATTTGGTATCACGATTGTCCTGGTCAGTCCCGCCCAACTATCAGCGTCATGCTGAGTCAACAAGACTAAGGCATCCAGATTTCTCACAGATGAATCGATCTTTCTTCTCCAATGATTGGCAACAAGACGATTGAGCCATCCTCGTTGCTCCATCAGATGCAGATTTCTTACATAATTTTTGGCTATGTGTGACTCTCCTATTTTCTTACTTCCGTCTTGAATGGTAGTAATAAAATCTATATCGCGCCCCAAAGTTGTAATCACTATATCAGGATGTTCGGAGAATAACAGGTTGGTCAAAGCCTTGCGATAATGTCGCATCAGTGACTTATAGACAAATGCTCTGAAAAAGATGTTATGGCCATACTGCTTATGAAAATCTATATTGAAATCAATGAGCCTAACCTTATCGGAAATAGGATAATAAGGTTTGCCCAAAGCATGAGAGGCAACAGCTATCAATACCTCATAGCCATGCTCGGCCAGATAATTTGCCTTCTCTATGATGATTCTATCATAGCCGCCCGACAAATTGACTGCTTCCACCACATACATTATCTTCATATCGCCTCCTTAATTAATTATCCTTATTGTCGCCATAAAGAACTTCTTCCATCCTATTCAACTCAAATCCTCTCATCTGAACTACAATCAGGTGAAGCCGGGTTGAGCTAACCAGTTTATTGACTACGCGCCCTTGAGCATATTGCTTAATTTGAGCGACTGCCTCATCCCACTGCTTGTGTGCTTTAGCCTCTGTAGCGTCAGTCTTCAGATATTTCAGCTCCAAGATGTAACTAAGCTTCACATTAGGAATGCGCTTGAACTGTTCCATCACTCGTTATTTTTTGGCAAAGATAAACTATTAATTCCAAAAAAACAAATCTTTTTATGGAAAACTTACTCAAATGGCCCTTTTTAGTTTTCCTAAAACCTTGACAGAGACGGCAAAAAGAGGTACGGGCAATCTGCCAATCAGCCAAAAGAGTAGATTCTGCAAGAGCATAGAACGGAAACGCAGAATGTCGGACAAACTTTGCGGGTGACAAAAGATATCTCGCATTTCATGATGCGAGAATCCAGGGACGATGAGATGCGCATTCTTTAAGATATGACAGATGATATAGAAACTATTGAGTTCTAAATTATAGCACATATAGGGCAGAAAGGATTGTCC
Organism: bacterium UBA3756; assembly: GCA_002371695.1. The sequence continues at coordinate 7,170 of DFGG01000031.1, forward strand.
CCTATATGCCTTGCATTTTTCCTTCAGATAATTGAGGGTGGAGGCATTAGCCAAAACCTCTTCCTTATGCAATTGCTCACGAGCCTGATAATGGGACAGCGAACCAGAATGGCGAAGGTAATGGTAGGTGACACAGGAAAGGAGGACTGCACGAGTCACTTTTGGCATCAGCTCGTATGTGAAGGCCATATCCTCCCAGTAGTTAGTGTTAATGAAGCGGACTCCAGATTGCCTCAGAAATTCCAAATCCATCAGGCAATTACACGCAGAGACATGAAATCTACAGACATGGCTGAGGGCATATTCTGCCAATTGCCCATCTCCGGACAAACATACATCATCCTTCTGATATACCTCCCTGCGATGAGGGGCTGACAAATCAACAATCTCGTATGAACCATACGCTACTTCTGCCTGATTTTTCACAATTGCATCATAGAGCAGCTGAATTGTATTTGGCTCTATAGTGTCGTCAGAATCCATGAAATAGAGATATTCCCCTTTGGCTTCATCAATAATTCGGTTACGACTGTAACCCGCCCCCATATTTTTAGGGTTTGTCACTATATGAATATGCCCACCCCTTGGATGCGTCTGCTGCAATTCCTTAATGACTGCAATAGAGCCATCGTTTCCACCATCATCAATCACCAAGAACTCTATAGGCTCAAATGTCTGCGCCAGGGCAGATTCCATTGTCTGTCTAATATAATCTACTGAACAGAAAAGTGGAATTCCTATGGTCACCTCAAAACGCATCTGCAACACTTATAACTGATCAAACAACGACTTCCATCTATTGGCAATTTCTTCAATCCGGAACCTTTGCACATTCTGCCGAGCATTACCTGCAAGCCGTTCACGTAAACTTGTATCTTGAATGAGAGCAATGAGGGCCTGCGAGAAAGCATTGACATCTCCATTCTCCACCAATAATCCGTCTTCTCTATCGTTTATAATATCCTTTGGGCCACAGGGGCAATCGAAGGACACAGCGGCCAAGCCACATGCCATTGCTTCTATAAGCGCCATTCCGAATCCCTCGAAGCGGGAACTGAAGGCAAATACGGAACTCTTCAAATACTCATTCTGAATCTGATTTGTCGGGCCATTTAAGCGGCAACGACTCCGTTCTATCCCCAGTTTGCCAATTAAGGCCTCATAATCCGCACGTTCACCAGATCCAAAGACTTCCAACGTCCAGTCGGGGCAGGCTTTCTCTACTTTAGCCCAAGCCTGAATGAGCAAATCAAAACCTTTCTGCTTCTCATACCGGCCAACAGCGATAACACGCCTTGCAGTCAGGGGACTCTTTTCTGAAGGAAAAAAAGGAAGAGCATTTGGAATTGACACTACATGCTCGATTTCGGGCCAAGCTCGTCTATCCTCTTCCGTCAGCACAACAAATCTATCCAAGTCACGAAGATGGGCAACCAAGTTAGACATCCAGAACCTGGCGAATAAATCCTTCACAAAGTTAGAATCCGAGACATCAAAATTTCGGTAGTTCCTACGGTTGACATGCAATTCTCCGACTTTTCTGCTGCCATCCTTTATTTTTGAAAGGAAATTGATTTCACGGCGGAGCAAACTGACAGTAATGTCAGGTCGTATGCGCATTAATTCTTTAGTCAAACGTTTTCTAAAGATATGCTGTTTTCGAAGATATGGCAAGATTTTCCCAAGAAAAGAATAAGACCATAATTCATCAAAACCGATATCAAGATTTATCACTCTTATTTTATCTGACAGGTGATAAAAAAAAGGTTTATCCTTTCCGTCGGTAAGGATGATGGTTATATCATAGCCAAAAACATCTGCAAAATAGTTAGCCTTCTGGCTCAGGACCCTTTCCACACCGCCAGCAATGTATAAACTCGGCGTACAATACACTATTTTTAACGGCTTTTCCATATTCATTCCTTTGATCTATACAAATCATCAAACAAATGTACCCACTTTTCGGCTATATGTTCAATACGAAACCTACTGACGTTTATGCGGGCATTCTGAGCCATAACAGACAAGCGCTCTTTATTCATCATCAATGACAATATCGTTTCTGCCAGGAGATGAATATTACCATTCTCGACGAGGACACCATCCTCACCATCCTTTATAATAGAACGAGGACCCCAAGGGCAATCAAAAGACACCACAGGCAACCCACAAGCCATTGCTTCTATGATGCCCATTCCAAAGCCCTCATATCTGGAACTACAAACAAAAAGCGAAGCCGAAAGATATTCTTTAAAAACATCCGGAATACTGCCATTCAGTCTGCATCGGCTCCTATCCAAGCCTAACTTTTCAGCCAACCGTTCATATTGCCGTTTTGAACCATCGCCATAAATATCCAACGACCACCCCTCAGTCTTATTTTCAATCTCCGACCATGCACGCAACAGCATGTCATATCCTTTCTCATCAAAATATCTCCCGACTGCTATTACACGCTTTTGTTGTAAGGAACTGACAGAAGTTGGCAAAAAGGGAAGAGGGTTAGGGATGACTACTACATCGGGAACTTCTGCCCAAGCATGACGGTCGCACTCTGTCAAAACCACAAATCGATCCAGCTTAATGATCTTATCCAGTAACCCGGCTTTCCAAAATCTTGAAAAGAGATCCTTCAAAGGATTTGTTCTATTAGGCATAAAATTGCGGTAATGAGCCCGGTTTATATGAATCTCACCAATCTTCTGGCTACCATCCTTTATGTCAGAAATAAAATTAATCTCACGTCGCAATAAGCTAACCGTAAAATCAGGCCTTATTCTGAACAGTTCATCTGCAAGTAATTTCTTATATCTCCTTTGCCTGTATAAATAGCGAATAATTTTTGCAAAAAAAGAACAATTCCAGAGCGTTTCAAAACCAATATCGAGATTGACAACATGAACCTTTTCTGAAAGCGGAAAGAAATAAGGCTTTCCCTTTCCATCAGTCAGAATAATTGTGATATCATATCCCAAAACATCTGCAAAATAATTCGCCTTTAGAGTCAATACGCGTTCGACCCCACCCGCCATATAGAGAGAAGGGGTGCAATACACTATTTTATATCGTCTGCCATCTGTTGCCACGATGCAAATTTACGAAAAAAAAGGGAAATAGCTTTGCAAAATGCAAGAAAATAGCTAATTTTGCAAAAAATATCCATCTGGACAATGATAGAACGTGAAAAAATAATAGAATTCATACGCTTTGGTATCGTTGGCTGTATAGCCATTGCCATCCAGTATACCATCTACCTGCTGCTGATAGACTATATGAATGAGTCGGTGGCCAACACGATTGGATACATTATCAGTTTCTGCTGTAACTTCATGCTGACAACCTACTTTACCTTTAAGGTGAAACCCAACAAGAAGAAGGCCGGTGGGTTTGCACTCAGCCATCTGATAAACTGGGGCATCCAAACTGCGCTTCTGAACTTCTTTATCTGGGTGGGCGTAGACAAGATATGGGCACCATGGCCAATGTATGCCATCAGTGCTCCCATCAATTTCCTGTTCGTCAGGTTTTTCGTGAAGACGAAAGGAAATTAAGCCTCGTCGATGACTTTCTTCATCTGAATCTTCCAGGTCAGATGCTCTACGGTCCTGCGGATGTCCTGTGGCTGGAAATTGTGGGTATCTATGAAATCCAATATCTGCCGGACATTGATAGGCGATTCATCAGGTAATGCTTTCAGTACGTAAGGCTGATGGTCGAAATCGCTATCAGTTTCAGAGTAGATAAAGGGGATGCCACGCGTGGCGTATTCACGATTCTTCAGGGTCTTGATCACCGTTATACCACTACGATGACGCCCCAAACTGCCAATGGCGAAACAGCTCTGATTGAAGACTCTATCAAGTTCTTCGCCAAACAGCTGACCATGGAAGATCACCTTATCCTGTATACCATAACGCTCAATGATGGACTTGAAGCCTTCCACCTTCCCAGAATCTCCATTCATATCAAAAGGATGCACACCTCCAACCACATGGAAGAACACTTGGCGTGGATTTGGAGTGTTTTTATAATACTCCCCAAGTCCTGCCATCAAACGGTCGAAGCCATGCCAGATATGAACCTCGGCCACTCCAATAAGGTGTATCTCATCACCTTGCGACTGATACTGGTGGACGGGAATGCTATCGAAATCAACGCCATTGCTAATTCGAATCGTACGCTGTCCAAAGATTGTATCTGCGTCAGAAAAAGTGACGATAGCCGACATCTCCTTAGACAATCTGTCGCGGAACAGCTGATCGACCTTCAGACCCATTCTTACAGCAAATGGAAAAGTGGCAAATTCTTGATCGTAAGGATATGTGGGAATCTCCGTCACGGACTTGATGCCAAGTTTTCCCAGTTTTCTGAAAAAGCGTATCAGAAAGGGATTTGCATTTTGGAAGCATCGGGCATAGACAAACTGGATACCCGTCTGTTTGCAATAATCAACAATAGGGTCATAATCCATGCGCTGGCGTATTCCTGCCAATCGGCCAGCACCATAATCCTGTATGACTGTATCGTCAATATAGCGACAACGGTGTCCGTTTTCAGCAAAACCATAGTAACAGAGATGCACTTCGTGGCCACCTTCCCGGAGTCCCTTTACTTGATAGTGTATCTTCTTACTGATTCCGCTAACATCGGAAAACCCATGATAAACAAGAAATAATATCTTCATTTAGTATATTTTTTGGCAAAATTATAAAAAATATTTGGAATTATGCAAGAATCTTCGTATTTTTGCAGAAATAAATCAAAAAATGAACAACGAAAGCATCAGGGAGAACTTGAAAGGCAATCCGAGGCTGAAGAGACTGATTGACGGAATGATAATGAACCAGATTCAGACGCGTCCCCGGTGGTTTGTCCGTATGCTGGCTCCACTCTATCAGCACAGGGGAAAGCACAGTGTCATCCACAGTTCGGTAAGGATGGATACCCCACCCTACAGAAAGTTCTCTTTGGGCAATTACAGTGTTGTCGAGTCTTTCTGCTGCATCAACAATGCTGTGGGTGACGTCATCATAGGCAACCATACCCGAGTGGGAATCCACAACACGATCATTGGACCTGTCAAGATAGGAAATCACGTGAACCTGGCACAAGGAATCACGGTGACAGCACTGAACCATAACTTCTCTGACCCGAACAAGCGAATCGATGAGCAGGGCATTTCGACGACTCCCGTCACCATCGGAGATGATATCTGGATAGGTGCCAATGCTGTCATATTGCCAGGCGTTACCATTGGAAATCATTCTGTTATAGCTGCAGGGGCTGTGGTTACCAAAGATGTTCCTCCTCACTCGCTTGCCGCAGGCGTTCCTGCCAAAATCATTAAGACGATATGAGAATAGGCATAGAGGCACAGAGAATTTTCCGGAA
>DFGG01000031.1:12682-25078 GCA_002371695.1 bacterium UBA3756
CTGCAGAAACTGGACACGAAGAACGAATATTTCGTATTTGTGGCTCCAGGCGAAGACAGATGTATTGAGGATAGTAAAAACGTACATATTATCGTCATTGGTGGTCGATTCTATCCAATATGGGAGCAATACTCCCTACCCAAAGCGATAAAAGAAGTCAACATCGACATTCTGCACTGTACAAGCAACACTGCTCCTATCAGATGTAATGCGCCCTTGATACTGACACTCCATGACATCATTTTTCTAGAACCACGAGACAAAACAAATCACTCCTTCTATCAGAACATGGGATGGTTTTATCGAAGACTGGTTGTACCGCACATCCTCAAAAAATGTAGGCGAATCATTACAGTCTCAGACTTTGAAAAGAATAACATCACCAGCAAATTGGACATTCCCGAAGACCGTATGGCCATGATCTATAATGGTTATAATGAGTGGTTCAAGCCTGAAGTTGAGCCTAATTTCACCTTTAAGAAATACATCGATACCGCAGGCTATTTCTTTTTTCTTGGCAATACCGATCCCAAAAAGAACACAGAACGTACATTGATAGCATACGCCAAGTATTTAAAGAAATCAGACGTAAAAAGGAAACTACTGATGGCCGATCTCGATAGAGCATATCTCGGCGAGATATTGCTAAGGAACCATATTGAGCATATCCGGAAGATGATTGTCAATCCTGGCTACATAGTCAATAGTGATTTGCCAAACATTTACAACAACGCCTTTGCCTTCCTCTACCCTTCACTAAGGGAAAGCTTTGGTATCCCTCTTCTTGAAGCCATGGCCTGTGGAACACCCGTCATCACGTCTAACACCTCGTCAATGCCGGAGATAGGAGGGCCATACGCCATTCTGGTTAATCCTGAGAGCCCTGCCGAAATTGCAGAGATGATGCTCAAGTTGGAGACTGACGATGAATTCTACCAGCAACAAGAAGAGGTGGGACTCCAACGGGCTAAACTGTTCTCCTGGAGGAATACGGCAGAACGGCTGTTGGAAGTATATGAGGAAGTGTATAAAGAATTGAAGTGCTCAGGCAAATAGGTCGAGCGAAAGGTCGGGCTGCGGTTTTTCTGGCTCTTTTTCCTCCTCATGTGCCACCAGAGGATTTCCAAACTCTAACATCAGCTGACGGGCATCAGCGTTGTTACCTGTGTTCAGACGATAATAGCCACGACGTTCCGTTCGTTCTATAAGCGACTGGGAAGACCTGGCATTGCGAATGAAATACTGGCGAACATAAGCCTTGATCTCATTGATGTCCTGCGTGGAAAACAAGCTTACATTCCGATTATAGAGATGCTTGGACAACAGCTGAACACTGATGCCCTTGTCACCCACTTCGGTAAGAATCTCCAATATCTGCCGGTCGTATGTCATATATTAAAAAAGGTCGGTAAAACAGTGCTTACCGACCTTCTTCTATACTCGTTAATTGTCTTATGCCAATGTAACTTTCTCTCCATCGTTAGCGAGCTTACCCTCCTTGAAGAGCCAGCCGAGACCGAGAAGAGTCTCCTCCTCAGAAATCTTTGCAGCCTTGGCAATCTCCTTAACGGTGAGAGCCTTGCCTGCTGCTGCCAGTGCCTGATAAACATCTCCTGCCTTGAAACCTACGTTCTCTGCATTCACTGCGAGTACAGACTTAGCAGCTGCCTTGGGAGCTGCGGCCTTCTTAACGGTTTCCTTCTTAGCTGCGGCTGCCTTAGTCTCAGTAGCCTTCTTAGCTGTTGCTTTCTTTTCTGCCATAATACTTAAAAAATTAATACTCTTGTTTGAAGAATTTATTATCCTCTTTATCTTTTCGTGTGCAAAAGTAATACTAATTGTTCATACAAGTTATTAAATTTTAAATATTTTTGGCAAAAACAGAATTATTCTTGACGAATATCAAGCGACAGCTGCAGTTCCTCAAGTTGTTTGGGGTCTAATTCACCTGGTGCATCAAGCATGACATCACGTCCGGAATTGTTTTTCGGGAAAGCGATGCAGTCGCGAATGCTGTCGAGACCGGCCATCAAAGACACGAAACGATCAAGACCGAAGGCAAGACCAGCATGAGGCGGTGCTCCATACTTGAAGGCATTGATCAGAAAGCCGAACTGAGCCATAGCTCGTTCTGGAGTAAAGCCCAAAATTTGGAACATCTTTTCCTGCAACTTGCCATCATGGATGCGGAGAGAACCACCTCCCACTTCGACACCATTGCAGACAAAGTCGTAAGCTACGGCACGCACCTTCTCTGGAGCTGTATCAAGCAGGGGAATGTCATCGGGATTGGGCATTGTGAACGGATGATGTGTAGCCATCAGGCGCTGTTCCTCATCACTCCATTCAAAGAGCGGGAAGTCGACAATCCAGAGGCAAACGAATTTATCCTTGTCACGAAGGCCAAGACGTTCTCCTATCTCCAGACGGAGGGTGCAGAGCTGCACACGCGTCTTGTTGGCATTGTCGCCACTCAGTATCAGCACCAGATCGCCATCCTTGGCACCCATAGCCTCCTTGACTTTAGTCCAAACTTCCGGCTCGTAGAACTTGTCGATGCTCGACTTTACTGTGCCATCTTCATTGAATTTCACATAGACCAGCCCCTTAGCGCCAACCTGAGGACGCTTCACAAAATCTGTCAGCTGATCCAGTTGCTTACGGGTATAGTTGGCACAGCCAGGCACACAGATACCACCGATGTAGTTGGCCTCATTGAATACAGGGAAAGTGCCTGTGCCTTTGAGCACATCCATCAGCTCTACAAACTCCATTCCAAAACGAAGATCGGGCTTATCTGAGCCGAAACGCTTCATGGCCTCGTGCCAAGTCATACGCTGCAACGGCGGTAGCTCTACACCGCGCACCTCCTTAAACAGATGACGCGCCATATCCTCAAACAGCTGAAGCACATCCTCCTGCTCAACGAACGACATCTCACAGTCGATCTGCGTGAACTCAGGCTGACGATCAGCTCGCAGGTCTTCATCGCGGAAGCACTTTGCAATCTGGAAGTAGCGATCGAAACCACTGACCATCAGCAGCTGCTTCAATGTCTGAGGTGACTGAGGCAATGCATAGAACTGACCAGGATTCATACGGCTGGGCACCACAAAATCGCGGGCACCTTCAGGTGTTGAGCCAATCAGGATAGGCGTCTCTACTTCGATGAAATCCTTGCCGTCGAGGAAGTTACGGATCAAGATGGTCATGCGGTGGCGCAATTCAAGATTCTTACGCACTGCACTGCGACGCAGGTCGAGATAACGATACTTCATACGGATATCGTCACCACCATCTGTATTGTCTTCAATGGTAAACGGAGGTGTCAGGCTCTCGCTGAGTATATTCAGTTCACTGACAAGAATCTCAATATCGCCAGTAGGCATCTTAGGGTTCTTGCTCTGACGCTCGCTGACAGTACCCTTCACCTGAATACAAAACTCGCGTCCCAATTTGTTGGCCCGCTCACAGAGTGCAGCATCATCGGCCTCATTGAAAACCAATTGTGTCAAACCATAGCGATCACGCAAGTCGACGAAGGTCATTCCGCCCATCTTACGGGTACGCTGAACCCATCCGGCAAGTGTCACCACGCTGCCGGCATCTGAGAGTCGAAGCTCTCCACAAGTCTTACTCCTATACATATTTATGACTAATTTATTCGTTTGAGGTGCAAAATTACAACTTTTTTTGTTCACAGAGATGCAAAGATGCAAAGAATTCTATTAAAAAAACAAAAAACTCAGCGTCTCAGTATCTCTGTGTTGCAATAAATGTCTATCTTTGCCCCATAAAATCAACAAAACGAATAGAAATGAAGAAGATTGTATTTGCAACATTAATGCTCATTTGCGGTATGACAGCCGCTATGGCGCAAAAGCCAGCAGAGATTAAGTTCGACAAGCTGACCCACGATTTCGGAACGTTTTCGGAAAAGAACCCTGTCGTGACATGTGTCTTCACCTACACGAATGTGGGAGAGCTCCCGCTTGTAATCAATCAGGCAGTGGCCTCTTGTGGATGCACAGTACCCGAATACACCAAGACGCCTGTCAAACCTGGTGAGAAGGGACAAATAAAAGTGACCTACAACGGCACAGGAAAGTTCCCCGGACACTTCAAGAAGTCTATCACCGTCAGGACCAACGGAGAAGTTGAAATGACAAGACTCTACATAGAAGGAGACATGACAGAAGCCAAATAAACGAAATCACCCGCCTCACAGCGGGTGATTTTTGTTTTTAGAACGTATAGGCGAAACCTAAAGAACTGTACTCCTTAAACTGCCAGTAGCCTAAGTCATCATCATACACGCTGGCATCGTCGAAACGCGGGAAGAGGAACAGGTTGGCTGTGATATACTTGGAAACACGAAGCTCAAAGGTGTTTTCCCAATCAATCTCTGCACGTTTGAAAGAAGTGAAAGCGAAAAGACGCGTCTTCCAAGTAACCACATCATTGAACTTCCAAGTCAGGTCGACAGTCAAGTTCGGTCCAAATTCCAGAAGGGAGTGCTTGCCTTCCTCCAGGCCAAAGCTCGGCCCCAGATCCAATCTGCCCACATAACGATAGTTTAGAGCAATGGGGGAAAGGTTGATGGTTCCCGTCAGCTTTTTATTCTTCGACTCCACCTTGTAATCCATACCAAGACCCAAGTTGAGGTTGAAAGGCGACATAAAGTCTGAGTAAGTTTTGTGGTCATTGGCTTTCAGGCCTCTGGTAAACTGCGTATAGGCCTGAAGCTGAAGAGTATAGTACCAGTTCTTAGCAGCCTCAAGTCCTACCTTACTTGTGAAACGCAACAGGTCTTCATTTGATTTGAACTTATGGACAGAATCTGATCGCGAAGTCAGGAAGCCGAGCTTCATCTCCAGCTTGTTATCCCACTTCCACTTGTTCTTATTGTCGTAGTTGGCCTCCAGCGTCAGCGCACCTACCATCGAGTAATTACTCTCACCGCCTTTATACCAGTTACCGGAGACATAATTCTGCATGAACTGCAGGAAACCGTCGCCCTTATAGGTCCAGAATTTCGGTTTCTGGATCATCAGTTCCACCTGAGCCGTATCCTGTATGACGACATCAGGAACATCGGCCTCCTCGACAAAAGACGTCTGTACGGCTATCGGCTGATCCACATCATCACGTACCGAACCAGCTTCCTTCAGTTTGGTTTCGGTAGTGCTTACCAAATCGGGTCTGTTCAGATAGACATTCAGCAAGGCAGCATCTACGGCTTGTGTCACGTAATCATCCTTTTCTGAATCCAGATTCAGAGTCCTGTCAGCCACATGATGATAGAACGTCATCGGCGTAAACAGACGATAATACTGACCACTGATACTGTCTGAAACCTGTGCGGCATTGACGCTGAGCGTCATCATAGCCACGAATAATAATGTTTGTTTTCTCATAACTAGGTGCAAAGATACGAAATTTTTCTTTCTTTCTGCTGATATGCCAAAAAAAAGTAGTAATTTTGCACCCTGTTATGCGCGAACATTATTATATTAAGGATAAAAATAAGAAAAAGTAATGGATAAAAACACTGTTATTGGATTTGTTTTAATTGCCGTGGTTCTCATCGGCTTCAGCTGGTATAACCAGCCATCGGCGGAGCAAATAGAGGCCCAGCGAATGGAAGACAGCATTGCCGCTGTCATGAAGGATAACGCCCTGAAAAAACAGAAGGCAGACGAAGCAGCTCGCAAGGCACAGGCCGAGGCAGCAGCCAAGGGAGACTCTACAGCACTCTTCTTCTCTGCCCTCAATGGTACCAACAAGCCCGTCGTACTGAAGAACGACAAGGTGGAACTGACTTTCGACACTAAAGGCGGAGCCATCTCAAGGGCCGTCATCAAGGGCTTTGAGGACAAGGACAACAAGATGGACGTGACGCTCTTCGACGAGAAGACACAGAAGATGAACTTCATGCTTGCCGGAAAAACGGAAAACATCATTACGCAGGACCTCTTCTTCACCCCCAGCAATGTCAGCGACACTACCGTAACGATGACAGCACAAGCTACTAATGGCGGAAGCATCGTATTCAACTATCGACTGGGGCAGGACTACATGCTGCACTTCTCTTTCCAGGCCAATGGCTTGAGTGGCATCTTTGCTCCCAACTACAAGCTGATGGATATCGAATGGAGCGACATGGCACGCCAACAGGAGAGAGGCTTCACTTTCGAGAATCGCTATACTTCTGTGACCTATAAGGAGAAGAGTGGCAGTACCGACTACCTGAACGAGACTTCGGAAAAGATTGACGAACAGATAGAGGAGGCACTCGACTGGGTGGCCTTCAAGAACCAGTTCTTCTCAGCCGCCCTTATCTCTAAGGATGATTTCGCAGCTAATGCCCTGCTGACGAGCATCCCCCAGGAGAAAGGAACAGGATTCCTAAAGCAGTTCAATGCCAAACTCAAAACTGCCTTCGACCCCACTGGTGCCAAGGCTTCGGAATTTGAGATGTACATCGGCCCCAACGACTTCCGTCTGATCCAGGACGTAGAGCAGCAGAGTACCTTTGGCAAGGATCTCGATCTGGAGCAACTCGTCAACCTCGGCTGGTGGCTGGTGCGCTGGATTAATCGTTGGTTCACCATCTACCTCTTCGACTGGCTCACCTCTTGGGGCTTCTCGATGGGTATCGTGCTCATCCTACTCACCTTGTTGCTCAAAGCCATTACCTTCCCGATGGTGAAGAAGAGCTACATGTCATCAGCCAAGATGCGAGTATTGAAGCCGAAGCTCGACGAGGCCACCAAGCAGTACGACAAGCCGGAAGACGCGATGAAGAAGCAACAGGAAATGATGTCGCTCTATGCCAAATATGGTGTATCACCCCTGGGTGGCTGCCTGCCCATGCTTATCCAGCTGCCTATCTGGATGGCCATGTTCTTCTTCGTGCCGAATGCCATCCAGCTGCGTCGCGAGTCGTTCCTATGGATGGACGACCTGTCCACCTACGACCCCATCATCGAGTGGGGTACCAGCATCTGGGGCATCGGTGACCACCTCTCGCTCACCTGTATTCTCTTCTGTATAGCCAACGTGCTCTACTCCGTGATGACGATGCGCCAGCAAAAGGACCAGATGGTGGGACAGCAGGCTGAGCAACTGAAAATGATGCAATGGATGATGTACCTCATGCCGCTGATGTTCTTCTTCATGTTCAACGACTACTCCAGCGGTCTGAACTTCTACTACTTCATCTCTCTCTTCTTCTCCGCCGCCATCATGTGGACACTCCGCAAGACCACTGACGACGAGAAACTGCTGGCCATCCTTGAGGCCAAGTATCAGGAGAACAAGAACAACCCATCGAAGAAGGTCGGTGGTCTTGCTGCACGCCTTGAGGCCATGCAGAAACAGGCAGAAGAACTACAGAAGCAACGAATGAATCAACAACGCAAGTAATATGAATAAGCTTATAACAACCCTGGCCATTGCCACCCTATTGATGGCAGGCCCTGCAAATGCAGAAGACGTGAAAATCGGAAAGCAAAATATCAAAGTAGAAAATGGTCGCATGACTCCCGAAGCCCTCTGGGCTATGGGACGCATCGGTACAGCCGAGGCCTCTGCTGACGGCAAGCAGATAGTCTATCAGGTGGGCTACTATAGCGTGAAAGCCAATAAAAGCCAACAGAAAATCTGCATCATCAATGCCGATGGTACTGGCCAGCAAACGCTGACCACCGGCTCTAAGTCGGAGACAGATCCCACTTGGCTTAACGGGAAGATTGCATTCCTTTCCGGAGGTCAGCTCTGGACGATGAATGCCGACGGCTCAGACCGCAAACAGATCTCCAACACTGAGAAGGATATTGAGGGATTCAAGTTCGCCCCCGACGGCAGCAAAGTGATACTGCTCCACTCCATCGAATTCAACGAGATCATCAAGAAGAATCCCGACGACCTGCCCAAGGCCACAGGACGAAGAGTTACTGACTTGATGTATCGCCACTGGGACCATTACGTGGAGTCGATTCAACATCCCTATGTCTATGATGTCACAATAAACAATAACCAATATCCAATAACCGGCGAAGGCGTTGACATCCTGGAGGGTGAGCCCTACGAATGCCCGATGGAGCCGTTCGGAGGCATGGAACAGCTGGCTTGGAGCCCAGACTCTAAGACCATCGCCTACACCTGTCGCAAGAAGACTGGTCTGGCCTACTCTATCTCTACCGACTCTGATATCTATATATATAATATAGGTACGCGCGAGACCAAGAACCTCTGCAAGCCAGCCGACTATGTGGAGCCAGAGATCGACCCGACCAGAACCATGAAGATTCAGAAGGTGAACGCAGAGGAAAACCTGAAGAACAACGTGGGCTACGACACCAACCCCCAATTCTCACCCGACGGCAAGTATATCGCCTGGCTCTCTATGCAGCGCAACGGCTATGAGGCAGACCGCAACCGTCTGTGCTGCTACGACTTAGCCACTGGCGAGAAGAAATACCTGACAGAATCGTTCGACTCCAACGTCGATGAATTCGTATGGAACGATAATCCCAAAGAGGCACTCATCTACTTCATCGGGGTATGGCACGCCACAGAAAACCTTTACGCCATCAACTGGAAAGGCGAGCTGAAACAAATGACTGACAATTGGGCCGACTTCGGTTCTATTCATCTGATGAACAACAAAAAGCAGTTGCTGATGGAGCGTCACAACTTCATCTCGCCTGCCGACCTCTACATCGTGACGCCCAACTTCAAGAAGCCCGAAAAGACAACTATCACTCAGCTCACCTTCGAGAACAAGCACATCCTTGACCAACTGGCCAAGCCCACCGTTCAACAACGTTGGGTGAAGACCAGCGACGGCAAGCAGATGCTCACCTGGATTATCCTGCCTCCGAATTTCGACGAAACGAAGAAATACCCCACCCTGCTCTTCTGCGAGGGAGGGCCTCAGAGCCCCGTCAGCCAGTTCTGGAGCTATCGCTGGAACTTCATGATTATGGCCTCGCAGGGCTACATCGTCGTAGCCCCCAACCGCCGGGGATTGCCTGGCTTCGGACAGGAGTGGCTCGAGGAGATTAGCGGCGACTGGACTGGGCAGTGCATGAAGGATTATCTGGCAGCCATCGACGATGCAGCCAACAACCTGCCCTACGTCGACAAAGACCATCTTGGTGCCGTCGGTGCATCGTTTGGAGGTTTCTCTGTCTACTATCTGGCAGGTCATCATGAGAAGCGCTTCAAGGCATTTATCTCCCATGATGGAGCTTTCAACCTGGCCTCTATGTATCTGGAGACCGAAGAGAACTGGTTCTCCAACTGGGAGTATGACGAGGCTTACTGGCACCGCCCACAGATGCCAAATGCCAAGAAGACATACCACGACTCGCCACACAAGTATGTGGAGAATTGGGATACCCCCATCCTCTGCATCCATGGTGAGAAAGACTATCGCATCTGCTACACCCAAGGCATGCAAGCCTTCAATGCTGCCAGAATGAAGGGTATCCCTGCCGAACTGCTCATCTTCCCCGATGAAAACCACTGGGTACTGAAGCCCCAGAACGGTATCCTCTGGCAGCGCACTTTCTTCGATTGGCTCGACCGCTGGCTGAAATAACAATAACGATATAACATAATACCGAAATATGACTCAAGCAATTCAAAAGACACTCAGAGACTCGGCCGGCATGCGCTGGACGGCTCTCTTACTATTGGCACTGGCCATGTTCTGTGCCTACATCTTCATGGATATCCTCTCGCCCATCAAGGACCTGATGCAGGAAACCCGGGGCTGGGACTCTACAGCCTTCGGCACAATGCAGGGCTCAGAGGTGTTCCTCAACGTATTCGTGTTCTTCCTCATCTTCGCGGGTATCATCCTCGACAAGATGGGAGTCCGGTTCACCATGTTGCTCTCTACCGTCGTCATGCTGGTGGGAGCTTTCATCAAGTGGTATGCCGTGAGCGACAGCTTTATCGGCAGCGGACTCGAGACATGGTTCAACAAGAACCTCAACTATATCCCCATCTTCGACGAACTCGGTGTGTCGCCGTTCTACGAGGGAATGCCTGCCTCAGCCAAGTTTGCCGCCTGCGGTTTCATGGTATTCGGTTGTGGTTGCGAGATGGCGGGTATCACCGTCAGCCGTGGTATCGTGAAGTGGTTCAAGGGTCGCGAGATGGCTCTGGCCATGGGTTCTGAGATGGCACTGGCCCGTCTGGGTGTGGCTACCTGTATGATTTTCTCACCCTTCTTCGCCCGACTGGGTGGTGAGGTGAGCGTCAGCCGCAGCGTAGCCTTCGGTGTGGTACTGATGTGTATCGCACTGATGATGACCATCGTCTATTTCTTCATGGACCAGAAGCTCGATGCCCAGACTGGCGAGGCCGAGGAGAAGGACGATCCCTTCAAGGTCAGCGACATCGGCAAGATCCTCACCGACAGCGGTTTCTGGATTGTCGCCTTGCTCTGTGTGCTCTACTATTCGGCTATCTTCCCCTTCCAGAAGTATGCCGTCAATATGCTGCAGTGCAATCTGACGCTCATAGCTCCTGATGCAGATTCCTTCTGGGCTTCCTCGTCGGTTACCATCATTCAGTACGTCATCATGCTTGTGGTGGCAGCAGCCGGTTTCGCCAGCAACTTCCAGAAGAACAAGAATATGCAGTTCGGCCTGCTGGGCCTCTCCATCTTAGCCCTTATCGCCTATTGCTACATGGGCTATATGCGTCAGTCCGCAGAGTCTATCTTCGCCGTGTTCCCCCTGCTGGCCGTGCTGATTACCCCCATCCTCGGAAGCTATCTCGACCATCACGGCAAGGCAGCCTCCATGCTGGTACTGGGCTCAGTACTGCTCATCGCCTGCCACCTGACGTTCGCCTTTGTACTGCCTGCCTTCAAGGATAGTCCCGTTGGTGGCATCGTCATTGCCTACGCAACCATCCTGGTGCTCGGTGCATCGTTCTCACTGGTGCCCGCATCCCTGTGGCCTTCTGTGCCCAAGCTGGTGGATGCCAAGGTGATCGGTTCTGCCTACGCCCTCATCTTCTGGATTCAGAACATCGGTCTGTGGCTCTTCCCGTTGCTTATCGGCAAGGTGCTCGACAAGACGAATCCCGGCGTAACCGATCCTACGCAGTTCGACTATACTGCTCCCCTGGTGATGCTCGCCCTGCTTGGTGTGGCAGCCCTTATCCTCGGCTTTGTGCTGAAGGCCGTCGATAAGAAAAAGGGAATCGGACTCGAACTCCCGAACATCACGGAATAATGAGCATCCAGCAGCGTCTCAACGACAGCCCCATCGCACGATGGACTGTGCTCTTCATCGTAGCCACGGCCATGATGATGGGGTATTTTGTCAACGACGTCATGTCGCCCCTTGAGACGCTGCTGGAGATGCCTCGTACTGAGGGCGGACTGGGATGGACACCCTCCGACTACGGTTTCTTCTCCGGAGCCGGCAGCTTTATCAACGTGTTCCTGCTGATGCTCTTCTTTTCGGGTCTCATCCTCGACAAGATGGGCATACGCTTTACGGGAACCCTGGCCTGTTCACTGATGGTTGTAGGCACACTCATCAAGTATTACGCCGTCACAACCGACTTTGACAACGCCTCTATCTCTTTCTTCGACACCCACCTGCCAGCATCGGCTGCCTGGGCATCACTTGGCTTTGCCATCTTCGGCGTAGGCTATGAGATGACCGGCATTACCGTCTCCAAGGCGATGGTACGCTGGTTTACGGGCCACGAACTGGCTCTGGCCATGGGCATACAGTTGGCGATGGCACGTCTGGGCACAGCTGCCGCCCTGAGCATCTCGGCACCCATAGCGCGCCATTTCAACCTCTCGGCACCATTGTTGTTGGCACTGGCTTTCCTCATCATCGGCCTGTTGGCCTTTCTGGTATTCTGCGTAATTGACCGTCGTCTGGATGTCTACGGATTGTCCGGAAAATCCGATAACTCATCTGAGGAGTTCCGTTTGAGTGATATCGGTGTCACCCTCCGTAATCCCGGTTTCTGGCTCATTACGCTCTTCTGCGTACTCTTTTATTCTGCCGTCTCGCCTTTCCTGAAGTTCTCGACGAGACTGATGGTGATGAAGTATGGTGTCGATCCAGACATTGCAGGTATTTTCTCCTCGATAGCGCCTTTCGGCACCATCCTGCTGACTCCCCTCTTCGGACTCATCTACGACCGCTATGGCCGTGGTGTCACGCTCGTAATCACCGGTGCCCTGATGCTGACAGCCGTTCACTTCGGGTTCTCCATGCCAATGCACAGCAGCACCATAGCCATCATGCTGATGGTGACACTCAGCGTCGGCTACTCACTGGCACCAGCCGCCCTCTGGCCCTGCGTACCCAAGATTATCCCGCTGAAATGTCTCGGCACCGCCTA
>DFGG01000134.1 GCA_002371695.1 bacterium UBA3756
GTCACCACCATAGGTAAAAATCTCCCTGCCCGTCACCTTACTCTTGTCGCGCAGCCCCTGATCCACAAAATCCCAGATGTAGCCACCCTGATACTTGGGATACTTGCGTATCAAGTCCCAGTACTCCTTGAATCCTCCCATCGAGTTGCCCATGGCGTGGGCATACTCACACTGGATGAGCGGACGGGGGTTAGTGCCCTGCGCATATTTCTCGCAGTCCTCATAGCCGAAGTACATGGGACAGAATATGTCGGTCTTGCCGTCTTGACGGGCCTGTTCGAACTGGCAGGGGCGTGTCTTGTCATACTGCTTCACCCAGTCGTAGGCCTTCTCGAAGTTGGGGCCGTAGCCGGCCTCGTTGCCCAAGCTCCACACGATGATGGAGGGGTGGTTCTTATAGGTAATCACATTGCCCTCCTGACGCTCCAGGTGCATCCGCTCGAAGTCCTGACGCTTGGCCAATGTCTTTTCCCGATAGCCCATACCGTGGCTCTCAAGGTTCGACTCTGCCGTCAGATAGATGCCGTACTCGTCGCAGAGGTCATACCAGCGGGGATCGTCGGGATAGTGACAAGTGCGCACGGCGTTGATATTCAACTGCTTCATGATCTTGATATCCTGGATCATACGCTCCACCGACACGATGTATCCCCCGTCGGGATCAAGCTCATGGCGGTCAGCACCCTTGATGAGTATCGGCTGACCGTTGACGAGCAACTGACCTCCCTTGATCTCGATATGGCGGAAACCCACATGCTGGCGCACCACTTCCAGCACCTTGCTTCCCTGCTTCGACAGTATCTCCAGCGTATATAAATATGGTGTTTCTGCCGTCCAGGGCTTCACGCCGACAACCTCTGCCTTCAAACCTTCGGCCACTTGTTTGCCCTGAGCATCAAGCAGTCGGGCCTCAATTTCAGATTTACCTCCAGCCAACTTAACATCAACGCTGAGCAAGCCTTTACCGTCCTTCAGATCCTGTCCGATGGTGATATCCTGGATGTGAGTCTTCGGCGTAGCATAGAGAAATACCTCACGGGCAATTCCTGTAAAGCGCCAGAAGTCCTGATCCTCCAGATAACTACCGTCACACCAGCGCATTACCTGCATGGCAATTAAGTTTTTTCCAGCCTTTACGTACTTCGTAACGTCAAACTCTGCCGCCACCTTCGAGTCCTCCGAATAGCCAACGAACTTGCCATTCACCCAGACAGTCAGGTTACTCGTGGCCGAACCTACATGGAAGTACACATCCTGTCCTTTCCAATCAGCAGGCAGATCGAACGTACGGCGATACGAGCCTGTATAGTTGTTGGTCTCGCCGATGTACGGTGGATCATTCTTGAATGTCGTACTCCAGGCATAGCCAATGTTCTTGTAGATTTTGTCACCATAGCCGTTGAGCTCGAACAGGCCCGGCACAGGGAAGTCCGCCCACTTCGAGTCGTCGTACTTCAGCGCGAAGAAATCCTTCGGCGCATCCTGATGATTCCTGACGAAACAGAATTTCCACATGCCCTCCATCGAGAGGTAACGGCCAGACTTGGTCTTGTCGCCCTGCTTGGCTTTGGCCTCATCCTCGAAGGCGAAGAAGTGGGCACGACGAGCCTCACGATTCTGCTGGTTCACGCCCGGATCTTTCCACACTGGTATTTTGTCTGCCGCATAACCGACAGCCGAAACCAACAGTGTCACTGCAATCAATACTTTTCTCATAAATTTTATAGTTTTAGTTCCATTTATTTACTCATAGTCATCTATCACGGCATTCGTGAAGTCCATCATCGGCTTCGCCGCCTTGCACATACGCTCCAGTTCGTCGAGCCATCCGTCACCTTCGAAGAAGTCATCGTCCACATGATGCCAGCAGCAGTAATCCTTCAGCCGCAGATACCTGACGTACTCCCAATCCCTCGGGAAGCCCGACGGACAGGTCTTCAGTTTCATCAGTCCGAAGCCCTGCGGGGAGTCCCAGCTCTCCTCCCACTCCGACTTCTTCTCATCAGTCTGGATACTCTTTTGCTTTGGCAGGTCGCCGAAATACTTCAGGAAAGCCTTGCTCTCCACGCATTTCAGCCACTCAGCCGTATTGGCCATCATCTCGTTGCGGCAGGAAGTCAGGATGTTCGTCGGCAACCAATAGTTACCCACCGCCACCAGGCAGTGACCAGGCTCCAGGTGTATGTAGTAGCCGCCCCGCAGCGCTTTCTTGCCCTTTGCATTGATGTAAGCCCCGAAGTGGTTCTTGTAGGGCGACTTGTCTGGTGAGAAACGGGTGTCACGATAGAATCTGTACGTACAGTCCTTCACTTTCAGATGGGCTATCTCCGGGTCGAACGTCACAATCCGCTCCAGAGCCTGCTGCACCCCCAACTCAAAGTCAGCCCTCACAGCCTCATACTCTCCCTTATGTTCCTGAAACCATGGCCGGTTATTATTCGCCATCACCTCTCTCAGGAAATCCAGAATTCTTTTTGCTTGCATATCCTTGTTTGTTTCTTCACAACAATGATTAGTATCAGTTTGCAAATTTACTCAATTATTCCCATTCCACCAAATTTTGCCCGTTTTTTCCGCTATGTTAAATAAACTGTAATCATTCGATTGAGGTGTATTATATCGTAATTTCTATTAAATATGAATGCAAAAAGAATCACTTTTGCACGAAAAAATGTACCTTTGTACCGAATATTAACAAAAGTTGATTCGCGTCACGATTTCATTAATCACGTAATTATTATATAAGTGAATAGCTATGAGGAAAACTGAAAGATATGAGCGGGTGTTGGCTCACTTCAGGGAGCAGATGCCGAACGTGAATACAGAACTGGAGTTTGGCAGCGTATTCCAGTTGCTAGTGGCAGTCATCTTGAGTGCCCAATGCACTGACAAACGTATCAACCAGGTAACCCCCGAGCTGTTCCGCCACTATCCTGATGCCCGCGCCATGGCACAGGCAGAGCCAGAGGATGTGTTGGAATATATCAGCAGCGTCTCCTACCCTAACGCGAAGGCTGACCATCTGGTGAAAATGGCTCGTGCACTGGTGGAAAAGCATCAGGGCCAGGTACCCCAGGATATGAACCAGCTCCTCGAACTGCCTGGTGTAGGACGCAAGACGGCCAATGTGATACAGAGCGTGGCTTTCGGCAAGTCTGCACTGGCTGTTGACACTCACGTCTTTCGCGTGGCCCATCGTCTGGGACTGGTAGGCAAGCGTGACAACACGCCCTATAAAGTGGAGCAGGCACTCATCAAGTATATTCCGGAATCCGATATCCCCAATGCCCATCACTGGCTGCTTCTTCACGGGCGCTACGTCTGTACTTCACGGAAGCCCCATTGTGAACGATGTGAACTGGAAGCCCTCTGCCCCAAACTCCTCGAGGGCTCTAAGCTGGAATAAAAAGAATCCTGCAGCCTTATATCAGACTACAGGATTACAATATTTACTTCTTCTCCGGTCTCTTTCCGTTTCCCCAATTTCGGAAGGTCTTGCGATGGAAACGGTCTTCGGCTTTAATAACATCGAATACCTTCGAAGCCGACAGAACACCTAAGAACTTGTTGTGATAGGTCTGCTGGATACTCTTCAGCTCGAGTTCCAACTCGTCACGTTTCTGTATAGACTTGCGGCACTCCGATTCTTCTGCCGGCTTGATCTTGCCCAGGGCCTTCATCTGATTATAGACGCAGCGCTGTTTCTTATGCATCTCACGATAAAGGGGGAAGAACTTGGTGGCCTCCTGAGGAGTGAGACAAGCCTCATTGGTAATAAACTGTTCCAGTTCGGCCTGGAACTTCTCTGGCGAGAATTTCTTCTTCGGCTCCTGAGCAGAAACTGCCAGTAACATCAGAACGGCCAAACAAGTTATCACTATCCGCTTCATCTCTTTATACCTTATTTATATATATTAATAGTCAGATGCCAGACAAGCATAGATGTCCTCATTGTCTACCATCAGATAGTCGGCAGCCTGCTCGAAAGAGTCCTCACTTGGCTGATGAGCATTCACTTGCTGTGCCACAGACTGATTCTGCTGATGGATATACGACTTATAGCCCATCACGCTGACAAAGAGAGCACAAACCGAAGCAGCAGCGTAGAGCAAT
Organism: bacterium UBA3756; assembly: GCA_002371695.1. The sequence continues at coordinate 4,114 of DFGG01000134.1, forward strand.
GGGCGCAGCCACACTTTACGAGCCTTACGGGAGACGGGGGCTCCAGCAGCATCCACGCGGGCCATCACTTCGTCAGCCAGCGTGTCGAAGTAGCCCTCCGGCACTCGGAAGGGATTCTCCCTCCCAACCCTTTCAATCAGATAGTTCTCTTCGTTCATCATATTCTTTTGACGTGCCTGTATAAAAAAGGTTTAATCATGCGATTTAAAAAAATCGGAAATCTTCTTGACGGCGATGTGATAGCTTGCCTTCAGACTACCTTCCGACGTATGGAGCATCTTGCTTATCTCACTATATTTCATATTATCGAAATAACGGAGCTGGAACACGGTACGCTGCACATCAGGCAGTCGCGAGACAGCCTCCTGAAGCATCGCCTGAGTCTCATCCCCGTCAAAATAGGGGTCTGCCATCAGCGAGTTGGCGAGCACCATATCCTCGTCTGAACTAACTGCCGAACGGGTCTTCTGACGGCGCAGGAAATCGACGCTCTCATTGATCGCGATACGTGAGAGCCAAGTGAACACCTTGGAGTCACCGTGAAAATCCGGCAGTCTGTTCCAGGCTTTGAGGAATGAATTCTGCAACACATCGTTGGCGTCTTCATGACTATTTACCATCCGGCGTATCATCCAGTAGATTTGCTCGCCATATTGGCGCACCACTTCTTCGAAGGCCTTGCGCTGCCTTTCCGGATCCTTCAGAAGGGCTGACAATTCCTCGTCGCTATGCATACTGAAACTTGTGTGA
>DFGG01000125.1:0-6167 GCA_002371695.1 bacterium UBA3756
AGAATGCCTGCCGCATGAAGGCTGATGGTATGGCCGTAGACCTGATAGCGAAATATACGGGCCTGAGTGCTGAGGAGATAGAGAACTTGTAAAGTTACAACCTATATTCAAAAAAAACTGTATGTCAAGAACAGCAAGGGTGACGCATCGCTGAAGTCAGGAAGAGTTTGATATTAGTGTTCAATCTGCATGTCATGGGTCACGTCTGTACTTGATCCACTCGGATGTGTCGACTAATGGTGAGTATGAATGGTGGTTGTTTTTTCTTTAAACCTATTTAAACCCTGAGCCGCACTATTTGAGGCTGTTAGTTTCATTACATGCGGCTAACATTTTAAAGTATTTACTGCTGGCCTTAACCTCCTGAAAGAAAGGACAATTTGCGAAAAAGAGGGAAGCAAGACATTTCTGCCTGCTCCCCCGCTCAATCTATGTCGCAAATGTCGTGACGCTAATGTGTCATTGTCATTTAGGGAAAGACAAACTTAGGTGTATAGTGGGATTTTCACCTGTATAATAGTTATTATAAGAGGTGGTAATTTCCTTGCCATTTTCATTAATGTAGACATCAGTGAAAGTACACTTTGTTATCTTGACAGTCTTGTCATTCACATTTCCTTCCCACCAAACATAATATCCTGTCGAGTACCAGTCTCTGTCAAATGGAACATCTGTACATTCAAAGGCTATTGTTATAGTTTCATTCGAATAGGTTCCTTTTGCGCTATAACAGATATCTTTTGCTATCCCGTAATGGTTGTCAACGGGTTTTTCTATTGTAAATGAAATTGATTCTTCCGCGGTTCCCTTTCCGCTACCATATGGTTCCCTTGTCAATGAAGCCGAACATTTGAATGAACCTGATGTTCCAATTGGGGTTACTTTGATATCGGTGAAATCCTGTTTTATATTAAGTCTGGTTCCCTTTTTCCCTTCAGCATTAACCCCGTACAAATTATTTACTTCAAGCGAGATCCTTTCTACATCTGTCCGTAAATCATTCTTCTTAGCCTTACTCTTGAAGATGGGAATGTCAACATCAAGGATGTTCATGTAGACAGTAACGTCGTAGTTGCTCTCGCCGTCGAGTGTTGCCTTGGCGGTGGAGGTGACATCGGCTGCCTTCGAGTCGGCCGCGAGCAACTGGCGCTTCTCGTCGTCGAAGTCGAAGTATTTCACGATCTTCTTGTCTACGTTGGCCTTGCCGTCCTTCCCCACGGGTGTGAGTTCTGCGCGGAACTCAGTCAGATCGTCAAGCACGCTGTTTTTGGCGTGGTGCAACTTGAGCGTCACGTCGTTGTCGTTGAATTCGAAGAAGTCCTTCTCCTCAATCTTTATCTGCGGCATGATGGGCGTGGAGGAGATAGGCATGCTGACTTCAGGCAGGTCGTACTGCACCACGTCCTTGCCAATGAAGTGCAGGTCGGCTCCCAGGTTGAAGGCGATGGCCTGGTTGTACATCAGGTCTTCAAACTCGTTAAACTTCCACTTCAGGATGTAGTCCAGCGACTTGAGGTATCTCTGAAAGCCTCCGTCCTTTGTCATGTCTACGCCACTATGGTAGGTGACATCGTAGGGCGTGAGCCATTCATCCATGGTGCCGGCGAATGCCAGCAGGTTGAGTTTGCCGCTGATGGTCTCCTTCTTCAGCGCATTGAGCCGCACGCGCAGTCCGAGCGTCTTGCCGTAGAATCCGAGGTATCCGCCCATGGACACACCGTAGGCGAAGCCTCCCTCGAACTTCGGCCCGAAGGTGAATTTCAGTGCGTCAGGGGCCTCGGGATCCGCGTTCATATCGCACGACAGACCAGCTCCCTTCTGGTAGCGGACCTTGGCATGAAGGGTGCGCTCATAGCTGATGGTGGCTTCGAGTGAGAACTTACCCTCGCCCTTCACGATGCCGTAGACATCGATGGCGGGGTTGATGACGATGGGCGTGGGAGGAATGGGTATGGCTCCACAGATCATGGTGAACAGGTAGATCCTCTTCGGATACTTGGACAGCGACTTCTCGTCGATGGTTGCGTTGAGCGTTGCTCCCACGGTGACGTCGGCATCGATGTTGAGACCGCAGTAGGACAGTTCATAGTCGCCATAAGTGAAGGCAAAGCGCATCATCATGTCTATGCTCATCTGAGGAGTTATTTCCAATCCTTCCGTGATTTTCCATCCCACCTCTGGCAGCTGAATCAGGAAGTTCTTCTCCCCGGTGGCGCGGGTAGTAGCCTTGCGTGCGAACTTGATTTCCTTGCCGTCGGCATCGATGATGCGCTCCACGTAGTTGCCCAGTGGGATATAGGACTCAGGTATCTCGATGTCCTTGAAGGCATCCTTCAGCTCGGCATCCTCGTAGTTGACGATGTATCCTGAACCGCTCTCGCTGACGCTCTTCACCTTAGCCAACAGGCCGTAGGGGAGGTCTTTGGTGGGCGTGCTGAAAACGAGTGTCTGCCCCACCTCTGGTTTGTCGGCACTGGCGGGCAGTGTGAGCCGGTGGGCGATGGTATCGACCGCCGTCAGTTGTTTGGTGGTGGATTCAGGCACGATGGTGGCCAGTGGGGCCATTTCGTACTTCGCTTCAGAGAGTGTGGGGATGTTGGGGTCGGGCTTTATTCCGCCACCGCTTCCGCCTTCATTGTCACTGTCGCTGCCTTTACTGCAGGAGGTGAGGACTGTTGCTACCATCAGTAAGCATAGCCATCCGAAAAGTCTTTTCTTTGTTTCCATTTTTCTTATCGTTTTAATGGTTAATAATATAATATGTGGCAAATATAGGAAGAAAAGACAGAAAAAGACTCGCATTTTGCAAAAATCGACTAACTTTTTGCAAAAAGTTAGTCGATTTTCTCGTTTTCGGACAAATTGTTGCATTGTGCCGGCCGCTTTTTAGGCGTAAGGGTGGTGGCTGGTGTCACCAGAGGCTGTTATTCGCTCACGTCGAAATAGTGCTCCAGCTCCTCTCGTGCACTGCCTTCAGTGTTCGGCAGGTCACGGATGATGCAGCCTTTCTCCAACAGAGCAATACGGGTGGAGATGTCGACAGTATGCTGCAGGTTGTGACTCGAAATGAGGATGGTGGCCCCTGTCTCCTGATTGTACTCCTTCAACACGTGCTTGAGGACATTCTGCGAAGAAGGATCCAGGAAATTGAAAGGCTCGTCGAGGATAACCAGCTTCGGACGGTTGAAGAGCGCTGCGATGATGCCGACCTTCTGTTTGTTACCAGCAGAGAGGTTACGGATAAGTTTCTTTCCGCCGAATATCTCCCCGCCAGAAAGTCGCTCATAGGGCTTGAGCCGCTCGTCGACCTCCGTCTGCGGAATGCCGGAGATCTTGCCCAGGAAGGCAAAGTACTCCTCAGGTGTGAGGAAGTCGATGAGGAACCCTTCGTCGATATAGGCACCAGTCTGCTCTTTCCATGACTCGGACGTGGCTGGGTTGACACCATCGATGGAGACTTCGCCCTCATCGGGCTTCAGCAGGTCGAGTATCATCCGGAAGAGGGTAGTCTTACCGGCTCCGTTGTTACCTACAAGGCCAAGGATATCCCCATCGTTCACTTGGAACGAGGGGATATCGCTGGCAAGGGTCTGGCCAAATGCCTTCTTGATATTTTGAATCTGTATCATAGTCTATACGATTCCTTTTCCGTGACAGTTCTTGAATTTCTTACCAGACCCGCAGGGGCAGGGATCGTTACGTCCGGGCAACTTGTCCTTGATGATAGGCGTACGGGGCTGCTGGGCACGGGTGTCCTGTTGGGCTGCGGCCTGCTGGCTCTTGTCGACCAACTGTTCCTCATTCATATCCTGCTTGCTCTCGGTGTACTGCTGACGCTGGGTGCGCTGCTCGGGTGCAGCCTCCTGTACCTGTTGCACCTCAGGAATCTGGGCACGTGTGAGGATGGAGGTGATGCGGTTGTACATCTCATTGATCATGGCATCCCACACCTTGGCACTCTCAAGCTTGAAGATGAGCAACGGGTCCTTCTGCTCGTATGAGGCATTCTGTACGGAGTGCTTCAGCTCGTCGAGCTGTCGCAGGTTCTCCTTCCAGGAGTCGTCGATGATATGGAGCAGGATGCTCTTCTCGAACTCCTTGACCACCGACTTAGACTCAGTCTCGTATGCCTCACGCAAGTTGCAGGGGATGTTATACATCCGTCGACCGTCAGTGATGGGCACCATGATACGCTCGTACATCTGTCCCTGGGTTTCGTACACCTGCTTGATGATGGGCTGTGCGACAGACTGGATACGCTCTGTGCGGCGATTGAAATTATCGATGGCAGCCTGGAAGGCATTCTCGGTAAGCTGTTCACGCTGCGTGTTGATGAACTCCTCGCTGGTGAAGGGCACCTCCATCGAGAGGACATGCAGGAAATCCTCCTTGCAGCCATTATAGTCGTTGTTGTCGATGATATTGACGACACGGTCCCAGATGATGTTGGCGATATCCATACCGATACGCTCACCCATCAGTGCATGACGGCGCTTCTCGTAGATGACGGTACGCTGTTTGTTCATCACGTCATCGTATTCAATCAGACGCTTACGGATACCGAAGTTGTTCTCCTCAACCTTCTTCTGGGCACGCTCGATGCTCTTCGAGATCATCGGCGACTCAATCATCTCACCATCCTTGAAGCCCAGACGGTCCATCACGCCAGCGATACGCTCAGAAGCGAACAGACGCATCAGCTTGTCTTCGAGCGATACGTAGAAAACGGAGCTGCCCGGGTCACCCTGACGACCGGCACGACCACGCAACTGACGGTCTACACGACGGCTCTCATGACGCTCGGTACCGATGATGGCCAGACCACCTGCAGCCTTCACCTCAGGCGAGAGTTTGATATCGGTACCACGACCAGCCATGTTGGTGGCGATGGTCACGGCACCTTTGCCATTGGTAGACTGTCCGGCAAGTGCCACGATGTCGGCCTCCTTCTGGTGGAGCTTGGCATTGAGCACCTGATGGGGGATACCCTCGCGCTTGCCTGTCTCGGGATTCACATACATGTCAAGCATACGCGAGAGCAACTCGGAGATCTCCACCGAGGTGGTACCAATCAGGGTGGGGCGACCTGCATTTCGCATCTTCACGATTTCCTCGATGACGGCACGGAACTTCTCACGCTGAGTCTTGTAGACACGGTCGTCCTGGTCGTTGCGGATGACAGGACGGTTGGTGGGAATCTCCACCACGTCGAGTTTATAGATATCCCAGAACTCACCAGCCTCTGTCGATGCTGTACCGGTCATACCGGCCAGCTTGTGATACATACGGAAGTAGTTCTGCAGGGTGATGGTGGCAAAGGTCTGTGTGGCAGCCTCTACCTTCACGTGCTCCTTGGCCTCCACAGCCTGATGGAGACCATCGCTCCAGCGGCGACCTTCCATGATACGTCCTGTCTGCTCGTCGACGATCTTCACCTCGCCATCGATTACAACGTATTCATCATCGCGATTGAACATACAGTAGGCCTTCAACAGCTGCTGGAGAGTATGCACGCGTTCGCTTTGTACGGCGTAGTGGGAGAGGAGCTCATCCTTCTTGTCAACGCGCTCCTGGTCGGAAAGGTCTGTCTCGGCCTCAAGTGCAGAGAGCTGACCTGCGATATCAGGCAGTACGAAGAGTTCGGCATCGTTGACTTGTTTTGCGAGCCAGGCTGTACCTTTATCGGTGAGGTCGCATGAGTTGAGCTTCTCGTCAACCACAAAATAAAGGGGCTCTACGGCCTCAGGCATACGACGGTTGTTGTTCTCCATGTAGATTTCCTCTGTCTTGAGCATGCCTGCCTTGATTCCTTCTTCGGAGAGATACTTGATGAGGGGCTTGTTCTTCGGCAGAGCCTTGTGGGAGCGATAGAGTGAGAGGAATCCCTGGTCGAGTTTCTCCTGACCCTCCTTCTTGTTGCCGGCTTCAATCAGTCTGTTACCTTCGGTGATGAGGGTCTTGGCATCAGCCAGATATTGGGTGGCCAACTGACGCTGAACACCAACAAGGCGCTCCACCAGCGGCTGGTATTCCTCAAACATCTGGTCGTCGCCCTTAGGCACAGGACCAGAGATGATCAGGGGGGTACGTGCATCGTCGATCAACACAGAGTCGACCTCGTCGACGATGGCGTAGTTATGACTGCGCTGCACCAGGTCGGCAGGTGA
>DFGG01000125.1:6256-6392 GCA_002371695.1 bacterium UBA3756
TAGTCGAAACCGAACTCATTGTTGGTACCGAATGTGATATCTGCCTGATAGGCACGACGACGAGCCTCAGAGTTGGGTTGGTGCTTGTCGATACAGTCTACGCTCAGGCCATGGAACATATAGAGCGGTCCCATCC
>DFGG01000125.1:6476-9532 GCA_002371695.1 bacterium UBA3756
GATAGTCGTTGACCGTCACCACATGGACGCCATTGCCGGTCAGGGCATTCAGGAAGACAGGCAGGGTAGCTACCAAGGTCTTACCTTCACCTGTTGCCATCTCGGCAATCTTTCCCTGATGGAGAACCACGCCACCGAAGAGCTGTACGTCGTAGTGGATCATCTCCCATTTCAGGTCGTTGCCACCAGCAGTCCAGTGATTGTGATAGATGGCCTTGTCACCATCGATGGTGATGAAGTCCTTGCGGGGATCGGCTGCCAGCTCACGGTCGAAGTCTGTAGCCGTGACGATGGTCTCCTCATTCTCGGCGAAGCGGCGTGCAGTCTCCTTAACGATGGCAAACACCTCGAACATCACCTCGTTGAGAGCCTTCTCATAGATATCGAGCACTTCCTTCTCTATTTTGTCGATTTCTGCAAAGATGTCGGCACGCTCATCGATGGGCGTGCTCTCAATCTTTGCCTTCAGTTCGGCTATCTTTGCCTTCTGCTCCTTGGCAGACGACTGTACTTGCTGCTGCAGCTCCTTTGTACGGGCACGCAGGGCGTCATTGTCGAGTGCTTCGATCTGGGGCGATACTTGCTTTACCTTCTCCACAAGGGGCTGAATCAGTTTCATATCGCGCGACGATTTGTCGCCGAACAAGGACTTGAGAATCTTGTTGAAATTCATATTCTTGATTACTTTTTGTTTTTTTTACTTACATTATTTATAAACGGGTGCAAAGTTACGAATAAAATCCGTAACCACCAAAGTTCTCACCACAAATCCGTTAAAATCCGGTTTATCTATATCATCTGCGGCTCAGAACAATGGTTCGGAGGAGCATGCATTAGGCGCCCTGATACGGATAGACTTCGCAAGAGTCGGAGCAATGCGGTCTGTGGTAACAGGTGTCTTGACGCGTTCGGACTTGATGCCTGCACCGTAGAAAATAATGGGAAACTGGGTGAAAGAGGCGCGTGACAGCTGACTCTCGCGCGATGTCTCGTTCTGGAGTTCCCAGCCTGGTGACACCTCAATCAGTATATCGCCGTTGTGTTCTTGGTTGAAGCCGTTGCGAATCTTGGAAATCTGCTGGTTATTCCCTCCAAGGAGTTGGATGAAGGTGTAGACATTGGCCACACCCGACACCTGGGAGATGAACTCCTGTGCCCGCTGGGTGGCATCAGTCAGACTGATACGCTTAGACTCCAACAGCTTGTGATTCAGATATATCTCATTGCCATAGCAGGTCTCCACATAGTGACCCTGACCCCATACTGCCCCGAAATACATATTGAGCAGGTTGGCAGTACGGTTGATAAAGAATGTGCCTGTAGGAACGCGATACTTGGCGTAGTCGGCACTCTCGGCATCACTATAGCCTGTACTCGTCAGCACGAAGAGCACGTGCTCGGCTCCCAGTTTGTCCTCAATGGCCTTGATGAGCTTTCCCAGTTCGCGGTCGAGACGGAGATAGGTATCCTGAAGCTCCATCTGACAGTCTGTCATAGCCTGGTGACTAAAGTTGCCGGCATAGTAGGTCAGGCAAAGCAAGTCTGTCACTCTGTCGTAACCCAGTGTCTGACTGATGACACACTGCTGAGCCAGTTCGGTGATATCTGAATTGATCAGGGCACTCGTCTTATATTCGATGAATTTTCTTTCTCCCTTGAAGGTATGGTTGAAAGGCTTCTGATCTCCGATGTGCTGGTAGTAGTTGAATGTGCCGGACACCTCATTAAAAGGCTGCCAGACGGCCTTCTCTATCGTCTTCGAATTCGATTGTAAGTCGTTGAAATTCTGAATGAATTGCGGTATGTTGTTGGAGTAATACTGCGACCCCTTCCAATAGCCTCTCCAATCGTCGAGCCAGAAGGCTCCGTCAGCAGCATGGCCTGCAGAGAGAATAGCCGCATCTGCCGTAGGAGCGATGCTGAAAATCTTTGCCATTCCATTTGTGGCCACCTTCAGTTCGTCGCCAATGGAAGAGACCATCAGCTGAGCCGCGGAGGGAATGCCGGGCTTCTTCAAGTCCTCGGTGCAACCCACAGGCCGGAGTGTCTCTTTGTCGAGCCATTTCTCACTGACGATACTATGGTAGTAGGGCGATACCCCAGTGATGACTGACGCGATGGCAGAGGCTCTGTCAATCTTGGAAAATGAATAGGAGGCATTGTCGTATACCAGTCCCTGCCGGAACAGGCGCCTGAATCCGTCGTTGCCGAAAACAGGCGAGAAGGCCTCGAGATAGTCGGTACGTAACTGGTCGATAGTGATATTCACCACCAGGCGCGGTGCATATCTGATGCTGTCTTGAGCCTGAGCGTCCTCCGTGTTGAATCCCAATACGGCCAGCAATGTGATATATAGGTATCTGTTTCTACGCATTCTTGTAATGACTTAAATATCTTGTAAGCAAACATAGTGCCAAAATCATCATACCCTCTGCATATTTCTGGAAAAGACTGCCGATCGAGAAGAGGATGATCATGGTCAGCAAGACAATCCACCAACGTGTATTCGGCTTCCGTTTCAGAACTGCAGGGATGAAGAATATGGGTATGGGATTGATGAGCAACAGTTGCAAATTGAGACTGGTTGTGGGGTGCTGGGAGAAGATCATCACAAACAGCACGCAGCCAGCCAGGCCCTGCACCAGCATCAGACACGCATCCCAATACTTGAACATCTTATGCCGACGCCATTCGATGCTGAAGACGGCCATACAGATGACCAGAAGGAACACGAACACCGTCAGGGGAGACCAGGGGAAGTCGGATTCCACCACCTGTACTCCCGGTGGCACCAGCATCCGACGCTCCTTGACTAATGGGCGATATTCACCATTGGCGTATATCTGAGCATGGTCGAAATCGTACATCAGGTTGGCTGGTAAGAATTCCTGTTGCTCTCTGGTGGTGGGCAGGTCGGCCCGGATGCCCAGGAGCATGTCGTTGCCGAAGGTGGCCCATGGGTGATTTCGTGTACACTCATGGATCATCTGACGATAGGATGGGGTATAGTCCTCGCGAGCCTGATACTCGGGTTTTCCCTCCAGGCACCGCTCTAC
>DFGG01000180.1:0-5099 GCA_002371695.1 bacterium UBA3756
CAGCATCCGAGGCAGCACTCGACTCCGTGCCATATTCCATGCCCACGGAGCATCCGGCATCGAACATGAGCTGTGCCACGGCCTTCTTGTTGGTCGTACCACTGCTGCTGTCGTATTTGTTGGACATCTTGCTCCAGTCGTAAGTGCTGTTGATGGTGACGTTCCTCGTCACTGCGCCCACCTTGTAGTGCCCCTTGCCCCTGGCTTGCTGAGGGTATTCATAATACTTCATGATCTGAGCCATGGCCGTAGCCACGCATCCTGTCAGGCAACGTTCTTTGAGCACTTTGGGACAGTCGTCGTTATAGGGCTCGGACTGATGCCAGAGGGTGTTAACGAAATTGGGAACGGCCACCATGCTACTGTGCGTTGTCAGCGGTGCCCCATTCGACAAGCGCGACGTCATCTGACGAAGCCACCAGCTGACGGCAGGAGGCATCTCCCCGGCACTGAAAGGCTCCAGCGAATAAGCCAGCACAGGGCGCTGAGCCACATCACGACTGACGACGGCAAAGCCCACGGCAGTATCACCTATCAGGGCCAACTGGTCGTTCTGATAGACTTCCATCAGATTCAACTCTCCTTCGGCACGTGTGGCGACACCTGCCAGCCGATGTGCTGCGATGTCACGCATCTGTTGTCCACTGCGGTTGCCTGCCACAGCACCCATCACCGTCGTGACCGCCAGCATCATCAATAGTCCTCTCATCTTCAATCTTCAATCTTCAATCTTCAATGTTCAATCTTCAATGTTCAATGTTCAATCTTCAATTCTCACCTGATACCCATACGAGCTTCCACCACGTTCACCACATAGTCGCCCAGTTTCTCACACTCGTTGATTAAGTCCATATAGATAGTACCCACGGCGTAGGTATACTCATGGTTGTTGATGTCGTTGATGTTCTGAGCCTTCAACTGGTTACGGTAGTTGTTGATCTCATGCTCGATGTTGAATGAGCGATTCACGTCGAACGACTCCTTACGTCCACCCATCAAGCGGTTCATCTGCGTCAGCGACTGGTCAGTCAATTCCATCATCTGGTGGATATGGTCATATTGCTTTTCGACGAAGTGGTCCTCCTTACCATTATATTTACGCGAGATGGTACGGGCCATGTTGTAGCAGGCGTCTCCGATTGACTCCAACTCCGATATCTCGCGAAGCATGGCGCGGATCTTAGCCTTCGTGTCGTCGGAGAGGTGGGCATCGCTGACGGAGTCGAGATACTTGGCTATCTCCAGTTCCATATTGTCGGATATGCCTTCATACTTCTCGATGCGGGTGAAGAGCTTGTTGAAGTCACCGGCCTTGTTATCCTTCTTATTCGTGGCACTCGATGAGAGTACGAGCAGTTCCCTCACCATGCCGAACATGCGCTGCATACGCTCCGAGAACGACTGTATCTCCTTCTGCGCCTCGAGTACCGAGAGCTCCGGGGTCTTCATGAAGCCGGCCGTGATGAAGTGCAGGCGGAAATCCTCTTCCTCATCCACTTTCTTGGGTTTGATCACCCAGCATACGAAACGCTCTATCTGCGGGATAAACCAGATGAGGATGAAGGTGTTGGCCACATTGAACGAGGTATGGAAGGCTGCCAGCACGAAGCTCAGCTTGGCGGCGTTGGCCAGGAACACACTGGTCTCCACGGCTTCCTTCTGCATCGTCACGTCGTAGCCTACCCAGCCGCACACCATATCTATAAAGGGACGGAACACGAACAGAATCCAGATGACGCCAAACACATTGAAGAACATGTGGGCCAGTGCTGCCCTTCGAGCCTGGGTATTGGCCGAGAGGGCTGCCAGGTTGGAGGTGACGGTGGTGCCGATGTTCTCACCCATCACCAGCGCGATACCCTGATAGATGGGCAGTGCACCTGAGGAGCAGAGAATCATCGTGATGGCCATCACCGCTGCCGACGACTGTACGCAGAACGTCAGGATGCCACCCAACAGCAGGAAGATAAGCGTGGTCAGGAACGAGTCGGGGTCGAACGAGGCGAAGAAGTCGAGCAGCGCCTGATTCTCACCTAAGTGCATCTCCGTGCCCGTGGCGCGCAGCGTGCCCAATCCTAAAAGCAGGAACGACAGACCGAAGAGGAAGTCGCCGATGTAGCGGTACTTCTTCTGATAAATCAGGATGATGCCCAGGAAGAAAGCCGGATAGACGGCACTGGTGATGTCGAACGACATACCTGCCGACATGATCCATGCCGTGAGCGTCGTACCAATGTTGGCACCCATGATGACGGAGATGGCCTGAGCCAGCGTCAGCAGTCCGGCATTCACAAACGAGACGGTCATCACCGTCGTAGCCGTAGAGGATTGCACGGATGCCGTCACCAGCATACCAGTAAGCATCCCCGTAAAACGGTTGGTAGTCATCGCACCAAGCACGTGACGCAGCTGCGGACCTGCCATCTTCTGCAAGGCTTCGCTCATCGACTTCATACCGAACATCAGCAAAGCCAACGAGCCGAGCAGCTTGAAAATAATCCAAATTGACATATACTATTTTTTTGATTTAGCTTCCCGTTGATGCCTCCTCATTAACTGACTTGGCGAATTTAGGTGCAAAGATAAGCAAAAAATTCGAAACTAACGATACGTTTGCGCTTTTTTTGCATCTTTGACTCCGTCGAAGATACTCACGCTCGGAAAAATCCAAATAAAATTTGGTTTTTCGCTCGCTTTTTCGTATCTTTGCGGCATTAATTTACTAATAGCACTAGAATATGCAACAAACCGTAGAGATATTCTGCCGCAACAACGGGCAGACCATTCAGGTGCCTACAGGCAGCACCCTCGAAGAGACGTACAGACTACTGGACATGAAGATGGAGTACGGCCCCATCACAGCCAAAGTGAACAACAAGGTGGAGGGCATGCACTTCCGTACCTACAAGCAGAAGACTGTCGAGTTCCTCGACATGCACTCTCCCAGCGGCATCCGCGCCTATACCCGCACCCTCTTCTTCATCCTGGCCAAGGCCTCACATGACCTGTGGCCGGAATGCAAAGTGTCGGTAGACATACCCGTCAGCAACGGCTACTACGTCAACCTGCGCCTCGGACGGCCCGTGACCCCCGACGACGTGGCCGAACTGCGACAGAAGATGCAGGAGATCATCAATGCCGCCATACCCATCCACCGCCACGAGACTACCACCGAGAAGGCCATACAGATGTTCCACGACATGGGGTCGGTCACCAAGGTGAAGCTGCTCCAAAGCACGGGACGGCTCTATACCACCTATTATGATATAGACGGCTACAACGACTACTTCTATGGCGCATTGCTCACCAACACCTCGCAGATATACCTCTTCGGACTGGAATACTACTTCGACGGGCTGCTGCTGCGCATCCCCTCCACCGACAATCCCGCCAAGCTCGGTGCCTTCATGCGGCAGGACAAGATGTTCGAGATATTCAAGGAACAGCACCGCTGGCAGGACATCCTCAACCTGCGCACCATCGGCGACCTCAACGAGGCTATACAGAAGGGCTTCGCACCACAGCTCATACAGATGAGCGAGGCACTGCAGGAGAAGAAGATTGCCGCCATCGCCGACGAGATCGCACGCAGCCGCAGCATCAAGGTGGTGCTCATCGCAGGACCATCCAGCTCCGGCAAGACCACCACCTGCAAGCGACTCTCCGTACAACTGGCCGTCAACGGCATCAAGCCCATCGGCATCTCACTCGACGACTACTTCGTGGACCGCGACAAGACACCCCGCGACGAGAAAGGCGACTACGACTTCGAACACCTGCACGCCCTCAACCTCGAACTCTTCAACCAGCAGCTCAATGCGCTCTTCCGAGGCGAGGAGGTGGAGCTGCCACGCTACGACTTCCCCACAGGCACCAGTCAGATGAGCGGGCGGCGACTGAAACTCGAAGGCAAGGAGGTGCTGGTCATCGAAGGCATCCACGCCCTCAACCCCGAACTCACGGCCGACGTGCCCCAGGAGCAGATATTCCGCGTCTATGCATCAGCACTCACTACCATCCGCCTCGATGCCCACAACTATATCCCCACTACCGACAACCGTCTGCTGCGCCGTATCATCCGCGACTACAAGTACCGTGGCGTATCCGCAGAGGAGACCATCCGCCGATGGCCTTCGGTGCGCAAGGGCGAGAATCGCTGGATATTCCCCTTCCAGGAGAATGCCGACGCCATGTTCAACACCGCCATGCTCTTCGAACTGGCCGTCATCAAGAGTCAGGCTGAGCCGTTGCTCGAACAGGTGCCCGAGAACTGCGACGAGTATGCCGAGGCCTACCGCCTGCTGAAGTTCCTCCACTACATCAAGCCCATCCCCGAAACGCAGATACCGCCCACCTCACTCCTACGCGAGTTCCTCGGAGGCTCATCTTTTAAATATTAACTCAAGTTTTCCACATCACCCGGTCTCATCTCTCTGAATTCCATATACCCTGATTTAATGGCTGCAAAGTTACTACTTTTCTTGCAGAATAAGTATGCTGGAGGGGAAAATCCTTTGCAAATCAGCCGAAAAATGCCCAAAGTCACACCATGCCTGGCACGGTGTTATCATGGAGGACAAGAAGAAATAGCGGACTGCATAAAACCTGCATATAACATATCATGTACGCATTTTTATGCGAAAACGTTTTGCTGTTTCATAAAAAATAGGTACTTTTGCAGCCGAAAAAGAGAAAGTTAGTAATAAACACTATAGCAATATGGCAGAAAAATTGGAAGTGAAGGAGTTGGATCAGGTTGTGGTCCGCTTCTCAGGAGACTCTGGCGACGGCATGCAGCTGGCCGGAAACATCTTCTCTACGGTCAGTGCCACCGTTGGTAACGGCATATCCACATTCCCCGACTATCCCGCCGACATCCGCGCCCCGCAAGGCTCGCTGACGGGAGTATCAGGATTCCAGGTTCACATCGGTGCCGGAAAGGTATATACCCCCGGCGACAAGTGCGACGTGCTGGTAGCCATGAACGCCGCAGCCCTGAAAACACAGTACCGCTACGCCAAGCCCGGTGCCACCATCATCATCGACACGGACTCGTTCGGGCCGAAGGATCTGGAGAAGGCACAGTTTAAGACGGAGGA
>DFGG01000180.1:5213-7456 GCA_002371695.1 bacterium UBA3756
CCGCTGACGACGATGGTAAAGGACTGTCTGAAGGACTCAGGCATGGACATGAAGGCGATGATGAAGTGCCGCAATATGTTCGCCTTGGGACTCGTCTGCTGGCTCTTCGACCGCGACCTAAGCCTCGTGGCCAATTTCCTGAAGGAGAAATTCGCCAAGAAACCTGCCATCGCCGAGGCCAATATCAAGGTGATACAGGCCGGCTATGACTACGGCCACAACACCCACTCATCGACCATCAACGTGTATCGCATCGAGTCGAAGGAGAAACAGCCCGGACGCTATATGGACATCACGGGCAACAAGGCAACGGCCTACGGCTTCATCGCCGCTGCCGAGAAGGCCGGACTCCGGCTGTATCTGGGCTCCTACCCCATCACACCAGCCACCGACGTGCTCCACGAGTTGTCGAAGCACAAGTCGCTGGGCGTGATCACCGTACAGTGTGAGGACGAGATCTCGGGTTGTGCATCGGCACTGGGAGCCTCGTTTGCAGGAGCACTGGGCGTCACCTCCACCTCTGGTCCTGGCATCTGCCTGAAGTCGGAAGCCATGAACCTGGGCGTGATTATGGAATTGCCACTGGTGGTGCTCGACGTGCAGCGCGGCGGCCCTGCCACTGGTCTGCCCACAAAGAGTGAACAGACCGACCTGCTGCAGGTACTCTTCGGCCGCAACGGTGAGAGCCCCATGCCTGTGATGGCTGCTACCAGTCCCACCGACTGCTTCGACGCAGCCTACCAGGCCTGTAAGATAGCCTTGGAGCACATGACGCCCGTGGTGCTGCTGACGGATGCCTTCATTGCCAACGGCTCAGGTGCGTTCCGTCTGCCTGACATTGAGAAGCTCGACGCCATCAATCCTCCGTACGTGCCAGAGGAACTGAAGGGCAAGTGGACCCCCTACATGCGTGCCGAGAACGGTACCCGCTACTGGGCCGTGCCTGGCCGTGAGGGTTTTGCTCACATCCTCGGCGGACTGGAGAAGGACTCCGAGACAGGTGCCATCTCGACAAACCCAGAGAACCATGACCTGATGACACGCCTGCGCCAGCAGAAGATAGCCAACATCGAGGTGCCTGACCTCGAAGTGGGTGGCGACACCGAGGATGCCGAACTGCTCATCGTAGGATTCGGCTCCACCTACGGCCACCTGCACTCGGCTATGGACGAACTGCGGCAGAAGGGCTACAAGGTGGCTCAAACGCACTTCAAATACCTCAACCCGCTGCCTAAGAACACGGCTGAGGTACTCTCTAAATATAAAAAGGTGGTAGTGGCAGAACAGAACATGGGCCAGCTCGCTGCCTACCTGCGCATGAAGGTCGACAACTTCACCCCAGCACAGTTCAATCAGGTGAAGGGTCAGCCGTTCGTGGTGGAAGAGTTGGTCAACGCTTTCGAGGACATATTAAAGAAATAAGAGCTATGAGTACATATACAGCACAAGATTATAAGAAAGGCCAGCCCCGTTGGTGCCCCGGTTGTGGCGACCACTTCTTCCTGGCTTCACTTCATAAGGCCATGGCAGAAATCGGCGTGGCTCCAGAGAACATCGCAGTGATCAGCGGTATCGGTTGTTCGAGCCGTCTGCCCCACTACATGGCTACTTACGGCATGAACACCATCCACGGACGTGCCGCAGCCATCGCCACAGGTGCAAAAGTGGCCAACCCCAACCTCACCGTCTGGCAGGTCAGTGGCGACGGCGACGGACTGGCTATCGGTGGTAACCATTTCATCCATGCCAACCGCCGTAACATCGACCTGAACATGATCCTGCTCAACAACCGTATCTACGGTCTGACAAAGGGTCAGTACTCGCCCACCTCGCCACGCGGCTTCGTCTCGAAGTCATCGCCTTACGGCACGGTAGAGAATCCCTTCCGTCCTGCCGAACTGTGCTTCGGAGCCCGTGGGCATTTCTTCGCCCGTTGTGTGGCTACTGATGCCAAGGGAACGGTGGAGGTGCTGCAGGCAGCCTACGAGCACAAGGGTGCCTCGGTGACGGAAGTACTGCAGAACTGCGTGATCTTCAACGACGGCACCCATCAGTCCGTCTACAACAACGAAGGCCGCAAGAAGAACGCCATCTACGTGCGCCACGGCGAGAAGCTGGTGTTTGGCGAGAACAATGAGTTCGGACTCGTACAGCAGGGCTTCGGATTAAAGATTGTGGAGATTGGCAAAGACGGCTATACGCTGGACGACGTGCTGGTGCACGATGCCCACTGCGAGGACAAC
>DFGG01000180.1:7551-13568 GCA_002371695.1 bacterium UBA3756
GACGGATTCCCCATCGCCCTCGGCGTAATCCGCGACGTGGAGGCTCCCACCTATAATGATGCCGTTCACGCCCAGATTGCTGAGGTGTCGGCACAGAAGAAGTATCACAATTTCTCTGAACTGCTCGAGACGAATGATATCTGGGAGGTGAAGTAATTACTGAATCTTGATACACAGCATAGTCAGGTCATCGCTGGGTTCGGCTTCGCCGACGAAAGCGGTGACCGCTGTTTTTACCATATCCACCGTCTGACGGGCATTGTCGTAAGGGCGCGTCTGGAAGAGACGGATGAGACGGTCGTCGCCAAACTGCTCCTGCGAAAGGTTCTCAGCCTCAGAGAGTCCGTCTGTATATAGAAATAAGGTACGCCCGCGAATACCTGTGACGCTCTCGCCCACGAACTCCAGTTCCGGCCACAAGCCGATGGGTACGTTCGACTCCATCTTCATGAAACTGGGTCGGCAAGGCTCATGGGGCGCCAACGGACGATCAATAATCAGTGGTGGGTTATGACCTGCATTACAGAAGTCCATACGCCCTGTGGTAAGGTCTATCTCGCCAATGAACATAGTGACAAACATACCATTCTCGTTGTCGGCGGAGAGCGAGTCGTTGAGTTTCGTGGCAATATATGCAGGCGGGAAGCCCTCCTTGGCCACCATCCGGAAGAGATTGACGGCCACCGACATGAAGAGGGCGGCAGGGATTCCCTTGCCAGACACGTCGCCAATGCAGAAGTAGAACTTATCGTTCTGCAGGAAGAAGTCGTAGAGGTCACCGCCCACCTCCTTGGCCGATGCCAGCGAGGCATAGATATCAATGTCATGACGCTCCTCGAAACTGAAATGACTGGGCACCATGCCCATCTGTATATTGCGCGCAATGCGCAGTTCACTCTCCATGCGCTCCTTGGCCTTGGTGGTGGTCTCCAGCTGATCGTAGGCTTGCTCCAACCGTATGTGCGCATCCTCCAGTCGGGTGTGGGCCGTTTCCAACTGGCCGTAGGCTGTCTCTATCTCGTGGGCGTGCCTGCTGCGACGCCAAAGGATGAAGCCGAGGGCAGAGATAGTGATGAGGGCGATGATGCCGAGCATGGCCATAAACACATGGTGGGTGCGCTCCTCACTCTTCTGGGCCTCCATGCGCGATTCCCACTCACTGAGCTGCAAGTCCTTATTATTGCGGTCAAGGCTGTCATTACGCTGGCGTACCGCAGCGTTCTGCAATTCAATGTCACGGTTCTCCAGCTCGATGGCCTGATTCTCCAGTGAGAGCGTCAAGGCCTCTTCGCGTAGCCGTCGCTGTTCCAGCTCCGAGGCCACCTGGTCGAGGCGCAGCTGCTGGTTGCGCAACTTCAGGTCCTTGGCCTCGTTCTCTACGCGCCCCAGTCCCATGGCGGCATTCATCTCCATGAGCAGGTGGGCATTGTGCGACTCTGTCGTAGAGTCCTTCTTCCTCATGTAATTCCCTGTTGTCTCGTAAGCCTTCTTATAGTCGCCCATCTGACGGTAGACGAAGCGCAGGCACTGCAGCTGGTTCAGCAGGCTGGGCATCTTGTTGACCATGGCGATGGCTCCATCGAAGTCCTTGTCGATAAGGCATTTCCACATCTCCACGCGCAGGCCGTTGATGCCGTCGCGACCGTAGGCCTCCTTCACCTTCTGGCGCTCGGCATAGTACTGTCGGAACTTCTCCGCGTAGTCCTTGTGACGGTAGTCCATGGAGTCGGCCACGGCAAGGCATTGTATGGAGAGTGCGTTCAGCCGGTGCAGGGGGTTCAGGTTGGGCTCATGCTTCGCCTTCTCCGCATATTCCACTGCTTTCTCCATGTGGTTTGAAGAATATTCGAGCTTGGCCAGTTCGATATAGCTGGAGGCGGCACTCTCTCCTGGCAGATTCTGATGGGCATAGTCAATAGCCTGTCGGAACTCCTTCTTGGCATCCTCCATTGAACGCATCTGGCCGAGCACGTAGGCGGACAGGTGGGTACCGTTATAGATGCCGTACTTGCTATTGTGCTGAATGGCATGCCTCTGCAGCTCACGGGCGATGTCGTAGCCACGGCTGCGCCTCTGATTGTTACAACAGAAAAGAGCTTGGTTGCCCCAGGCCTTATAGAACGTCCGTTCGTCGCCCGCCTTCAGGCATGCCGCCTTCAGGCGCTCCGTGACGTCCATGAACTGTTCCAGGTCATGACTGTTGTAGATTTTGTACATCTGTGCCGTCAGGTCCTTCACCTCATCCGACTGAGCTGAAACAGTGAAGAGTGAAGTGTGAAGAGCGAACAATATAGCTATCGCTCTCAGACAAAATGCACAACAGTAAACTTTCATGGCACAAAATTACAAATATTTCTCCAATTATCCGTCACATGACAGAAAAAAATGCAATGTTTGCAACGTAATTGCCATACTCACTCTGTCAGACGACGCTCGCAGGGAACCCACGCCCAGAAGGTAGTACCCTTGCTCTCACCTTCGCTTTCCACACCTATCTCACCACCCAGGCGCTCTACGATCGACTTACAGATGGCCAGTCCCATGCCTGTGCCCTGCACGAACTCGTCGAGTTTCACGAAACGGTCGAAAACTATCTTCTGTTTCTCCTTCGGGATGCCGCTGCCCGTATCTTCACAATAGAGATGAATACCGTGCCGCTCATAGCGATAGCCCACCTTGATATGCCCCTTCATCGTAAACTTCACCGCATTGGTGACAAAGTTGGTAAGCACCTGTTGAATACGTCCAATGTCGATGGTCGTATACAAATGTTCGTAGGGGTTATCCTTGAGGTACTCTACTTGCGGTTCCTGTACACGCTGTTCCAAGGTTAGGCTGATATCGTCGAAACTCTTGGCGAAGTCCACCGCCACGGGGTTGATACCCAGGGAACCGTCAGTGATATTGCTGGCGTCGATGATATCGCTGATAAGCCGCTGAAGCATATCACTGCTGTTGCGCACGATCCTCACGTACTCACCACGCTCTGGTGAGTCGCCCATGGCCTCGAGCACACTGGTGAAGCCCACGATGGCGTTGAGCGGCGTGCGCAGTTCATGGGTCATCGACGCCATGAAGGCACTCTTCATCCTCACGCTGTCCTCGGCACGACGCGTCTCTTCTGCCAGCAGCTGCCGTGCCTTGGTGATGGGAGTTATATTGGAGGTAATCCCCTCATGACCGATAACCTCTCCCTTTTCGTTGGTAATGGGATTCATGGTGATAGCCAGCGACACGTTATGGCTGCCATCCGAAGTGACAGGCAAGTGCATCACGAAATGCTGCGGCTCGAGGTTGACCGTATCGTATAGCAGGTTCATGAAGGGTTCACGGTCTGCCGGGTCGAGCATGCGCTGGAAGCGCGAGAAGCTATGCACGAACTCAGGCTGTTGGGGTGAGCGATAGAATCTCACGGTCTCCTCAGCAATATTGCTGCGCATCATATAACGATTGCTGTGCTTCAGGAGATAGTACAGCTGTTGGCGATGCTTCAGGATTTGTTCCTGAGTAGCAGCACAGGCGCGCTCCAACTGATGACGCTCACGGTCGTTCTCACGGTCTTTGGAGATGTCGAAACTCGTGATGAAATAGTTCACCACTTCGCCCTCGGCACTGAACAGGGGCTGAATATTACACTCGATATACTTATCGATATTGAACTCCTGATACTCCATGTGCTGGCAGAAGAACAAATCGTCGCGATCCTGGGCAGTATAGACATTACGGAAGATAGGTATGTCGAACATGTTGACTGTCTCCCAGAAGCGCATGGCATCGTGGTCGCTGTCCATACCGCAGAGCTCGCGCATGTTGTCGTTCAGACCGTCGAGGAAGCCATCTTTATTGTAGAACGACATAGCGACGAAGGGGATGTTCGACAACACACCGTAGCGACACACCTGTTGGCGCGCAGCCTGGTCTTCTTCCATCTCCTGAGTCACGTTGTGGATGGCATTGACAATATAGGCGGGATGGCCGTTGGTATCAAGTTCCAGGATGGCATGACCATGGAAGTTGAGCCACTCTGGTGCATCGCTGGTTCCGGCATTCCAGCGCTTGTCCAGCTCAAAGCGACGCTCACGCCCGTCTATCAGGTTTTGCATCTTCTGACAGAACTCCTGCCGCTGTTCTTGGTGAATACGTCCAGCAAACTGTTCCAGGCTGAGTCCTCCACTTGGCAGGATATGTCCGTAGCGGTTGGAGAAACGGTCGCGGGCGATGTCGTATTCCATCACGATGAAGTTGCCCATGTGCAGGGCTTGAATCATCATCTCATTGAGTTCACTGGAGGCACGTGTGGCATTTTTCACGTGTCGCCGCGCCAAGCGACTAAAGAGGTACAGGACGACAAGCAGTGCCAAGGCTCCACCTACGATATAGAACACGTAGGGACTCTTCTGCTCCTCGATACGCTCGGGATGGAGCCAGTGGTCTTGTATGATGGCTATCTCACCGCGCTGCTTCAGTCGCGAGTAGTGGTCGTCAATCCGTTCCACCAGCTCACGGTCACGTCCCACGACATGCCACTCGGAAATAGGTATGCCTACGTCGCAGAGCACAAGTCCCTCGAGGTTGAGCTCCTTGATTTTCCATCTCAACGGCGCCTCTCCCCACACGAAGTACTTATAGTCGCCATTGAGGACACCCAGCAGTGCCACTTTGGGTGTCTGGAAGTCCATGAAGCTGGTGTTGGTGGAGTCGTTGTCGTTCTCCATGAAATAGAAGGCAGAATAGTCGCTGGGCTTGAACACAGCCCCACCGCGTTCCAGTTGTCGGAAAGAGATGACGGATGCCGAGTCGGCACGCGTTGTAGCCACGCGCACACGATCATAATTAACTATATTCTCCGACACGATGAAAGGTTCTCGGTTGAACCTTCTGGCATTGGCGATGATCAGGTCAGCATCACCACGTTCAAAGGTCTTAATGGCGATGCTCCACTCCTTCATGACGAACTTCACGGGCAAGCCCAGTTCCTTCATCACGGCGCGCATTGCCTCTACATTGCTGCCTGCGGGCTCTCCCCGGTCGTTAAGGAACTCGAAGGGAGGCTTATCCCAGTCGCATACCATCACCACCGGGCGCTTGGCGTTATACTTCTCGGATAACGGCTGCGCCACCACAGTGAATAGTGAACAGTAAATAGTGAATAGTATCAGCAATATCTTCTTCATAGGCGCTATAAGAGTTTTTTGCGCCTGATGACTGAGGCGTGACAGGGGATCATGATATAAACCGTGGTGCCGGAGCCCTGTTCAGAACTGAACTCCACAGAGCCGTCCATCTGACTCACCAGTTCTTTGACGATGGCCAGTCCGAGGCCTTTGGTATTGGGCGTGGCATAGGTGTCGTGAGCATTCACTTCGGCGAGCACTTCCGGCGGCATACCCTCACCCGTATCGTCGATAGAGATGATCAGACGGCGTCCGATATATTCGTAACGGGCACGCACCATGCCGCTGGGGGTGTGCTGTGCTGCATTGGCACACACCTGCTTGATGGCCTGCCCCAGGTTCTCGGCGTCGATGTCGACCTCGAGTTGCTCGTAGGGGTTGTCCACGATGTAGCGTGTCTGTCCATTCTGGTATTTCATCCAACCTTCCATACACTGACTCTCAAACAGCTCTGCAAAATTGCGCGGCTGTCGCACAATCTCCACCATGTGAGCCTGTAGTCGCGACAAGTAGAGAATGTTGTCAATCAGATGGAGCAGCGAGTCGGCATTGTCGAGTATGCCTTTATGGAGATCCTTTTCATTGGCAGTGGGGCCTTCGGGGTCGAACTGATCCACGTAGTCGAGTATGGTGTTCATTGGCTTGCGTATCTCTTGCACCATGTTCTTCACGAAACTGTTCTTCGTGGCCTCCACCTCCTGCACCTTGGCAGTCTGCACAGCCATCTGCTTCCCGATGCTGCGCAGTTCACTCTGGTCGCTAAGCAGTCCCAGATATTCAGTCACATGCCCCTCCTTGTCATGCAGGGGCATCAGACTGAACTGCAGGCACAGTCTGAGACCT
>DFGG01000099.1 GCA_002371695.1 bacterium UBA3756
CGCTGCTGGTCCGAAGCTGTAATCTAGATTTTTTGACTTACATCAAATAAAGGGTGATTTCGCAGGAAATCACCCTTATTTTATTGTCAGGCCAAACAAAAACAATTAATTTTGCACCGTAGTCGTGAGACTACACCAAAAGATTCATTAGGTTTTAGTAGTATTATTAAGGTAAAGATTATGTTATTAGATTTTCAAACAACGGCACTTCTGGCGTTCGTTGCCATTATGATGGCACTGAGTATTATTACGCTGATGAACACCAGAGTACGTTGAGAGGAGTGCGGGGTGAGTGATCATACCGCACTCTTTTTTAATGAAAAAATGAAAAAAAGGAAGAACGAAAAACAAAACTAACTTAAAATCGGTCAAAATTAGGCATATTTTCTTTAATTATAAGGTAAAAATGACACATATTTGAGGAATTGTGCGTAAATTTGCAGGCGAATTTCGAAATTTACACCAGATAATGAAGAAAACGACATATGCACTATGCATGATGATAGCCGTTGGAATGGGACTGACGTCGTGTCTGAAGAATGACGCAGACGATGCAGAAACAATATCCTACAACGAAACGGCCATCAGCTCGTTCGCACTCTCAGCCGTCAACAGGTATATCCACACTACGACAAGTGCGGGCAAAGACTCCGTCTACAGGCAGGTGCTGACCGTGAAGAACTATCCCTTCACCATCGACCAGTACCAGCGCAAGATCTACAATACTGACTCGCTGCCCGCTGACTGCGACCTGAAGCACGTGCTGGCAACCATCGGCAAGAGTACATATAGCGGCAATATCTACATTAAGAGCATGGTGAGCGACACACTGTTCGTCTACAATAGTAGCGACTCGCTCGACCTGTCGCAGACGAGGGAAATCAGGGTGTACGACAATACACTGACGAGATACCGCAGCTACACGTTGCAGGTGAACAAGAAGAGCGACAGCTCGACGGGCAGCACATTCATCTGGGAACAGATGAGCAGCAGTGCCGAAGGCATGCCTGCCGACATACGCAACGAGATACTGCTGAGCGAGGCTACCAAGACCGGCTTCCGCCTGACTTCTGACGGAGGAGCCATCTGGACAGACGAGACCATTGGCGCAGAGGAAGACGCCGACTTCCTGCCGACAGGCACCGTGGGCTACGTGAGCTTCCCCTTGGATCCCCAGCACCATACGGCATACCACCTGATGGCAGGCCGATTCAGCCAGAACGACTATATGTGCAGCGTATGGCGCAAGGTGACCATTGAAGGCGAAGGCTCATGGTCGTGCATGCTCAACCTGCCGCTGCCCGGCGACGGGGAAACCTACCAGGGCTATCTGCCCGCTGCCGACCATATCAGCATGATATACAACGACGCCTGTATCTACGCCATTCTCGACAATGGCAAGATTTACAGGAGCAGAGACCAGGGACTATCCTGGCAGACGAAAACGAGCTTCAACCTGCCAAGCGGTGCCACCGACCACCTGAGGGCAGCCGTAGACGAGGAAGGCTACATCTGGCTTCTGAAGGAAGACACCGGGGCTGTGTGGAGAGGAGACTTTAATCATTGAGAAATTGAGAGATTGAGAGATTGAGAGATTGAGAAATTGAGAAATTGAGAAATTGAGATAAGGGAGGAAAAGGAGTTGTGAGATGAGACGGTGGTATAGTACAGTAGGATGGACTACGAGGATGGTAGCGATACTATTCACCATTCACTATTCACTATTCACTGCCTCCGCCCAGGACGAGCCGGAATATCGGTTGGAGGTGGGAGCTGGTGTAGGCACCGTGACCTATCTGGGTGACTATAACGGCAATATCACCAAGGGCATGCAGCCCTGGGGAGTAGTGACGGCCAAATACAGAATGAACCCACGGATGTCGCTCGGACTGACAGTGGGCTACGGCAAACTGAAAGGATCGTCGGACAACGTGAAGACCTGGTATCCGCAAGAGGAGCGCTATGAGTTCGACAAGAGTCTCATCGATGCAGGCCTGCGCTTCGAATATAATTTCTGGGCCTTCGGTACAGGTCGCGAATACCGCGGTGCCAAGCGGCTGGTGCCCTTCATCACACTGGGGCTGGGCGTGGCCCATCACGGCAACCCGGGAAGCGGCATGGCCATCAACCTGCCCCTGGGAGCAGGCCTCAAGTGGAAAGTAGCCGAGAGACTGAACCTGACGGCGGAGTGGAGGATGCACTTCACACCCAGCGACAAGCTCGACGGGCAACAGGATCCCTACGGCATCGAAAGTTCGGGACTGTTCAAGAACTGCGACGGCTTCAGCGTGCTGCAAGTGGCACTGACGTACGACCTATGGGCAAAATGCAAGACATGTAACAACGACAGATATTAAGATATGACATACCAACTGGACAAAAACCGTATTCCGCAGCACATTGCCATCATCATGGACGGCAACGGTCGCTGGGCCAACGAGCGCGACAAGGAGCGAAGTGTCGGCCATCAGGCCGGTGTGGAAACCGTCAAGAAGATCACTGCCGAGTGCAGACGCCTTGGAGTGAAATATCTGACACTCTACACCTTCTCTACCGAAAACTGGAATCGACCCGCAGAAGAAGTGTCGGCACTGATGGGGCTCATACTGACAACACTGGAAGAAGATATCTTCATGAAGAACAATGTGCGTTTCCGCATGATTGGCGACATGAACCGTCTGCCCGACGAAGTACAGGTGAAGGTCAAGGACCTGATGGAGCGCACGGCTAAGAATGATGCCATGACAGCCGTCATCGCACTGAGCTACTCCAGCAGATGGGAAATCACAGAGGCTGTGAAGAAGATCGTAACTGAGGTTCACGACAAGGAGGTACATGCGGAAGAAATCACAGAGGAGTTCATCAGTCAGCACCTGGAGACAAATTTCATGCCCGATCCCGACCTGCTCATCCGCACCGGCGGCGAGTTGCGCATCTCCAACTACCTGCTCTGGCAGATAGCCTACTCGGAGCTCTACTTCTGCGACACCTACTGGCCCGATTTCGACGAGGAGTCGCTACACAAGGCCATCGCCGACTATCAGGCACGCCAGCGCCGATTCGGGAAGACGGAGGCACAGGTGGAACAGGAAGAGAAAAGTGAATTGTGAAAAGTGAATAGTATCGAAGAAAATGCTATATAATATAATAAGGTATAGAGGCATGAGAGTGACGTGGATGGTGAAAGTACTGGCAGTACTGTTCACTATTCATTATTCACTATTCACAGCCTCCGCCCAAGACAAGATCGTGAACCCCGACATATCGTATGCCGGCACGCCACGCACTTGCACCATCGCAGGTATAGCCGTGGAAGGCGTGGAAGGCTATGAGGACTACGTGCTGACAGGACTGTCGGGTCTTACCATCGGCGAGCAGATAGAAGTGCCTGGCAACAAGATTACGGAGGCTGTGAAGCGCTACTGGCGCCACGGACTCTTCTCGAAGGCTCAGATTAGTGCCGACTCCATCGTGGGGTCGAAGATCTACCTGCGCATTTCGCTGGCCCTGAGGCCTCGCGTGAGCACCATCAACTACTTCGGCTTGAAGAAATCGGAGCGCGAGGACATGGAGTCAAAGCTGGGCATCATCAAGGGCAACCAGATTACGCCCAACATGGTGGACCGTGCCAAGATTCTGGCCAAGAAATATTTCGACGAGAAGGGCTACAAGAATGCCGAGATTAACATCGTGCAACGCGACGACCCGCAGAACAAGGGCCAGGTGATACTTGACGTGGACATCGACAAGAAGGACAAGATGAAGGTGCGCCACATCTACTTGGAAGGCAACAAGAAACTGAAGGACTCAAAGATCCTGGGCGGCCTGTTCTCCAAGGGTGCCTTCGGCAAGATCCACGAGGCTGGTAAGCTAAAGAACCTCTTCAAGGCCAAGAAGTTCACTGAGGAGCGCTACAAGGAGGCCAAGCAGAAGCTCATTGAGAAATACAACGAGCTGGGATTCCGCGATGCCACCATCCTGGAGGACTCTGTATGGAACAACGACGAGAAACACGTGAACATCCACCTGAAGATCGACGAGGGAGATAAGTACTTTATCCGCAATATCACCTGGGTGGGCAACACCGTGGTGACTACCGACTATCTGAATGCCGTGCTGGGCATGAAGAAGGGTGACGTGTACAACCAGAAGCAGATGAACAAGCGACTGAAGGAAGACGACGATGCCGCTGGCAACTATTACTACAACAACGGCTACGTGTTCTCGAACATTGATCCTGTGGAGGTGAACATCGTGGGCGACTCCATCGACCTGGAGATGCGTATCATGGAGGGTCCGCAGGCCCGTCTGAACCATGTGCGTATCTATGGTAACGACCGTCTCTACGAGGAAGTGGTGCGCCGTGAGCTGCGCACGAAGCCCGGCGACCTGTTCAACCGTGATGCCATCGTGCGTTCCGTCCGTGAGATTGGCTCCATGGGCTTCTTCGACGCTGAGAAGATCAACCCCGACATCAAGCCTAACGGAGAAGACGGTACCGTAGACGTCAACTGGCAGCTGGAACAGAAATCCAACGACCAGCTGGAATTCTCGCTGGGATGGGGACAGACTGGTATCATCGGACGAATCGGTATCAAGTTCAACAACTTCTCCATCCGCAACCTCTTCGGCAAGAACAAGCTGCACCGAGGCATACTGCCCTACGGCGACGGCGAACAGTTGGGATTCAATTTCCAGACCAACGGTTCATACTACAGTTCACTTTCGGCCAACTACGCCACCAACTGGTTCGGAGGCAAGCGCCCCAACTCGTTCAGCGTGAGTGCCTTCTACTCCAAGCAGAGCGACATCTCGAGCTACTACCGTAACAACTCGTTCTACAACAACTACTACATGTACAGTTACTACGGCTACGGCTCGTACAACAATAACATGTTCAACTACGAGTCGATGCTCGACGACGACAAGAACATGCGCGTCTTCGGAGCCTCACTGGGATGGGGTAAGCGCCTGCGCTGGCCTGACGACTACTTCCAGTTGTCGGCAACACTCGGCTATACCCGCTACATGCTGCGCGACTGGAGCTACTTCTATATCCACAACGGTAACTGCAACAACATCAACCTGGGACTGACGCTGTCGCGCACGTCTACCGACAACCCGCTCTTCCCGCGCCACGGTTCAGAGTTCGTGGCATCGGTCACGCTCA
>DFGG01000157.1 GCA_002371695.1 bacterium UBA3756
CCACACCTTGGGGAGCGTGGCCTTCACGCCATCCATAAACCCGTCCTGGGTGACAATGCCCTTGATATCGTCGACACTCAGATGACTACGCACAAAGTCTTCGATAGCATCGGGGATATTGTTTACCAGTTGCGAATGTGAGAGATAAGCCACCAGCAAATCCTTCACGCGAAGACTCTCCTCCACCATCGGGGGAACCATCAGCATGAAGACACCCGCCAGCACCAAGCCTACCACCAGGAAAGACAAGAGAATACCTACGATGCGGTACTTCAGATGACAACGGTACTGAAAGAACTTTACCAGCGGGAACATCAGATAGGCGATGAGCCAAGCCAGGAAGAAAGGCACGAGCACAGAACTCAGCCGATTGAGCAGCATCACGATGCCTGCAAACAGCAGCACACCAAGAAACCCTCTGACGAAGCTGTCGAAGGTGATAGGATTGCGCTCAGATTTCGTCATCCTCTACCTCCTTGTTTTCCATATTGTTGCCACCGTTGGTGTCCAACTGGCTATCGAGCTTGATACCCACATCGCCAAAATTGCTCACCGATACAACCAGAGGAATATACTCATCCGTCTGGGGATGGCACACACTGGCAGCAAAGAAGACATTGTTGCCCTCCACCTTGTCGTAGACAAGTCCTTCCAGGATGCCCGTCTTCCGGTAGTCATCGTTGAGCAGATTCTCAAAGGCTGCCTTCGTGAAGCTGCGATTGAAGAACACACTGCCGTCGGCGCGGATGATTCGCAAGGAGATACGGTTGTCGACAAACTTCTGTCCCGTCTCATCCTTCACCATCCGAAGGCTGTCATCAGGCGTACGGATTACCTCCACCTGATATTTCTTGTCGAGCCACTTGATGTCGGTCACCTGCCGGTAGTCCTGCATCTTCACGGGAGCCTGCAACTTAGGAGTCTCTGCCTTGGTGGCTATGATATCGTCGTGCTTCTTCTTCTCGCCGCAGCCCGTCACCAGTAATACCAGTGCCGATGCTATAATGATGCTTATCTTCTTCTTCATTTTTTTGATTATAAGTTTGTCGATGCAAAGGTAACATAAATTTCTGATTTACCGAAGAAAAACATAAAAAAAGTTGGCCCACCCTTCACGAGTCAGCCAACTGTTATCTCTAATAAAACAAATCTCTTACCAAGAAACCTATCCTTATGAGAGACAAAAGGCACGCTTGCCTGAAAAAACACTATGTTAACCTAAATCACTATGTTCTATTCTAACTATATGACGCAAAAGAACATTAAAAGTTTAAATAGAACACAAAAAAAATACATTCCTTTTCAAGAAAATCATCATTTTTTCGTAATTTTGCACCAATTCTGATGATTTTGTATTTTGCGGAATGAGAAAAAGTGAAATGATACGACGAGTGAAGCGACCTGCCATCATGCTGCTACTGACTTCAGCAGCACTCCTGGCGGGCTGCCATTCGGAAGGCAGCCAAGAGGGTGAGACCGGCATCGTGGCGCAAGGCGTCGATACGGTGCCCATGCTCATCATGCAAGTGCAGAAGTGTGCACGACTCTATACCACCGAGGTGAAAGTTCACAAGATTGTGACCCACGACGACGTGGTGCGACTGAAAGGCACGCTGCTCAAGCAAGACTTCAACCTGCGGGTGCCCTTAGGCGACCGTAAGATAGCCATCCCGATGGATGCCACGCTGAAGGCCTACATCGACTTCAGCCAGTTCTCTGAAAAGAATGTGGAGCGCAGTGGCGATCGCATCACCATCGTGCTGCCTGATCCCAACGTAGTGCTCACCAGCTCGAAGATTGACCAGAAGAGCGTGCGTGAGTTCGTGGCGTTGTCGAGAGCCCATTTCAGCGATGCCGAGATGAGCAGCTACGAACAGCAGGGGCGCGAGGCCATCATCGCCAGCATCCCCGATTTAGGCATCATCGAGACGGCCAAGGCCAATGCCGCCCGCGTGCTGGTGCCCATGCTTGTGGAAATGGGCTATCGCGAGGAGAACGTCACCATCGCCTTCCGCAAGGAGTTCAGTCTTAACGACATACGAAAACTGATTGAATGATGAAGCAGAAGAATAGAAACATCAGCGAGGCCCTCGTCCAGTTGCAACGCTTAGGCATCGTGGCAGCGATACTGGCAGTGACAGTGCTGGGCCTGTGGTTCTGCCACGAGATGAAGGACAGCCATGTGGAAATGGGCGCCAGCGAGACCATCGACATCACCCCTACCCAGATACAGAGCATCGAGGCCATCGGCGAATGGGAATTCCTCAGCGTGAGCAACGAGGAGCTGGTAGACACCGTCCGCAAGGGCCTCTTCAGCAATGACGAGCTGGTGCGCATTTACTACGGCACCCTTCGCCTGGGTGTCAACATGCACCAAGCCAGTCCCCGTTGGCTTACAGTCGAGGGCGATACCGTCAGAGCCATGCTGCCCAAGGTAGGACTGCTCAGCAAAGATTTCATCGACGAAGCCCGCACCAAGTCGTTCTTCGAGAGTGGCAAGTGGACTGCCAAGGATCGTGAGGCCATGTACCGCAAGGCTTACCGCCAGATGCTCCACCGGTGCCTGACGCCTGCCAACATCAAGACGGCGCAGGATAATGCGGAGGCTCAGTTTACGAAGATGCTCAAGGCGATGGGGTACAAGAACGTGATTGTGGAATTTGAGGA
>DFGG01000091.1 GCA_002371695.1 bacterium UBA3756
GAAGGTCTCGACACCTACGATGACCATCGGATGGCGCTCTCGCTGGCTCCCTTGGCCATCAAGCAGCCAGGACTGATAATCAACAATCCGCAGGTGGTGACGAAATCGTATCCTAACTTCTGGACGGCACTCCAAGAGGCGGGTTTCAAAATAAGCGAACAGTGAAGGATCTGCTGCCGTAGAATTATGGAGTTCGGAATCGTTTGTATCATTGCACTGATGGGGCTGGCCCTGTTTGCGGGGATAGCCAACCACTTCGATAAGGGCGAGGACACCATCGAGACCGGCCACGACTGCTCCACCTGTACTGCAGCCGATGAGGGATCGTGCAAGATACACTGCCTGATGGAAGAAAAACGCAAAAAAGACGAGGAGAGACACAATAAACCGACTGGCTGAAGAGTTATTATATATAAGGTATGCGTAGAGTAACCTATATTTGCGTCGCGATGGCCCTCGCCGTACTGGCGATGGCAGGCTGCTCTACGCAGAAAAACACGGCCAAGTCGCGCTTCTGGCATTCGTTCAATGCCCGCTACAACACCTACTTCAATGGCAACCAGGCTTTTATCGAGGGTAATCTGGAGAAAGAGAAGGGCAACAAGGACAACTTCACCGAACTGATACCACTCTACCCCGTAGGCAACAAGGAGAGCCGCGATCTGGGCAAGGGTCAGTACGACCGTGCCATCCTGAAGGCCGAGAAGACCATCCGTCGTCACAGCATCAAGCAGAAGCCCGAATGGAAGAGCAATCGCCGAAAGACTGCCAAGGACCGCGAGTGGCTCAGTCGCCGTGAATACAACCCCTTCCTCTGGAAGGCGTGGATGCTGCTGGGCAAGGCGCAATTCCAAAAGGGAGCCTTCGATGAAGCTGCCGCTACGTTCAGCTACATGAGTCATCTGTATCAGACACAGATTCTGCAGAACGGACTGGCAAGGGCGTGGCTCGCCAAGTGCTATACAGAGATGGACTGGATGTACGATGCAGAGGACGTGATACGCAACATGAGCCGCGACTCGATACACTTCCGCGCCGTGAAAGACTGGGACTACACCTATGCCGACTACTACATCCGCTCGAAGGACTATCAGAAGGCTGTACCCTTCCTGCGCAAGGTGATCAAGCACGAGCGACGCCGTCAACAGAAAGCACGCGAGTGGTTTCTGATGGGGCAGATACAGAAGGAACTGGGCAATCGCCAAGAGGCCGAACGTGCCTTCGGCAAAGCCATCGCATGCCATCCGAGCTACGAACTGGAGTTCAATGCCCGCATCGCCCAGACGGAAGTGATGGCAGCAGGCAATGCCAGGAGCATGATAGGCCGGCTGCGCCGCATGGCATCTAACGACAACAACAAGGAATATCTCGATCAGGTATACTACGCCATGGGCAATATCCATCTGGCAGAGAAGGACACCCTGAAGGCCATCGCCGCCTACGAGCAAGGCAACAAGAAAGCCACCCGTAGCGGCATCGAGAAAGGGGTACTGCTACTGACACTCGGCAACCTTTATTGGCAGCTGGAGAAATACAACGATGCCCAGCGCTGCTATGGTGAGGCCATCGGTCTACTCGACAAGGACCGCAAGGACTACGAGGAACTGTCGCAACGCTCTAAAGTACTCGATGAACTGGTGCCCCACACAGACGCCATCCATCTGCAAGACTCACTGCTGGAACTGTCCATCATGCCTGAAAAGGAACGGTTGAATGCCATCGATCGCGTGATAGCCGAGTTGAAGCGCCAGGAGAAGGAGGCCCGCGATGCCGAACTGGAACGCGAGGCGGAGAAGCAGCTGCAGCGGAATCAGGCCGTGGGCAACCGGATGAGTCCACAAGCCCCCGCCGTGGCACCGACAGCCGGCAACGGGCAGTGGTATTTCTACAATCCTACGGCAGTAAGCCAGGGTAAGACCGCCTTCCAGCGGCAGTGGGGCCGCCGCGAGAATGCTGACAACTGGCAGCGCGCCAACCAGACGGTAGTGAATCTGCCAGGAGAGGAGGACAAGGAAAATCCGGGAAATCCGGAAAATCCGAAAAATCCAGATAATTCAGACAATCCAGAAAGCCCAGACAGTCTGAGCACCGCCGAGCCGTCAGCCCCCGCCGACACACTGGCCAACGACCCCCACAACCGCGAGTACTATCTGGCGCAGATACCCTTCAGCGACGAGCAGAAGGCCCAGAGCCATGCCATCATACAGGAAGCACTGCTCAAGTCGGGCATCATCTTCAAGGACAAGCTCGACAACCTGAATCTCTCGCAAAAACAACTGCTGCGCCTGACGAAAGACTATCCATCCTACGAACATCTCGATGACGCCTGGTATCACCTCTTCCTGCTCTACTCACGCAAAGGTCAGCACACCCTGGCATCCAACTGTCTGAGCCATCTGAAGGCTGATTATCCCGAGAGTGAATGGACCACCCTGCTCAGCGACCCCTACTATGCCTCGAATGCCAAGTTCGGCACCCATATCGAAGACTCACTCTATGCAGCTACCTACGAGGCTTTCAAGAGCGACAGGTTCGAAGAGATCAGAACCAACGCCAGGATATCAGAAGAACGCTTCCCACTGGGTGTGAATCGGGCCAAGTTCATTTTCATCGATGGTCTGAGCCGCCTGAACGAAGGCGATGGCGATGGCTGTATCGAGCGCCTGCAAGAGGTGGTGACGAAACATCCGAAGAGCGAGGTGAGCGAACTGGCTGGCATGATCATCAAAGGTGTGCAAGACGGCAGGAGACTGCACGGCGGCAAATTCGATATCGGCGACGTATGGTCACGCCGCGATGTCACCCTGACGGCCGACTCCACCGTGGCCGACACCCTGAGTGCCGACCCCAAGCAGCGGTTCCTCTTCATCCTGGCCTACGAGCCTGACAGCGTAGACCAGAACCAGCTGCTCTTCGAGATGGCACGCTATAACTTCACCAACTATCTGGTGCGCAACTTCGAGATCACTACCGATACCGACGAGGGGTTGCAACGAATGCTCATCAGCGGATTCCAGAACTATGACGAGGCGATGCAGTACGCCCGAAAGCTCTATGCCAACGAGATAATGGCCGAGAAGCTGAAGAACTGCAAGAAGTTGATTATCAGCGACGTAAACCTGCCACTGCTGGGCAATCGCTTCAGCTATGACGACTACGAAGTGTTCTACGAAGACACCTTCGTGCCTATGAAGGTGAGCCAGGAGCAGCTGCTGATACAACCAGAAGACATCGAAGCACCAGACATAGAAGAGGAAGGCACCCCGACTGAAGATGACCTGGAGACAGACGAGACATCGGAAGAAGAAGAGACAGAAGACGATATCCTGCCTGATAAGCCTGCCCAAAAGAAGCAGGTGGAGGACTTCGATTTCGGTGATGACTTCTGGTAATTTGAGATTTAAGATATGACGAACGGAGTATTATTATGGGTAGACGACGAGGTGGAGCAGCTAAGGGCCCATCTGTTGTTCCTCGAGAAGAAAGGCTACGAAGTGGAGACAGTGACCAACGGTACTGACGCCATCGAGTTGTGCCAGGAGAAAAACTTCGACCTGGTGCTGCTCGACGAGCAGATGCCAGGCATCAGCGGTCTGGAGACTCTGCAGCGCATCAAGGAGCTGCACCCTGCCCTGCCCGTGGTGATGGTCACCAAGAGTGAGGAGGAGAACATCATGGAACAGGCCATCGGCCAGAAAATAGCCGACTATCTGATCAAGCCCGTGAATCCCAATCAGATACTGCTGACACTGAAGAAGAACATCCATCGGCAGGAGATAGAGACAGAGGTGACGCAATCGCAGTATCAGCAGCAGTTCCAGCAGATAGCCATGCAGATCATGGACTGCAGGTCGTGGCAGGACTGGGCAGAAGTATATAAACGGCTGGTACACTGGGAACTCGAACTGAGCAGCACAGACAGTAGCATGACCGACATGCTGAAGATGCAGAAGGAAGAAGCCAACCTGGGCTTCGCCAAGTACATCAAGAAGAACTATCTACAGTGGGTTGGTGAGATAGCCAGTCTGCAGCAGCCCTCAGAGGCACGTCCCATGCTCTCGCCAGAGGTCTTCAAGACCAAGGTGTTCCCCCTGCTCAACGAGGGAGAGAAGGTGTATCTGGTGGTGCTCGACAATTTCCGCTACGATCAGTGGCGCATGCTGGCACAGGACATCGGCAAGCAGTTCGACATCGATGAAAACCTCTACTTCAGCATCCTGCCCACAGCGACACAGTATGCTCGCAACGCCATCTTCTCAGGCCTGATGCCCAACAAGATAGCACAGATGTTTCCAGACCTGTGGGTCGACGAAGACGAGGAGGAAGGCAAGAACCTGAACGAGGAGCCGCTCATCCAGACACAACTGGACCGCTATCGCCGCAAGAACACATTCAGCTACCACAAGGTAAACAGTTCTGCTGATGCCGACAAGCTGATGCAGCAGATGCAGCAGATGGAGAAGAACGATCTGAACGTCGTGGTATTCAACTTCATCGACATGCTGAGCCACGCCCGTACGGAGTCAAGGATGGTACGCGAACTGGCCAACAACGAGAGTGCCTACCGTTCGATTACCCAGTCATGGTTCCGACACTCCGTCATCAGCGATTTCTTCCGTTTGTTGGCACAGAAGGACTGCAAGGTGATCGTCACTACCGACCACGGCAGCATCAGGTGTACACAGCCCGTGAAGATCGTAGGCGACAGGAACACCAACACGAACCTGCGCTACAAACTTGGCAAGAACCTGGCATACGACGACAAGAACCTCTTCACCATCCGCGAGCCTCAGAAAGCGCTGCTGCCAGCGCCTAATCTGTCTACATCCTACGTATTTGCCACGGGCGATGCCTTCCTGGCCTACCCCAACAACTACAACTATTACGTGAGCTACTATCGTGACACATTCCAGCACGGAGGCATCTCGATGGAGGAGATGATCATACCTATCATCACATTAACAGGAAAGAAAAGATGAAAATAAAGATAGAACACTTAGAGAATATACGGGAGTCTGCCCGTGAGTTTATCAGTCAGATGGGCGATGCCAAGGTGTTCGCCTTCTACGGCCAGATGGGAGCCGGCAAGACCACCTTCATCAAGGCCGTCTGCGAGGAGCTGGGAGTCAGCGACGTGATCACCTCGCCTACCTTCGCCATCGTCAATGAGTACACGGCCTCCGTGCCCGTCTACCACTTCGACTTCTATCGCATCAAGAAGTTGGAGGAGGTCTACGACATGGGCTACGAAGACTATTTCTACAGCGGCGCACTTTGCTTCATCGAGTGGCCCGAGCTGATAGAGGAACTGCTGCCGGAGGATGCCGTCAGAGTCACTATCAGCGAAGAACGTGACGGCACGCGCAGTATCGAATTCTAACAATAATCCCCAACCAAAAGGCTGGGGATTATTGTCTTAAGCAAGGTTCTGCTCCTGAAAGTCCAAGTCGGCCTGCACCATGATGATCACATCCTCCAGATTGAACGACTGGCTGACCTTCTCCTCCTTGGCACGTCGGCAGACGTAGTCGGCCACTGCCTCCATATCGATATCCACCTCGTCTCCCTCAGCATCGAGGACGCCACTGGTATAGTAGTAGTCGACAATGGCATCGATGATCCAGAGAATGTCTGAGTTGCTGTAATGGTACTTCAGGTCAACCGGCAGGAACTTGCGGATGAATTCCAGTTCCCTCTGGTTCTCCTCCTCATCCATGCGGAGCTCTTCTTCAAGACTTGCCATAGATCAGAGCAGGGCTTGGAACTTTTCGTCTAACTTGGCCTCAGCGACGGCACCTACCAGCTTGTCGACTACCTCGCCATTCTTGAAGAACAGGATGGTGGGGATATTGCGGATGCCGAACTCCTGGGCCAGGTCCTCGTTCTCCTCAACGTCGCACTTGCCGACGGTGATCTTGCCGTCGTACTTCTCTGCCAATTTGGCAATAATAGGAGCCACCATACGGCAGGGGCCGCACCATGTTGCCCAGAAATCAACTACCAACGGCTGACTGCCGCCTTTCAAAGTCTCGAAATTCTCATTTGTAATCTGTACTTCCATAATTCTTTTGGGGTTTAGTTTATTAATATCTCGATCATATCGTATGCAAAAAGCGTGCCATCAGTTGATCTTGTAGTCGAGCATGTCATGACTCTCGATGAAGTCGATCAGCGTGTGGCGTACATCCACGTCGTGACCTTTCGAGCGTAACAGCACATGATGCTTGCCCTGAGGGTCACGCAACTGGAAGAAGAGCTTGGTCTTGCCGGGACTCTCGCTGATGAGCTCGCTGAGCTCTGCCACGATGCGCTCGTCGAACTTCTCCGGGTCGGTGACCAGCGAGATGGTGATACGGTCTACCGCACGCTCCTTCACCGTCTGCAGCAGCTCCACATTGGCCACCTTCAGCTCCTTCTGGTCGGAGTCGCGGTAGCGGGCCTGCATCTTCCCAGTGACGTAGACTGCCGCCCCCTCGATAAACTTGCCATTGAGTGCCAGCCAGTCGTCGCCAAAAAGGGTCAGTTCGCCAGAACCTTCGAAATCCTCGAGGGTGACAATGCCCCAAGGCTTGTTGGACTTGGCACTGAAGCGTGTCTGCAAGCCAGTGACGATGCCGCCCAGTGTGATGTCCTCCCGGTCCTGAAGGGCTATGCCGCGATCTGCCAGCTCAGTACAACGGGTGTTGCAGAGGTTGTCGAGGATGATTTTGTATTCATCGAGCGGATGGGCGGAGAGATAGATTCCCACGAGATCACGCTCCTTGTTCAGTCGCTCTATGTCACTCCATCGTACATCAGTCTTTGGGGGCTGCGGCTGGGCTATCTCCACACCGTCGCCAAAGGCTCCGAAGAGCGAGTTCTGCATCTCGGCCTTTTCCTGCTGGTAAAGCTGTCCGTAGCGCACCAAAGTGTCGAGGAACGTCTCGCCCTTGCCGTTGACGGCAAAGTAGTCCTCACGACGGATGCCGAAACTGTCGAAGCCACCGCTGAGTGCCAGACTTTCAAAGGCCTTGCGGTTGACGGAGGCAAAACTGACGCGCTGGGCAAAGTCGTAGATATCCTTATAGGGTCCGTTCTTCTCACGCTCATCGATGATGGCCAAGGCAGCAGAGTCGCCCATGCCCTTGATGGCTCCAAGACCGAAGCGGATCTCACCATGATGGTTCACACCGAATTTCTCATACGACTCGTTGACATCCGGTCCGAGCACATCGATCTTCATCTGCTTGCACTCATCCATCAGTTTGGTGATTTCTGTGATCTGGTCGCGGCGGCGCGTCATGATGGCGGCCATGAATTCTGCGGGATAATTGGCCTTCAGATAAGCTGTCTGATAGGCCACCCACGAATAGCAGGCAGCATGCGACTTGTTGAAGGCATAGGAGGCGAACTTCTCCCAGTCGGCCCAGATCTTCTCCAGCACCTTCGGGTCATGGCCGTTCTTCTTGCCGCCCTCGATGAACTTCGGCTTCATGGCGTCTACGATGTCTTTCTTCTTCTTACCCATCGCCTTACGCAGGGCGTCGCTCTCACCTCGGGTGAAGTCGGCCAGCTGGCGCGAGAGCAGCATCACCTGCTCCTGATAGACGGTGATGCCGTAGGTATCCTTCAGATACTTCTCCATACAGGGGATATCGTAGGTGATATCTTCGCGTCCGTTCTTTCGGGCAATAAATGAGGGGATGTAGTCCATGGGGCCCGGACGATAGAGGGCATTCATGGCTATCAGGTCTTCGAAGACCGTAGGATGCAGCTCGCGCAGATATTTCTGCATGCCTGCCGACTCAAACTGGAAGGTGCCGATGGTGCGGCCCTGCTGGTAGAGCTCGTAGGTCTTGGGGTCGTCGATAGGTATCGTGTCGAGGTCTACGTCGATACCTCGTGTCCTTTTGATGTTAGCGCAGGCTTCCTTCAGCTCCGAGAGTGTCTTCAGACCGAGGAAGTCCATCTTGATAAGTCCTGTCGACTCAATCACGTGTCCGTCGTACTGTGTGCAGTTCGTCTTCGTACCCTTGAAGTCAGGATCATCAGCCGTCGATACGGGCACATGGTCGCTGATGGGGTCGCGGCAGATGATGAAGCCGCAGGCGTGGATACCCGTGCCGCGCACCGTTCCC
The DNA here is from genome assembly GCA_002371695.1 of bacterium UBA3756. Next base: position 8,118 of record DFGG01000091.1, read on the forward strand.
TCCAGCATCTTGGCATACTTGATGGTGTTGGCCAGCTGCGGATCGGTGGAAGCCTCGGCATCGCGCAACTCAGGCACATACTTGATGGCGTTCGCCAGATTCATCTTCGCATTGTCGGGCAGACGGTCGGGGATGGCCTTGCAGAGTGCATTGGAGATGGCAAGCGGCAGTTTCTCCACTCGGGCCACGTCCTTGATAGAGTTCTTCGTGGCCATCGAGGCATAGGTGATGATATGGGCACAGTTCTCGTGACCGTACTTGTCCATCACCCACTTGAGCACCTTTCCGCGACCGTCGTCATCGAAGTCGGTATCGATATCGGGCAATGAGATACGGTCAGGATTGAGGAAACGCTCAAACAGCAGGTCATACTTCAGAGGGTCAATCTTCGTGATGCCCAGGCAATAGGCCACCACGCTACCGGCAGCCGATCCACGTCCGGGGCCCACCATCACGCCCAGTTCGTCGCGGGCAGAGTTGATGAAGTCCTGCACGATGAGGAAGTAGCCAGGGAAACCCATCGTCTTCATGATATGCAGTTCGAAACGGATGCGGTCGTCCACCTCCTTGGGGAGTGAAGAGTGAAGAATGGTGTACGAAGTATCCGACTCCGCAATATTTACCTCTACCTTGTCCAGCACCAATTCCTTGTCTGGGGCATAACGCTGCTTGCCGCCTTTGTAGGCCAGTTCTGCCAGATAGTCGGCCTCGAACTTGATGCGATACAGCTTGTCGTAGCCACCCAGTTTCTTGATCTTTTTCTCGCCGTCCTCCCTCGACATGGGATTCTCGCCGTTCTCGTCGCGGGTGAACTCCTCGTAGAGCTGCTGCTCAGTAAACCTCTGGCGCCACTCATCCTCCCTGCCAAACGACTCGGGTATGGGGAAGAAAGGCATGATGGGGTCGTTGTCCAGACCGTACACCTCCACCTTATTCAATATCTCCACCGTGTTGGCCATGGCCTCAGGCACGTCGCTGAAGATGTCGTTCATCTCCTGACGCGTCTTAAACCACTCCTGCTTAGAGTAGAGCATACGGGTGGGGTCGTCGAGATCCTTTCCTGTGGCCAGACAGAGCAGATGGTCGTGGGCCTCGGCATTGTCGCGGTCTACGAAGTGGGCATCATTGGTACAGATGAGTTTGATGCCGTATTCGCGGGCCAGTTCGATGAGCACCTTGTTGGCCTGCTGCTGCAGGGGGAAGGTCTCGCGGTTGGCTCGGATATCCGGATCGGTCACCTCGTGACGCTGCAATTCCAGATAGTAGTCATCGCCCCACAGCCGCTTGTGCCACTCGATGGCCTCACGGGCCCCGGCAATGTCGCCCTTTAATATCTTGGCCGGCACCTCACCAGCAATACATGCGGAGCATACAATCAGGTCTTCGTGGTACTTCTCCAGCTCCATGCGGTCGGTACGCGGACGGTTGTAGAAGCCGTCTACCCAGGAGTTACTGACAAGCTTGATCAGATTTTTGTAGCCATGCTCATTCTTGGCCAACACGATGAGGTGGTAGCCGCCCAGGTCTTCTTTCGTTTCCTTCAGGCTCTTGTCACCACGTCGTGCCACGTACATCTCACAGCCGAAGATGGGCTTGAAGGGTTCGAGCCCTTTTTTCTTGCGCTCCTTGTTCACGCTGTTGCAGATGTCGTGAAATTCCTTAATCCCGAACATGTCACCGTGGTCGGTGATGGCCATGCCCTTCATTCCGTCGGCAATGGCTTTGTCTACAAGTTTCTTGATGCTCGACTGTCCGTCGAGTATCGAGTAGTATGTATGTACGTGCAGATGTACGAAATCTTCCATATTTTAGGTTTGCATTCCTGCTTTTTGAGGTTCAAAGATACGGTGAAATATTGAGAATACCAAAAAAATTCATAATTATTAATTCATAATTCATAATTTTTATGTACCTTTGCACCCGATTTAAGACAATCGACTGAATTTACATGGGAGAAAAGATAAAGAAACTGAAGAAGATTAGGATTCACCGTGAGGGTACTAGCGAGCTGTTGCTTTCAGCAGGTCTGTTGCTGTCTGTAGCCTCGCTGCTCTTGTATCTCTTCGACTCGCACATCCCTTTTTGGATCTTCATAGCCATCTTCTGTCCCGCCTGGCTCATGGCCCTCAATTTCTACCGTTGTCCCATCCGCTACTTCAACGGCGATACGGAGAAACTGGTCGTTGCTCCTGCCGACGGTAAGATTGTAGTGGTGGAAGAGGCTGAGGAGAATGAGTATTTCCACGACAAGCGCCTGATGATCTCCATCTTCATGAGTCCGCTCAACGTGCATGCCAACTGGTTCCCCGTCGACGGCAAGGTAAAGTTCGTCCATCACCAGAATGGCAACTACCACAAGGCCTGGCTCCCCAAAGCCAGCGAGGAAAATGAGCATGCCGACGTGATGATTACCACTCCCACTGGCGAGGATATCCTGGTACGCCAGATAGCCGGAGCCATGGCCCGCCGCATCGTCACCTATGCCAAGCCTAACGAGGAGTGCTATATTGACGAGCACATGGGATTCATCAAACTGGGTTCGCGAGTTGATGTGTTCCTGCCTCTGAGTGCCAAGCCCTGTGTTACCATCGGCCAACCCACCACAGGCGACCAGACAGTGATAGCCAAACTGAGTTAAGTGAGATGAAGAAGCATATCCCAAATACGATTACCTGCTGCAACCTCATCTCAGGCTGTATCGCTACTTATTGGGCACTATGCGGTGTCTATGACACAGCCCTGTTGTTTATCGTCATTGGAGCCGTGTTCGACTTCTTCGACGGCATGACGGCACGCCTGCTGCACGTCTCCTCCCCTATCGGCAAGGAGCTCGACTCCCTGGCCGACGACATCACTTTCGGCTTTGCGCCCTCTGCCATCGTCTTCCATTTCCTCACCTCTCACCTCTCACCTCTCACCTCTCACCTCTCACCTCTCACCTCTCCCCTCTCATTTCTCCCCTACATCGCCTTCGTGATGGCCGCCTTCTCGGCACTCCGGTTGGCCAAGTTCAACCTCGACGAGCGTCAGGCCATGGGTTTTATCGGCCTGCCCACACCTGCCAATGCGCTCTTCTGGGGGGCACTCATAGTTGGTAGCGAAGAATGGCTGGCCTCTTCACCTTATTATATATATGGCGTGATAGCGCTCATGCTGCTGAGTTGCTATCTGCTCGTCAGCGAAATACCTATGTTTGCCCTCAAGTTCAAGACATGGGGCTGGAAGGGCAATGAAATCAAATATATCTTTATCCTCTCGTGTGTACCACTGCTGCTATTGCTGGGTGTCAGCGGTCTGGCAGCCATCATCGCCTGGTACATTGTACTGTCTGCCATTACTACCAAGAAACAATCTAATTAACACTGACCGATATGCAACTTTTCATCGGCATATTCTTATTCGGCCTGATTGCCATAGCCATTATCGTGCTGGTAATCGTCAATTTCGCCTACAAAGGTATTCGTCAGATGCGTGAGGCTGCAGAAGAAACATTCGCCCGCAAGCAGAAACAAAAGGAGCAGAAGGAAAAAAATCCCTTCGGCGAAGATTATTTCAAGAGCAGTGATTCAGGTTCTCGCAGTCAACGGCAGTATCAGCAAACAGGAGGAGGTACGCAACAAACAAAAAACACTGCCCGCAGAACGACTACGAGCAGTGGTGTGACCATCATTGACGACCGCAATGAGGACAGGAAAATCTTCGACAGCAACGATGGTGAATACGTTGAGTTCGAAGAGGTGAAATAGCTTAGTTGTGTACCAGCGTGCCAATGGGCTCGCCTTCCATCACCTTCTTCAAGTTGCCAACCACATCCATATTGAACACATAGATGGGCAGGTTGTTGTCCTGACACATACAGATAGCCGTCAGGTCCATCACCTTCAGACCACGTGCCAGCACCTCTTTATAGGTAATCTCGTCAAACTTAGTTGCAGTAGGATCTTTCTCCGGGTCAGCCGTATAGACACCATCCACACGAGTACCCTTCAGCATCACGTCGGCCTCAATCTCAATACCACGCAGGCTGCTGCCCGTATCGGTGGTGAAATAAGGAGAGCCCGTGCCTGCCGAGAAGATGCACACATACCCCTGCTCCATAGCCTCGATGGCCTTCCACTTGGTGTAGAACTCACCGATAGGCTCCATACGAATAGCCGTCAGCACCTTGTTCTTCACGCCTTCTGCTCCAAGGGCACTGCTCAGCGCCAGCGAGTTGATCACCGTGGCACACATGCCCATCTGGTCGCCCTTCACACGGTCGAAGCCCTTCTGCGAGCCCGAAAGGCCGCGAAAGATATTACCTCCACCAATCACGATGCCTATCTCTACACCCATCTCGCTGATTTCCTTAATCTGACGAGCATAATCACTCAGGCGCTCCGGATCGATGCCGTAGCCCTGCTTACCCATCAGGCTCTCGCCCGACAACTTCAATAGGATTCTCTTAAACTTTGCCATATACCTTATTATATAATAAATGAAACTTCCTTGAAAGCGTAGCGCCTCTCGCGGGCCTCCTCATCGCGCAACACCAGATGACCGTCATCCTCCACGTCAGCAATCTCGGCCATAAAAGCCCCATCCCTGTCAGTATAGGGATGAAAGCCTCTGCGACGATAAAGCATCGAGAGGTATTGTGCCCTCACGTCCTGGCCAAGATTTTTCTTCAGCGCTTCGAGGAAATCGAGCAACAACTGCTCTCTGTCGGTCTCGTGCTCACAAATCTGCCAGAGCGACACTGGATTGGGAGCATCACTCCGGAACTCCCGCTGATTCACGTTCAGTCCTATCCCCACGATACTGTCGCGGATAATGCTGCCCTGCAGGCGGTTCTCTATCAGGATGCCGGCTATCTTGCCGTTGCGCCAATAGATATCGTTGGGCCACTTGATGCTCAAGTCTCCGATATGGTGCCCCAGGGCTTCGCAGAGTGCCAGCGACACCTGCATGGATATCTGGAACTGCCTGTTGGCTGGCAGCTCTGCGGGATGGAGCAGCACGGAGAACGTCAGGTTCTTGCCGCGCTCACTCTCCCACGAGTTGGTGCCACAGCCTCGCCCAGCCGTCTGATACTCCGCCCACACTACACACGGGGTCAGGAACCCGTGTGTAGTTAGCCAGCGATTGGTGGAGTCGGTCTCCTCAATATGAATAATCTTAAAATCCATAAATCGCTTGCAAAGATACGAAAAAAAATGTATCTTTGCAACATGAATGCAGAAGAACAACAAAAAAAAGATGAGCGCTTCATGCAAATGGCACTGGAGGAAGCGCACCAGGCCTTCAAGAAAGGCGAGATACCCATCGGAGCCGTCATCGTATGCAACGACCGTGTAGTTGCCCGCAGCCATAACCTGACTGAAACTCTCTGCGACGTAACGGCCCATGCCGAGATGCAGGCCATCACGGCAGCCGCCAACACCTTAGGGGGCAAATATCTGACGGACTGCACGCTCTACGTCACCGTTGAGCCCTGCGTGATGTGTGCAGGAGCCATCGGATGGGCGCAGATTCCGCGCATCGTCTATGGTGCCGCTGATGAGAAACGAGGGTATCACGAATATGCTCCCCGGGCTCTCCACCCTAAAGCCACGGCCATTGGCGGCATGCTGGAAGAGCAATGCCGGGAGCTGATGCAAGAATTTTTCAGAAGTCGGCGTGGCTAACCGTTCTTCACTCCGTCTTCGTGGAGTCGCCATGCAGAGGAGGCTGGCTGAAAAGGAGTGTATCCAGATCCAGACGCCCACCGTGCCTATTTTTGATAGAGAGGAAGAATAAGCCTAAGCGAACACCAGTGCTGTCGTTGGGCAATACTTTTAGGAAGCCAAGGGTACCAACTCTCTCCTCGCCGCGAACTTTCGCTGTAGAGTCTCGCGTATCAACCAGATACTTCGCCAGATGACTGGATACATAGAGTTGCAAGCTGTCGGCCACATTCGTCCTGAACTTTACGTCAAGCAGTCCGCCTTCAGCAGGCACCATCACCTCCTTGACATCGAGGACAGCATACTCCTCACTCTGCTTGACATTCACCACCTCGCGCTGTCCACCTGACTCCACAGTCACCAGAGCTGTGCGCGGAGCACCCGTCAGATTCTTCTCCGTCGTCACGATGATCAGCGTGTCAGTCCCTCCGGGGCCGTTCTCCTTGACCACTTTCAGCCAAGGCACATCAGCGGTGGCCGTCCAAGGGCCTCCACTGTGAAACAGGAATGAAGCCACCTGCCGCGGCACGGAATATACCTCGACAGAAGAATCGGTAACCAGTCGGACGCCACCTACCTCATCCTTCAGACACCCTGCCAGCAGGCTCACCACCAGCAGGACGCACACTATCACTGCACTTTTCTTCATTCCTGATAATCGGAATTAACGGCGCAAAGATACAAACAATTTTCCAAACCTCCAAACTTATGCAGCAAAAGTTAGCCTCCCGAAGCTGCAAGGTCTTCGGGAGGCTTTCTTTTTAGGCAATTACTTGATGACGGTTTTCTTTCCGTCGATGATATAGATGCCCTTCGGCAAGGCTTTCAAATCAGTACCAATACTGCGGCCAAGAAGGTCGTAGACGAGTGGCCTGTCACTTCTACCCATTACAGTTGTCTGTCTGATGGCCGAGGGCGTTCTGTTAACGACCTTATTCTCGAATTTGAAAGAGATTACACCTTCAGACTGCTTGATCTGGGTAATGGGCTTACTGGTATAGTGTATGCCGTCGGGGTTGAGATTATACAACTCAGCTCTCGGCAGCGACTTGTTGGTAAGGCTATCCTTCTCGCCATAGGGAAATACATCCCCGGCAGCATCAGTTGTAGCCAGGTTATTGTCTGCAGGTATCACTGTGCAGCGCTGATGGCTATTGTAGCCCTCATACGCCGTTGTATTGTTAACCAGATTATACATCCACAACTCGCTATCGAAGTCGACGTGCAGCACCAGCAAGCCACTTCCCGGTATTCCGGAATCCCATCCTCTCTGCTGTCGATTCTCAAGCAGATAGTACTCGTCGGGAGCTGCGTCATTATAGATAATAAAGAAGTCGCCTCCTTCGTCAATGGCTTTCATGTCGGTGATGACGGTGTCATTCTCCAATACTATCGGTTGCTTCCATCCGCAGTACATGCGCTCATAGCTGGTATAGGCGGCTGGCGAGAAACTGTTGCCGTTATAGCTCCCTGACGACATCAGGTCCCATTTGTACATACCATAGTTGCCGCCTCCGGTATCGTACATGTCGGGCAATCCCAGACAGTGGGAGAATTCATGGCAGATGGTACCGATGCCCTCTATGCCGATGGAGCTTTCAGCATAACCTCGCTGAATGAGTTCCGGGCCACAGGCATAGGTGTCAATCACTACGCCGTCGAGTGTAAGTGTCTTGCCATAGTCATTGCTTTGCAGATGCCACTCATGGGGCCAGATGGTATTTACATCGCCGCCCGCTGCTTCGCCAAGACCCGCATATATCACGAACACCTGGTCTACCTCGCCATCACCATCCCAGTCATAGTCGTGATAGTCCACCTGCTCATCAGCCATCTCGCAAGCAGTGGCAACCATCAAGCCGGGGTTGGTGTCATTTCCCTGTGTATTGGCACCATAATAGCCATAGGTCCTCGGCATGGTCAACGGCCCTATCACGTCAAAGTCGAGTTCGAACTGGCCGTAGCTCTGATGCAGGAAGTAGTCCTTTACGCTGCCCTTGAAACCCAGGTCGCTCGTAAAGCCCACCTTGTTCATTATATCATTATACAGTGCTGGCGTATGGTCGTCTAGGAATTTCTTGTTCTGGAAATCAACCAGGAGTATCAGTCCCTTTTTCTTGCCGACATACGGTTCATGGGTATCACCGCTAACTGTTCTTGTCCGGTTTCTAGCATGGTATTCAGCTCTTTGGCTTCGTTTCTTTTCTGATCTGGCTATCAGAGTGCTCAGCAGGGCAGCCTTATAGATGCCGGGCTTCTCTGTTTCGGCAAAACAAGTGCCGTCTTCACTGATCCAGTAGTGAGCAAACTCATCGCCCTTCAGTTCGGCTTTCACTTGCGAGCCATCAGCCAGGGTCAGAATCTTCCACTGCCCCGGCCTTGCAGGAATACTGTTTGCCGCGAGCGTCTGAAATAGCATAATAAATATGAGGTAAATATGTTTCATTGTACG
>DFGG01000040.1 GCA_002371695.1 bacterium UBA3756
GCACACATCATTCCGAGTATTGCGATAGTCTTTTTTTCCATAATCTGGTGCAAAGGTAGTAAATAATCCATAATTCATGATTCATAATTCATAAATATTTCGTAATTTTGCAACCAAGTTGCAATCATCAGACTATGACGAAGGAAGAATTTATGGCGTATGAAGACAAATACGCTGTACAGATAGCAGAGATACGGCAGTCGGCCCACGATCTTCATCAGAGTGTGAACCAGATCTACGGTGATGACCTGCCTTATGGCTACCATCTCGATATGGTGGTGCAGGGCATTCACGACTACGGTTATCAGGTTTGTGCCTGTGAGGCGGATGTGCTGCCTCTGTTCTTTGGCGGCTACTATCACGACAGCATCGAGGATGCACGCCAGACGTATAATGATGTGATGAAGACGGCCTTGAAGTGGATGAAGGGCGAGCAGGCCCTGATGGCCACAGAGATTGTCTATGCCCTGACCAACGACAAGGGCAGGACGCGTGCCGAGCGGGCAGGGGAGAAGTACTACCGGGGTATCCGCGAGACACCCTATGCCCCTTTCGTTAAGCTCTGCGACCGTCTGGCCAATATCTCCTATTCCTGCTCTGCTGACGGCGGGAAGGGAAGCCGGATGAAGGATGTCTATAGGGCAGAGATGCCTCATTTCCTGCCGTCCATCGACCCGCATAGCGACGATATCCGCTTTCAGGTACCAACGGATGTGGTGGAGGCACTGGCCGAGATCCTGATTGATGAACTGGAACGCGATGAGGTTCGCCGACAGTGGTTGCACTTATAATATATAATAGGGTATATAGGTGCAGAGCGGCTGGCAACGATTGTTTCTGAGGCTATCGGAAAGAAAATGTAAGCAGAATCGCAATTTTTCTTGCAATTTATTTGTTCAGTTCACAAAAAAGCATTACTTTTGCAGCCGAAATACATAAAAAGAATAGAAGATGTCACATTTGAACGCTTACTTTTACGGCTATTACTTTTACTTTGCAGGGTACTGTGAAGCGTAAGGCCGTATGTAAGATTGCAATATTGAAGATTAGAAATAAGGTCCCGCTTCACAGACAAGTGAAAGCGGGATTTGTTTTACAAATAGGAAAGAAGATATGAAGAGAATAGCCATTCAAGGACTGATCGGGTCGTTCCACGACATTGCAGCACACCTGTTTTTCGAAGGAGAACAGATACAGCTCATCTGTTGCAGCACCTTCGAGGAAGTCTTTGCCAGCATCAAGCAGGACCCCACGGCCATCGGCATGCTCGCCATCGAGAATACCATCGCCGGAAGTCTGCTCCATAACTATGAGTTGCTGCGCGACTCTGGCACGACCATCGTCGGAGAGCATAAGTTGCACATCTCCCACTGCATCTGTTGTCTGCCCGACGACGACTGGGACACCATCACCGAAATCCATTCCCATCCCGTGGCACTGATGCAGTGCCGTGAGTTCCTGGCCCAGCACCCTCGTATGAAGAATGTGGAGGCTGAGGATACTGCCGGTTCGGCGAAGATGATTGCCGAGGGCCAGCATCGGGGATGGGCCGCCATCTGCCATGCGGAGGCTGCCAAGCTCTATGGACTGAAAGTGCTCGAGAACCATATCGAGGACAATAAGCACAACTTCACCCGTTTCCTCGTGGTGTCGAATCCCAACAAGGCCGACCTGCTGCGACCGCTGACGGAGACCAATAAGTCGAGCATCGTCTTCTCGTTGCCTCACGAAGAAGGGTCGCTTTCCCATGTGCTGGCTATCCTCTCGTTCTATAAGATCAACCTGACGAAGATTCAGTCTCTGCCTATCATCGGACACGAATGGGAATACCTGTTCTACGTCGATGTGATGTATGATGACCTGACGCGTTATCGTCAGTCAATCGATGCCATTATCCCACTGACAAAAGACTTAAAGATCCTTGGAGAATATAGGGACGGACGGCAGACCAACTAAGGAAATAATTTAGAATTAATAAAAACAATATAGAAATGATACAGCCAGCAGAGAGACTCAGCTTAGTGAGCGAATACTATTTCAGTAGAAAACTAAAGGAGGTGGCCCAGATGAATGCCGAGGGAAAGGACATCATCAGCCTCGCCATCGGCAGTCCCGACATGCCGCCTTCACCGCAGACCATCGAGCGGCTCTGCCAGGTGGCCCATGACCCCAGTGCCCACGGCTATCAGCCCACGATGGGCACGCCGGAACTGCGCGAGGCGATGGCCGGTTTCTATCAACGCTGGTACGACGTCAGCCTCGACCCCAAGACCGAGGTGCTGCCCCTCATCGGCTCGAAGGAGGGCATACTGCACGTGACGCTCGCACTGGTCAACCCCGGCGACTCGGTACTCGTGCCCAATCCCGGCTACCCCACCTACACTTCGCTCTCGAAGATCCTCGGGGCGAATATCGTGAACTACAACCTCCGGGAGGACAATGGCTGGCAGCCCGACTTCGACGAGCTGGAGCGGATGGATCTCTCACGGGTGAAGCTGATGTGGACCAACTATCCCAACATGCCTACCGGCGGACGTGCTCGTCGCGAGACTTACGAGCGGCTGGTGAAGTTCGCCGTAGACCACAACATCGTTGTGGTTAACGACAATCCCTATAGCTTCATCCTCAGCGAGGAGCATCTGAGCATCCTTCAGGTGCCGGGAGCCAAGGATTGCTGTATAGAGTTCAATTCGATGTCGAAGAGCCACAACATGCCGGGGTGGCGCGTAGGACTCTGTGCCTCGAATGCCGAGCTGATCTCTTGGATTCTGAAGGTGCAGTCGAACATCGAGAGCGGCACTTTCCGTGGCATCCAGCTGGCAGCTGCCGAGGCCTATAAGAATGATGACGCCTGGCACCGGGAGTACAATATCAATACCTACGCCCGTCGCCGTCGCTATGCTGAGGAAATCATGCGGGTGCTCGGCTGCACCTTCGACCCCTCGCAGGTGGGTATGTTCCTCTGGGGACGTATTCCTGACAAGTATGCCGATGTGGAGGAACTCACCGAGCGCGTGCTCCACGAGGCTCGCGTCTTCATCACCCCTGGCTTCATCTTCGGTTCCAATGGCCAGCGCTACATCCGCATCTCCCTGTGCGCTAAGGAGGAGAAAATCCATCAGGCCC
>DFGG01000186.1 GCA_002371695.1 bacterium UBA3756
AAGAGCAGTCGGGCTTCGGAATGGTTCACGATGTTGTGTATCTGCTCTGCATTGAACTCGTGCAGGATAGGCACGGCAATGGCCCCGTAGGTGAGTGTGGCGATAAAAGCCACGGCCCACTGACTGGAGTTGCGCCCGCAGAGGGCAATCTTATCACCTTTCTGGATACCGCTGTTTTCAAACAAGATGTGAATCTTTTCAATCTTGCGCGCCACATCGTGGAACTGTAACGTCTGTCCCTTGAAGTCGGTCAGTGCGTCCAGGTTCCAGTTATCGATGATGCTTTTCTGGATTAATGCGTTAAAACTAGGTATTTTTTCCATACTCTTTAGTAGTTCTTATATAAGTAGCGTTTGATGCTTTTCTTTGGGGTCTTGGCAAACTCTTCCTCGTGGAGCTCGATGGCGGCAAGACGGCTATAGGGTGGCAGCTGTTCATTGAGTTCCTTGCGGTTCTGTTCCATGATGCCTTCCATTTCTTCCTGACTGAAGTTCATCATCTCGTCCTTGTCCGGGTGTACGAGAGCGATGAGCTTGTCGCCGCGCTGTATGACGATGCTTTCCGAGACCATCGTCATCGAGTTGAGCTTGTCTTCAATCTCTTCGGGATAGACATTCTGTCCGTTGGCGCCAAGCAGCATATTCTTGATGCGTCCACGGATAAAGAGGTGATTACTTGCAGAGAGGGTGCCCAGATCGCCAGTGTGATACCAGCCGTCTTCGTCGATAGCCTCGTGGGTAGCCTCCTCGTTCTTGTAGTAGCCTAACATCACGTTGCAGCCTCGGGTGACAATCTCGCCTGGGATGTTCTCCGGGTCCTGTGAAAGAATCTTTACCTCCATCCTGTCAACAGGCTTGCCACAGCAACCTCTGACGAACTCTTTCCAGTCACAGTAGGTGATAAGCGGTGCACACTCGGTGGTGCCGTAACCTACTGTAAGGGGGAATCCGATGGAGAGCAGGAACTCTTCCACTTCCTTCGATAGGGCAGCTCCACCTACGATAATCTGGTAGAGACGGCCACCGAAAGCGTTGTATACTTCTTTACAGATGCGTTCCTTCACTTTCTTGTTGACGACAGGCATGGCCATTAGCAGCCGGATCCGGTTGTCCTGTATCTTTGGGAACACCTTCTTGCGGATAATCTTCTCGATAATCAACGGCACGGTCACCACCAGAGTGGGTTGCACATCGGTGAAGGCTTTGGCGATGATGGCCGGACTCGGCAGACGCGTCAGGAAGAACAAGTGGCAGCCATGGCAGAATCCAAAGAGAAACTCCACGGCCATACCGTACATGTGGGCCATCGGCAGAATGCTCAACAAATTGTCCCCAGGGCGTACCTGATTGCCTAAACGATTGATGATAAACTCAATGTTTCCCCAAAGTGAGCGGTAGGGAAGCATGACGCCCTTCGAGAAACCTGTGGTGCCGCTGGTGTAGTTGATAAGTGCCAGTTCATCCGCCTCGTCTTGATGGTAGTTGACGTGCTCGCGTCGGAAAGCCATCGGATACTTGCTGCCGAACATAAGATTAAGATGTTCGCGCGCATAGGTCAGAGCTTCTGCACGACTGATGAGCAGAGAGAAGTCTGGGATGTTGATGATTCCTTCCAGAGCGGGCATCTCATCAGGATTGATGGTCTTCACGGCGTAGTCACCGATAAACAATAGTTTGGCACCTGAGTGGTTGACAATGTTCTGCACCTGCTCACCGTTGAACTCGTGCAGGATGGGCACTGCCACTGCACCATAAGTCAGTGTAGCCAGGAAGGCAACGGCCCAGTGGGCGGAGTTGCGCCCGCAGATGGCTATCTTGTCGCCCTTCTTGACATTGCTGTTTTCGAAGAGGATATGCAGTTTCTCAATCTTGCGGGCCACGTCGTGGAATTGCAGCGTCGCTCCCTGATAGTCGGTAAGTGCGTCCTGATCCCAGTTGTCGATGATTGCCTTTTGGATATATGCGTTGAAGCTACTGAAAGTTTTCATCAAAATTGCACAATTTTCAAATTTTTGTGCAAAGGTAACGCCTTTTCTGCACATTTCCAAAAAAATTGTGCAATATTTTTGGGGAAAATGGAAGAAAATATTAATTATCCGACATTTCGGACAGAAAATTACTCATATCGCATAGATTTAGCGGGATGGATGTGTGAAATCAAGTAACTGGGGGCGATGAGTACGAAGACGCAAATGAGTAGTGTCGCAATGTTGAGAAGCACGAAGAGGGGCAGGTTCAGTTCCATTGGTGCCTCACTCACATAGTAGGTCTGCGGATCGAGTTTTACCAGTCCCGTGTACTTCTGTAGCAGTACGATGCCCAGTCCAATGATGTTGCCTAACAGCAGACCGCGACCGATGATGAATACCGAGAACCAAAGGAATGTGTGACGGATGGTTTTGTTGCGGGCTCCGATAGCCTTAAGCACACCTATCATCTGTGTGCGTTCGAGGATGATGATGAGCAGTCCGCTGATCATCGTGAAGCCGGCTACGGCTACCATCAGAGCCAGAATGATCCAAACGTTGATGTCGAGCAGCTCCAACCAGTTGAATACCTGCGGATAAGCCTCGTAGATGGTCTGCGAGGAGTAGGTGTTGTTGTACTCGTCCGTTTGACGGTTGATTTTGTCGATGAAAGCATCGGCTGTCATTTCGAGTTTGTCGAAGTCCTTCACTAAGACCTCTGCTCCTGTACAGAGTCCCGGTTCCCAGTTGTTTAGGCGCGTCACTGTGTGGAGATCGGTGAAGCACAGATTCTCGTCGAAGCGCGTCATGTTGGTCTGGTAGATAGCGCTGACGGTAAAGCGTCGTGCGCGTACATTATCATCTATGAAATAGGCATAGACACGGTCGCCAGCTTTCAACTGCAACTTGTCTGCGATCATTTTCGACAGGAGCAGTTTGTTGGTGCTTGCGGTATCGGAGAATTGTGGCATCTGCCCCTCCACGAGGTTATCGCTGAGGAATCGAAGATCGTATTCGGGCCC
>DFGG01000145.1 GCA_002371695.1 bacterium UBA3756
TGGTGTTTGGCCAACCTTTCTGGGTAGCCATCATCATGGGATGTATCACTGGTTCGGCGGGTGGTGTCATACGTGATGTGCTGCTCAACAACGAACCTGTCATCTTTCACCGCGAGATTTATGCGATGGCATGTGTCTTAGGTGGAATGGCTTACTGGGGATTGGCGACGATGGGCGTCTCAGTCGAACTGAATGTGGTCATCAGTTTCTTGCTTATCTGCCTGACAAGGTTCTTGGCTGTCAGATACCACATCTCACTGCCTGTATTAAACGAAAACGAGGGAGCCTGATAGACTCCCTCGTTTGCTATATTGCTGAGTTGACTTTATCCGTTCATCGACATGAGGAATTCCTCGTTGTCGTGTGTCTGGACCAGTCGGTCGCGGATGGTGTTCATGGCTTCGATGGGGTTCATCTCGGCGATGTACTTGCGCATAATCCACATACGGTTGAGTGTGGTTTCGTCGTGTAACAGATCATCGCGGCGTGTTGACGACTGTACCAGGTCGATGGCAGGGAAGATACGCTTGTTCGACAGTGAGCGGTTGAGCTGGATTTCAGAGTTACCGGTTCCCTTGAATTCCTCGAAGATCACCTCGTCCATCTTCGAACCCGTATCCACGAGGGCTGTGGCGATGATGGTCAGCGATCCGCCGCCTTCTATGTTACGAGCGGCACCGAAGAAGCGCTTGGGCTTCTGCAGGGCGTTAGCGTCGACACCACCGGTGAGCACCTTGCCTGAGGCGGGGGCTGTTGTGTTGTAGGCGCGAGCCAGACGAGTGATGGAGTCAAGGAATATGACCACATCGTGTCCGCACTCCACCATTCGTTTTGCCTTCTCAAGTACAATGCCGGCAATCTTCACGTGACGGTCAGCGGGCTCGTCAAAGGTAGAGGCGATAACTTCCGCATCAACGGTGCGCGCCATATCTGTTACCTCCTCTGGACGCTCGTCAATGAGCAGCATCATGATATAGGCTTCCGGGTGGTTGGCTGCTATGGCGTTGGCGATGTCCTTCATCAGGATCGTTTTACCAGTCTTGGGTTGAGCCACGATGAGTGCACGCTGACCTTTTCCGATGGGCGAGAAGAGGTCTACGATGCGGACGCTGGGATTGGTCGTAGCCTTGTCTCCGCAGAGGGTGAACTTCTCATCAGGGAAGAGGGGCGTGAGATGCTCAAAGGCAATGCGGTCGCGTACTTCGGCAGGGTTACGGCCGTTAATAGTCTTTACGTCTGAGAGTGCGAAGTACTTCTCGTTCTCGTATGGAGGACGGATAGTACAGTCTACCACATCGCCAGTCTTCAGGCCGAAGTTCTTGATCTGTGCAGGCGATACGTAGATGTCGTCGGGTGAGGAGAGATAGTTGTAGTCGCTGGAGCGGATGAATCCATAGCCGTCGGTGAGTATTTCCAGCACACCATTGCCAGTGATGACGTCCTTGAAGTCGTACTTCTGGCGGTGGTTTTCAGCAGGGGCACTGAAACTCTGCTCCTCCGGATACTGCTGAGTGTTGACAGGACGGTCGAACATATCGAGGGTGGGGATAGCACCCTGATCCTCGATGGGAATATCGAGCATGGTGATGAAGTCGGTGCCGTCGCCGGGGTCACCTTTCCATACGCCGTCCTCATCCATTTCGTCGTCCTCCATCACCTTTTCGTTCTCGTGGGTGCGCTCCATCTTCTGCTTCAGTTGTTCTATCAGATCTGACTGATCCTCACCATCGCCGTCAAAGTCGCCCGTAGCGTAGCTCTGTTCGGGGATGAAATCCTGACCAGCATCGAAGGCTGCCTCAGGCACATCGTCACTGATGCTTTCTGCAACGGGAGCCTCAGTATTGGCTTCGGTTTCTTCTGCAGCTTTTACCTCTTCGTTAGCATCCGTGGTTTCATTAGCCTTTGCAGCTTCTTCAACCTTTGCGGCTTCCTCAGCAGCTGCAGCCTCGGCAGCAAGTTCGGCTTTCGACTTGCGACCGCGCTTCTTGGGCTTGACCTCTGGCTCGGCAGACATCTCTTCTGAATCTGTTGGAGCGACGGGCATATCACTGAATAGAGACGGGGTCTCAACGGGCTTGCGGTTGTTCTTCACGTCGAAATTCTCGCCCTCATTCCCCTTGACGGAATATACTCTGCTAGTATCTTTCTTCTGAATTCGGGTGCGCTTACGCTTTGGAGCCTCGCTGGTGGCGGCACTTTCTGCAGCCTTGTCGAGGATGGCGTAAACTACCGTCTCTAAGGGATCGTCCTGAGAGACTTTGACACCTAACTCATTCGCAATCCCCATCAGGTCGGGAATTGCCATTGACTCTAATTCTTCTTTGGTATACATACTATTATACATTAAGCAGTGTTTAATAACTGCGCTCTTTTTGAAATTTGTGGTAAAAATGCTTCCCGAACGGAAGCACGTTTTAGAAAATCGATGCAAAGGTACACATTATTTCCCTAACTACCAAATTTTTCCCATTTTTTTTCGTACCTTTGTCGCCAAATTCAGAATAATTATGGAAATAAAGAAAGCAGAATTCACCATTAGTGCACCTATGGTGTCGATGTGTCCTAAGGATACCAAGCCTGAATATGCGTTTATCGGACGTTCCAATGTCGGTAAGTCTAGTCTGATCAACATGCTTACTAACAACAAACGGTTGGCTAAGACGTCGGCCACACCAGGCAAGACACTGCTCATCAACCATTTTATCATCAACAACGAGTGGTATCTTGTCGACCTGCCGGGCTATGGCTTTGCCAAGCGCTCAAAGAAGGAAATTGCCAAACTCGAGCAGATGATTGAAGGCTACATCTTGCAGCGCGAGCAGCTGATCAACGTGTTTGTATTGGTCGATGTACGTCTGGAGCCGCAGAAGATCGACTTGGAGTTCATTGAGTGGCTGGGTACTTCGAGCATACCCTTTTCTATTGTTTTTACGAAGGCAGACAAACTCTCTGCGGGCAAGGTGGCTCAGAATGTGGCGCAGTACAAGAAGGTTCTCATGGAGACATGGGAGGAATTGCCACCAATGTTTGTCACCTCATCCGAAAACAAACAGGGACGCGATGAAGTGCTCGATTATATTGAGCAGATTAATAAGAATCTGAAAGCTTAATAATTAATAAGGTGGCTAAGGAGAATCCATATTTAGATGTACAGAACCTGACGAAGTCGTTCGGTTCACTTGTGCTTTTCCAGAACATCAGCTTCTCCATCGCTGAAGGACAGAAGGTGGGACTGATTGCCAAGAATGGCACAGGCAAGTCGACCCTGCTCTCCGTACTCTCTGGCAAGGATGGTTACGACTCGGGCAGCATTGTCTTCCGGCGTGATATCAAGGTGGGCATGCTCGAACAGTCGCCGGTGTTCGATCCTGGGGAAAGTGTGCTCGATGCGTGCTTTAATCACCAAAACGATGAAGAAAAGGTGTTGCGTGCTAAACAAGTACTCACCCAACTGAAGATTCGTGATCTCAACCAGCCTATGGGTCAACTCTCTGGAGGACAGCAGAAACGAGTGGCGCTGGCCAACGTGCTGCTCACAGAGCCAGATCTGTTGATACTCGATGAGCCCACCAATCATCTCGACCTCGAAATGATAGAGTGGCTCGAAGGCTACCTCGGCAGAGGACGCAAGACGCTGCTGATGGTTACCCACGACCGTTTTTTCCTTGACCGTGTCTGTTCTGTCATCCTTGAACTCGACGATCAGACTATCTACACCTATCGTGGTAACTATTCCTATTATCTGGAAAAGCGGCAGGAGCGTATTGACAACCGTAGGGCGGAAATAGCACGTGCCAACAATCTCTATCGTACGGAATTGGAGTGGATGCGCCGCATGCCGCAAGCCCGAGGACATAAGGCCCGCTATCGCGAGGAGGCCTTCTACGATCTGGAGCGTATTGCCAAACAGCGTATCGAGGAGAGACAGATTCGTCTGAAGGCAAGCAATGTCTATATAGGTTCCAAGATCTTCGAATGTCAGTATGTGTCCAAACGATTCGGCGACTTGGTTATTATGAAGGACTTCTATTACAATTTCTCGCGTTTCGAGAAAATGGGCATTGTGGGCAACAATGGCACAGGGAAGTCAACCTTCCTTCGGATGCTCCTTGGACAGACGCCACCCGACGAGGGACGCTTTGATATTGGCGACACCGTGCGGTTTGGCTATTTCTCACAAGAGGGCTTGCAGTTTGACGAGCAACAGAAGGTCATCGATGTAGTGCGCAATATCGCAGAATACATAGATTTGGGGAGTGGGCGACACCTCACTGCCTCGCAATTCTTACAACATTTCCTCTTCACCCCTGAACAGCAGCACAATTATGTCTACAAACTCAGTGGTGGTGAACGCCGCAAGCTATACCTCTGTACTGTGCTGATGAGGAATCCCAACTTTCTGGTACTTGACGAGCCCACCAACGACCTTGACATTGTAACCCTACAGATACTTGAGGAATATCTGCAGGACTTTCCTGGCTGTGTCATCGTGGTCTCCCACGATCGTTATTTTATGGATAAGGTAGTCGATCATCTGCTGGTGTTCAAGGGAGATGGCATCATCAAGGATTTTCCAGGCAACTATACCCAGTATCGGGAATGGCAGTCGTTGCAACCGCGTGAGTCGTCGGGAGCTGCACCTAAGGAGCAGAAAGTTCAACAGTCACCAAAATCTGGGGCGGCATCCTCACGTCGCAAGATGACATACAAGGAGAAGACAGAGTTTGAACGTCTGGAACGCGAGATTGCCGCACTCGAACAAGAGCAGCATCAGCTAGAAGAAGCCCTTTGCAGTGGTAATCTTTCCATTGACCAACTAACGGAAATGAGCAAGCGCCTACCTCTGCTAAAAGATGAACTCGACGAGAAATCCCTCCGTTGGCTGGAACTTTCGGAGATAGAAAACTGACTATTGAATATAGAGTGATGATACAACAACAATACCCCTCGCAATTGCTGGAGAAGGCCGTACAGGAATTTTCCAAACTGCCAGGTGTCGGGCGTAAGACAGCCTTGCGCCTGGTGCTCCATCTCCTCCGTCAGGATACTGGCGATGTGGATGCCTTTTCCGATGCCATCGTCAGACTGAAGCATGAGGTGAAATACTGTCGCGTATGCCACAACATCAGCGACAACGAGATTTGCCCTATCTGTAGCAATTCCCGTAGAGACGGCTCACTAGTTTGCGTAGTGGAGAATATCCAAGACGTGATGGCAGTGGAGAACACCCAGCAGTTCAACGGACTTTACCACGTATTGGGGGGCGTTATCTCACCTATGGATGGCATCGGACCAAGCGATCTTGAAATAGACTCTCTCGTCAGTCGTGTGGCCGAAGGAAACATCCGTGAGGTAATTCTCGCACTGAGCTCCACGATGGAGGGCGATACTACCAACTTCTATATCTACCGGAAGATGGCGCCCTACGATGTGAAGGTCAGTATCATCGCCCGGGGTATCTCTATCGGCGATGAATTGGAATATACCGACGAGGTGACACTCGGACGTTCCATTTTAAACAGAACATTATTCGAAGGAAAATAATATGGAAGATATGAAAAAAACTCAAACGACGTTGATGATAGTCTATGTAGGCATCATCCTCATGACGCTGCTTCTGGTGGTGCTCTGTGAGACCGATGTGCTCGATTCTGGCCAGATGGCCCACAATAAGCAAGCTGAATTCGTTACCACTGCAATGATGGAACTGATAACTCTCGCAAGCGCATTTTTCGGTCTCCGTATGTTTAAGTTTCAGGTTGTTCGTCAGCAGCTCCTCAGCCAGCAAGCGCCGGCTCTGCTCAAGTTTGGTCTGGTACGGTTGGTAATGCTCGAGGCCCCTATGCTCAGTAATACCTTATTTTATTATATGTATATGAATCCTACGTTCGGCTATATGGCCATCATCCTGCTGCTTTGTCTGCCGTTCGTCTATCCTAGTATGAGCCGTTGCATCGCTGAAACCACTGAAGAATGAAACTTTCTGTCGTTATAGTCAGCTATAATGTCCGTCGCTTCGTTGAGCAGTGCCTGGATAGTGTACATAAGGCCTCCGAGGGTATCGAGACCGAGGTGTTTGTTGTCGATAATGCCTCGCAGGATGATACCGTAGAGGCTATTGGCAAGGAGTATCCCTGGGTTCGTCTGATAGCCAACGATGACAATCTCGGGTTCGCCCGCGCCAACAATATTGCCATCCGGCAGTCTGTAGGCGAGTACGTGTTGTTGCTCAATCCAGATACCATAGTTGCTGAACAGACACTCCGACAGGCCGTCGATTTCATGGATGCCCATCCGAAAGCGGGCGGGGTAGGGGTGCGCATGCACAATGCTGATGGTACGCTGGCTCCAGAATCGCGCAGGGCCATACCAACACCTTGGGTGTCATGTCTGAAGATGCTCGGATTCTCTCGTCGCTACTATATGAGTCACCTCTCCTGGGATGAGCCCGGACGCATTGAGGTTATTAGCGGAGCCTTCTGTCTGCTGCGTCGAAAGGCACTCGACCAAATAGGACTGCTCGACGAAGACTTCTTTATGTATGGTGAAGACATAGACCTCTCTTTCCGATTGC
Organism: bacterium UBA3756; assembly: GCA_002371695.1. The sequence continues at coordinate 6,575 of DFGG01000145.1, forward strand.
TCAAGGGAGGGTGGGAAAACTGGTACGTGCCCTGCGATATTGTCCATTTTAAGGGAGAGTCCACTCAGAAGTCCACTTTCCGCTATGTCCATGTCTTCTATCAGGCTATGCTCATCTTCTTCCGGAAGCACTACAGCCACTTGAGTGTCTTCTATACCCTTCCTGTGAAGATGGCCATCTACTTCCGGGCAGCAATTGCACTGATTGATATCATCCGTAAAAAACTACATCTATGAGAAAAGTCTATCCAAAAGTGAACCTTCGTGCCATCGAACCCGAGGATCTCGACTTGCTCTACCGCATCGAGAACGATGTTAAACTATGGAATGTCGGCACCTCCAATGTGCCCTATAGCCGATACACCCTCCATGAATATATTGCCAATGCCTCTGGTGATATCTATATCGACAAGCAGGTGCGCATGATGATTGAGAACGAGCAGCATCAGGTTGTGGGGATCGTCGATATTGTCAACTTCGACCCCAGTAACCGTCGTGCTGAATTAGGACTGGTTATCGAAGAGCCCTATCGCCATCAAGGCTACGGCATGAGTACTATCCGGGAAATTGCAGCCTATGCCCTCAACGTACTCCATCTGCACCAACTTTTCGCTTTCATTGATGCACGCAATGAACCATGTCTGCAACTCTTCAGACAGTTGGGTTGTATAGAGACGTCCAAACTTAATGATTGGCTCTTCGATGGCGTAGAATACCACGAAGCTGTCGTCATGCAGATGGTTTTGTGACTCTTTTTGCCTATTTTCAGAAAAAAAGTCCGAAAATGTTTTGCTAATTCGGATTTTATTCATACCTTTGCACCCGCAAACGAAAAAAGAGACCAACAAGGTGCGTTAGTTCAGTAGGTTAGAATGCCTGCCTGTCACGCAGGAGGTCACGAGTTCGAATCTCGTACGCACCGCATCTCTTTTCCTGAGCAACTATAAGTGAGGTGCGTTAGTTCAGTAGGTTAGAATGCCTGCCTGTCACGCAGGAGGTCACGAGTTCGAATCTCGTACGCACCGCAAAATTTCCACCGGAGTCATTTCGGTGGATTTTTTTTACCTTTTCTCTTGGCCGAAACCAAATTAATGCTTACCTTTGCACCCAAATTATAAAATCAACAAAACTTGCAAAATGAAGAGGAATATACTTATCTTGGCTTTAAGCATGCTTTTCTGTACTCCTGTTGTCAATGCCCAGGATGTTAAGAAGAGTGAACTCGAGCAGCGTGCTGAGGCTGCCGATCAGAAGAAGAATGTGGCTGAGGCTCGTTTCACGTATATACGTGCTTTCGAAGACTATATGCGGGCTGGCAAATTGGATCAGGGTGTCGATTGTGGTGTCAAGGCTACGGCTCTCTACTACAAGGAGAACTACTACAAGGAGGCCTTTGACCTGCTGCGTCGCATAGCTGATTCCGTCACTCACGCTTCTGGTGTCACCGAAGCCCAGAAGGCTGGTCTTTTTTACCAAATCTGCAAGGAACGCATGCAGATGTATATGAGATTGAAGAAAAGTGAGGGCGTGCGTGAACAGCTTGGGGCCATGGAGAACTTAGCTGGCCAGTCTGGAAACGAGGCACTGCAAAACGATTACCTCTACAACAAGGCCGTCTATCACTATAGCTTCGGACAGGTGCAGCAGGGTAATGCTGTATTCAAACAGATGGCTGCCAAGCTGACAACGACCAAGGACTACGACAAGATGGATGAGGTATACCAGACGCTCATCACCAACGCCCGTAAGTCGGGCAGTGCACAGATGGTCGCTCAGTCCTATAGCAACTATCTCGCCTGGAAAGACTCCATTTCAGAAGTGCGTCGACTTGACGAGACGGGTGCCTTGAAGAAGCAGATAGCTGACAATGAGGCTGTCATCGCCGACAAGGACAGCTCGCTCACCACCCGCCAGGCTGTTATCTGGGGATTAGGTATCCTTGCCGTAGCCCTTGCAGCAGCCCTCGTATTCGGTGCCCTTGTGCTGATGCGTTTCATCCTGCTCAGTCGCAAACAGAAAAAGACCATCAAACTGGCCAACGAGAGCAATGCCTTGAAGGCTAAGTTCATCAGCAATATTTCTGCACAGATGGGGCCTACTCTGCAGAAACTTGACCAACGCCAGCCTGAGGTACAGGCACTCGTCAGCTTTGCCGATCATATCCAGACCCTTTCCGACCTTGAGAACACGGATGAAACTGTGGAATTAGAGGAAGTAGCCCTCCAGCCTTTCTGCGAAGATCTTATGAATCAGGTGCGTGGGACAGAGAAGAGTGGCGTTACGCTGACCGTCAACGCTCCCAAGA
>DFGG01000100.1:0-13059 GCA_002371695.1 bacterium UBA3756
GACTGTAGTCCGCCGCAAGGGCATCAGCACCACCTGCACCTATCATGGGCCTAGGGGCAAGCGCCGTCCCAATGTCTTCATCCGCCTGCTCCAGAGGGTTCCCTCCTGGGGCTGGTGGATTGGAGGTGTAGCCATTGTGGCGGGCTACATCTGGTTCTTCTATTATTTCTTTGTATCACCTTTCGGATTCCGCTGGCGCGCGCTCTACGGCGACGTCAACTATCCTGAAGGCTATGAAATTCACGGCATCGACATCTCACACCATCAGGGACGCATCGACTGGGACGAACTCAAGGACAACGGACAGATCAACGAGTGCCCCATACGCTTTGTCATGATCAAGGCTACTGAGGGAGCCACACAGACAGACGAGAACTTCCGTGAGAATTTCTACCAGGCACGCGAGAACGGTTTCACTCGTGGAGCCTATCATTTCTACAGCGTACACACGCCTGCTGAGCAACAGGCCTACCACTTCCTCAAGACGGTGAAACTGGAGAACGGCGACCTGCCTCCCGTGCTCGACGTGGAGTACAAGCCCAAGCAACAGACTGACGCTGAGTTCAAGAGTTCCGTGCTCCAATGGCTCGACATCGTGGAGAAGCACTATCAGGTGAAGCCCATCATCTACACCTATTTCAAATTTAAGATGAAGTACCTCAACGACTCCATCTTCGACCAGTATCCCTATTGGATAGCCCACTACTACGTTGACTCCCTCGAATACAAGGGGCCGTGGAAGTTCTGGCAGCATACGGATGTGGGACGACTTCCGGGCATCAAAGGCAATGTCGACTTCAACATCTACAACGGCTCCTTCTACGACCTGCGCCAGATGACCATCGGCTCACAGGAGACGATAGGCGAGAAGGCCTACAGCGATTAACTGATATTGACAACCATAAAAAACAGTATTGACAACGATGAAGAAACTTTTAGTACAACTCCCGCTACTGACCCTCATCCTCTGCCTTAACTCGTGCATCAAGGACGAGGAGGCCAACAAGGAGTGCGACATCCTGAAGGCATGGGTCGACGGTGAAGAGTTCAAACAGTATTTTACCGACGCAAACCAGATGGTCCGCGAAGTGAGCACAGGCGAGAGCGAGATTGTGTTCAAGGTGCGCTCGACGGTGTCGCTGCCCAAGCAGCTGCCACTCTCACTCGAGATCACCGACAAGGCCACTGTAGAGCCCGCCAGTGGCACACCGCAGGATTTCACTCAGGGCCCCGTCACCTATACTGTCACCTCCGAGGACGGACAGTGGAAGCGCCAGTACCGCGTGGTGTTCCAAAAAGCATTGCTGCCTAATAAGTTCAGTTTCGAGCAGGTGTCCACATCGGAGAAAACCCAGAGAGCAAGCTACTACCATGAGTTCTATGTGAACGACGAGCTGGGCGAGCGTCACAACATCTGGGCCACGGGCAATCCAGGATTTGCACTGACTACCTCAGGCAGCCAGCCAGAGGTGTTCCCATCCTATTCGATCGACAATGGCTATCAGGGCAAAGGCGTCTGCATGCAGACAGTCTCTACCGGTTCGCTGGGCGAGTTGATACATAAGCCCATTGCCGCCGGCAACCTCTTCCTGGGCAGGTTCGTCGTGGAGAACGTGCTCATCACCCCCCTGAAGGCCACACAGTTCGGCATTCCTGTCGACCGTGAGCCCGTGCGTATCACAGGCTACTACAAGTACAGCCCCGGCAAAAAGTTCACCAACAAGAATATGAAGGAGGTGCCCGGCAAGACCGACGAGGCCAGCATCTATGCCGTGTTCTACAGAAACAAGGACGAGCAGGGTAATTCATTCTATCTCCATGGCGACGACGTGCTCACCAGCCCACAGATTGTCAAGACGGCACGCGTGTCCTCGGTGCCTCCCACCGATCAGTGGACACCCTTTGAGATGTTCTTCGAGGGACAGGATGTCGACAAGGAGAAACTGAAGAACAACGAGTACAATCTGACCATCGTCTTCTCGTCGAGCAAGGACGGTGACCTCTTCGAAGGGAGCCATCGGCACACACTTTACATAGACGAAGTAGAAGTATCATACAAAGAAACGGAAGGAGGAGAGCAATGAAGATGAAGAAGAATATCACAACCATAGCAACCATCGTGATGCTCCTGATGGCCGGCAACGCTACCGCTGGCACATGGGGAGATATCCAACTCAAGGCACGCGCAGGATGGAGTATCGGCGGAACGGCACCCATCGGACTGCCTGCCACCATCCGCAGTATCGATAGCTACAAGCTCACACCCTCATTCCTCGTGGGCATCGACGCCCAGCTGCCACTTTCCGACCAGTGGGGCATCATGGCTGGCGTGCGCTACGAGAACAAGGCCATGAACGGCGACGTCAGCACTAAGGCCTACCACATGGAACTGCGCCGTGGTGAAAGCGTGATGGAGGGACTTTTCACGGGCAGCGTCCACCAGGAGGTCACCGAGTGGATGGTCACCATCCCCGTCCTCGCCACCCTCAACCTCGGCCCCAAGGTGCAGCTGAAGGCCGGTCCCTATTTCTCGCTCCTTACCAGCAGACGATTCGAGGGAATCGCCTCCGACGGCTACCTGCGTCAGGGCGACCCTACGGGAGCCAAGGTCCTGATTGGCAACAAGGACGGCGAGTGGGCCACCTACGACTTCAGCGACGACATGCGACGCTTCCAGACGGGCATCGCCATCGGTGCCGACTGGCAGGTCTACAAGGCTCTGGGTCTCTCCCTCGACCTCAACTGGGGACTCAACGGCATCTTCCGCAAGGACTTCGACACCGTCGAGCAGACCCTCTATCCCATCTACGCCACCATCGGTGTCTTCTACCGTCTGAAGTAACCCCGTTCATCCAGGGTCTACAGCGATTAATATAACTGAATGTTTCACCAATAAAAACGAGTAAAGTATGAAAAAAATGATTCTGACCGCCATGATGATCATGGCTACAATGAGTTTCACAGCCAGCGTGAGTGCACAGGACGTGGTCGACAAGAAGGCCAAGAAGGAGTGCTGCGACAAGAAGGCCGAGAAGAAGGCCGGTAAGGACTGCTGCGAGAAGAAGGCTGAGAAGGCTGGCAAGGACTGCTGTGACAAGAAGCAGGCCAAGGCTAAGGACTGCAAGAAGTGCAACCAGTGCAAGCCCGACTGTGCAGAGAAGAACTGTAAGGACTGCGCCAACAACCACAAGTGCGACAAGAGCTGCAAGAAGTAAGGCCCTGCTCCACTTAAATAAAAGGCTGCATCATGATTGGTGCAGCCTTTTATTTTTCGTAATTCTTATTCAATTCCGGACCTGGCCCCAGTTTAAAGTAACTTTAACTTCGGACCTGGCTCGCAGGGATGCGAGCCCTATGTGCTGGTATGAGTGGTACATGGAAGCCTCTAAAGTGGGAATCTACAGGCATTAAAGTGGGAGTTTAGTGCCTTTGAACTGGTTTGCGCCTATAGGCATCATTATTTACGGCCCGTGGCGCAAATGTTTGTGCCCCTAGGGAATAATATTTGTGGCTATAGGCAAAAACTAAATTCTCTCAGCTGCAAGTGTCGGCGTATGTTGGAGTTTCCTGCTGATACCACGATGATCTTGCCAGGACCTTGCACTCCCCAGCGCGGTGGGCTTACCGATGGTCTCGTCTGCCTCTGAGTAATCCTCAGACCTACTCTAATAAATCTATAATGAATAATAGTATAAAAAACAATGGAGAGCCTTTGAAACTCTCCATTGCTTAGTGTCTGGCGGAAGGTGAGGGATTCAAACCCCCGATACCCGAAAGGGGTATACCGGATTTCGAGTCCAGCGCGATCGATCACTCTGCCAACCTTCCAATTAAGTGAGAGCAAACGAGCTTGCTCGTTTTGCAGAACGCCAGAAAAGATAGATACAATGTATCAACTTTCCTTGAAATCGGCTGCAAAGGTACAGTAAATATTTGAATCTGCCAAATATTTATGGATAATTTTTAGTCGAACGATAATTTTGCCAGTTTGCTGCGCAGCATTTCGGCTTCAGACTTGCGGATACTGAGCTGGATTTCGCAAGTGTTATCGTAGGTCTGCGAGACGATACGCGGCTGCATCTCCTTCACGATGCGCATCACATCGTTCATCATCGGGTAGGCGAAGGAGTAGGTGACCGTTTCCTCTACCTGGCGGGTCTCGATCTCTGAGTGAGCGATGGCATCGGCGGCAGCTTCACGATAGGCGACGATGAGCCCACTGGTGCCGAGGTTCACACCGCCGTAATAGCGTACGACTACGATGAGGATATCCGTCAGTTCGTTGGAGTTGATCTGTCCGAGGATGGGCTTGCCTGCAGTGCTGGAGGGCTCGCCGTCATCGTTGGCACGGAACTCCGTTCGCTCCGGGCCGAGCATGTAGGCATAGCAGACGTGGCGGGCGTCGTAGTATTTCTTACGATAGCCCGCCAGGATGTCCTTGATTTCCTCAACAGAGGTGACATGATGAGCGAAGGCGAGGAACTTGCTACGCTTTTCCGTGTAGTAGCCCTCGCCTTCGGTCTTTAGTGTCTTGTATTCGTCACTATTCACTATTCTCTATTAGTTGTTATACTCCTGCCAACTCTTGATCTTCACGTCGTCGAGCTTCATGGCGGTGAAGGCTTCGATGAAGGCTTTGGCCAGGCGGACGTTCGTCATCAGCGGGATGTTGTGATCGATAGCACCACGGCGAATCTTATAGCCGTTGGTCAGCTCGCGTGAAGTATGGTTCTTCGGCACGTTGATCACCAGGCCTACCTTGTGCTGCGAGATGAGATCCATCACGTTGCAGTCACCCTCTTCATCCGGCCAGGCTACGGCTGTGGCCTTCACGCCGTTGTCGTTGAAGAACTTGGCCGTGCCTGCCGTAGCATAGATGGTGTAGCCATTCTTTGTCAGCTGCTGGGCGGGCTCCAAGAGAGAGACCTTGCCCTTGGCACCACCGGAGGAGATGAGCACGGCATCCTTCGGAATTGAATAACCTGTTGCTATCAAGGCGTTTAGCATGGCCTCGTTCAAGTCATCGCCGAGGCAGCCAACCTCACCCGTAGAACTCATGTCCACACCCAGTACAGGGTCGGCATTCTGCAATCTTGCGAACGAGAACTGCGAGGCCTTCACACCGATACGGTCAATATCGAACTCGCTCTTCTCGGGCTTCTGATAGGGTGCGTCGAGCATGATCTTCGTGGCTGTCTCGATGAAGTTGCGCTTCAGAATCTTCGAAACGAAGGGGAACGAGCGCGATGCACGGAGGTTGCACTCAATGACCTTCACCTCACGGTTCTTAGCGAGGAACTGAATATTGAACGGACCGCTGATGTTCAGCTCGGCTGCTATCTTGTGGGCAATCTTCTTGATCTGACGGATGGTGGAGAAGTAGATGTGCTGAGCGGGGAACACCATCGTGGCGTCACCTGAGTGCACTCCGGCATACTCCACGTGCTCCGAGATGGCATATTCGACCACCTCGCCCTTGTCGGCTACGGCATCGAATTCTATCTCCTTCGTCTCGGTCATGAACTTCGAGATCACCACGGGGAATTCCTTCGATACCTCGGTGGCCATGTTGAGGAAGCGATGCAACTCCTCATCGTCATAACAGACGTTCATCGCAGCGCCTGAGAGCACATACGAGGGACGCACGAGTACGGGATAGCCCACCTCATCGACAAACTCCTTCACGTCCTCAAAGCTCGTCAGTGCACGCCATGCGGGCTGATCGATGCCCAGTTTGTCGAGCATGGCCGAGAACTTGTCACGGTTCTCTGCACGGTCAATATTCACGGGCGATGTGCCGAGCACGGGCACGCCCTGGCGATGCAGTTTCATAGCGAGGTTGTTGGGTATCTGGCCGCCCACGGAAACGATCACGCCGCGCGGCTGCTCCAGATCGATCACATCGAGCACGCGCTCCAGCGAGAGCTCATCGAAGTAGAGACGATCGCACATATCGTAGTCGGTAGATACGGTCTCGGGGTTGTAGTTGATCATGATCGACTTGTAGCCGAGCTTGCGGGCTGTGTTGATGGCGTTCACCGAACACCAGTCGAACTCAACCGAGGAGCCGATGCGGTAGGCACCCGATCCGAGCACGATGACCGACTTCTCATTATTATAATAGTTGATGTCGTGCTTGGGCTGATAGCCTGTGGGCAGCTTCAGGCTGTACTCAATGAAGCTCTTGGCCTTCGAGAGTGCCTCGCTGAACTCATCCTGGAATGCAGGTGTGTGTGTATATGTGAAATAGAGGTAGTTCGTCAGTTCGGGATGCTCCGAGGCTACTGTAGGAATGCGCTTTACCGAAGGCGTTATGCCACGCTCCTTACGATACTTGCGCACCTCAAGGTTCTCCTTCTCCATATTGCCGCTTTGAGGTTTCAATACGAAGCGGGCGATCTGGAAGTCTGAGAATCCGCAGCGCTTCACCTCCAGCAGGAGTGCGTCGGGCAGATCCTCGAGCTTGTCGTACTTCTGCAGTTCGTGCTTCAGGTCAACGATGTGCTTCAGGCGTTCCAGGAACCAGACGTCAATCTTCGTTAGCTCCTCGATGCGCTCCACGGTGTACCCCTCTTCGAGAGCCTGGGCGATGGCGAAGATACGGAGGTCTGTCGGGTTGGCCAGCTCGTAGTCGAGGTTGTCGAATCGTGTATGGTCATTGCCCACGAAGCCGTGCATGCCCTGGCCGATCATGCGCAGTCCCTTCTGGATCATCTCCTCGAAGGAGCGGCCGATAGACATGATCTCGCCCACGGACTTCATCGAAGAACCAATCAGGCGGCTGACACCAGCAAACTTGGTCAAGTCCCAACGGGGAATCTTGCAAATCATATAGTCGAGCTGGGGTGCGACATAAGCAGAAGAGGTTGTCCCCATCTCACCAATCTGGTCGAGCGTGTAGCCAAGGGCAATCTTGGCAGCTACGAAGGCGAGGGGATAGCCTGTGGCCTTCGAGGCAAGGGCAGAGGAGCGCGAGAGTCGGGCATTGATTTCGATGATACGATAGTCGTTGGTCTGGGCGTTGAAAGCGAACTGGATGTTGCACTCGCCGACGATGCCGAGGTGCTTCACGCACTTGATGGTGATCTCCTGCAGCATCTTCACCTGTTCCTCTGTTAGCGAGCAAGTCGGTGCCACTACGATCGACTCTCCGGTGTGGATGCCCAGCGGGTCGAAGTTCTCCATCGAGGCCACTGTGAAGCAGCGGTCGTTAGCGTCGCGGATGCACTCGAACTCGATCTCCTTCCAGCCCTTGAGCGACTCCTCAACGAGAATCTGCGGGGCGAAGGTAAAGGCCGACTCTGCGAGTTCCTTGAAGGTCTTCTCGTCGGGGCAGATGCCAGAACCGAGACCACCGAGGGCGTAGGCAGAGCGGATCATGATGGGGAAGCCGATCTTGTGTGCTGCCTTCAGCGCATCCTCCATCGACTCCACGGCGTGAGAGACGGGCACCTTCAATTCCACTTCTCCCAGCTTCTTAACAAAAAGGTCGCGGTCTTCAGTATTCATGATGGCCTCGACACTTGTTCCTAAAACTTCAACTCCATATTCCTTCAGCGTACCGTTCAGGTAGAGTTCCGTACCGCAGTTAAGCGCCGTCTGTCCACCAAAGGCGAGCAGGATGCCATCGGGGCGCTCCTTCTTGATAATCTCTGTCACGAAATGGGGGTTCACCGGCTGGAAGTACACCTTGTCGGCAATGCCCTCAGAGGTCTGGATGGTAGCGATGTTTGGGTTCACGAGCACACTCTTGATACCTTCTTCGCGGAGGGCTTTCAAGGCCTGCGATCCAGAGTAGTCAAACTCACCGGCTTGTCCGATTTTCAAGGCACCCGATCCGAGTACCAACACCTTCTTCAGTTCTTTCTTCATTGTCTTTTGTTGGGTTGATTTTTCTATCCTTGTTTCCTTTTCGCCTGCAAAGTTACTAAGATTTTCGGAAACTGCCAAAACTCTTTGCCCCGATTTGGTCGTTTTCCATGAAGGAATCAGTAATTAGCTCTGATTCCTGTATCTTCGTTGCATATTCATGCTACAAAGTGTTATTTAGATCAAAAGATAGACGATGATGCAGCAAATGATGGCAACAGGGAATAATCCCAAGCGGAACCAGGCTGCGATGATGCCTGTCAGGAGGGCAAGTATGCCAGGGAGAGGCGTAGGCGTTGCTAATACCATATCTGGGAATGTCATGACGGCCAGCGTCACGTAAGGCACATAATACAGAAAACTTCGGACGAAGCGGTTCCGTATTTGCCCCTTGATAAAAAACATGGGAGTCACCCGAATCAGATTGGTAACGATGATGGCCAACAGGATATAAATGATGATGCTATGTTGTTCCATCTTCCTCTGTCTTGATTGGTTTAAGCCATGCGGCAACTGCAGAAATGACAATCGTCAGCATCACTGTGCGCATGCCACTGCTCCATTCTTCCACAATAGGCATCACTGCACATAGACCACTCAGTACGAAACTGGCTATCAGTGCATAGAGCACATTACGGTCACGATGGGCTGGAGGGATGATGATGGCCAGGAACATGCCATAGAGCGACATACTTAGGGCTGTCACTATCGTCTGCGGTAAGAGACTGCCAGCCATAATGCCTATAGCACACCCTGATGCCCAGAATAACGTGGATATCAATGCAGCAGAATATGTATAGGCTGGAGGTGTATAACCAGGATGAGCTACAGAGATGGCGAACACCTCGTCTGTCACACAACATGCCATCAGCAGACGATGCACCCATGATGTGCCGGGAGCAATCTTCTGCGACAAGGCTGCACTCATCAGCATATAGCGCAGATTAGCTACTAGACACATGGCTATCACCTCTACATATGCAGCTTGGATGGCTACCAGGGTATATGTACCATATTCACCTGCCGAAGCTCGGATGAAGGTGCTACTGAGAAAGCCCTGCAGTGGGGTCAGTCCTGCTTTCGCAGCTATGATTCCGAGAGAGAAAGCAACGGCAAAATAGCCCATTGCTATAGGTATTCCGTAGCGCAGTCCATGGATGATATGTTGTCGATTACCTGCCATTGTGTTGGTATCCTTTGTCCTAATGATTTTCATTCTTCTTGAGTTTCTTCAGTCGTCGGAGGGCGTCATTGGCATCAGGGTATATTTCAATCGCTTTTTGGTAGTTGCGGATGGCAGCGTCAATCATGTGTTCGTGTTCGCAGTCACGACCAAGGATGGTGTATTCTGCTGCGAGACGCTTTAAGAGCTCGTTTTTCTGATTGAGTTGCTCCTTAAGGTCATCGATCTGCCTTCGCTGGCGATTGATAATCCCGAGTTTACGTCGGATAAATCTTCGGATATGTGGCTTTTCAATGTCGTAACGGGAATGGATGGCGCGGAAGAAGAAGTCGAGGAATCGTCCGAAGTCTCCTTTGTCAAAGGCTACCACTGCATCGTGGTATTCACGGTCGGCCTTCCCTTCCTGCATGGCTTGTGAGATGAGTGTCTGGTCATTGTATCTGCTGGCAAACTGCACTACTTCGGCTCTGACGAAAATATCACTCTGGCGTAGTGGCTCACAGAGAGTAATGCCTTCGAGCGAAGTGCAGCGTGACAGTGCCACATAGGTCTGTCCTCCGGCAAATGCACCTCCTCCGCCAAAATCGATTGACACTCGCTGAAAGGTGAGTCCTTGGCTTTTGTGAACGGTAATAGCCCATGCCAGTCGGATAGGGAACTGAGTGTAAGTACCCAGTTGCTCCTCCTCGATTTTCTGCTCTTTCTCGTTGAAGGTATAACGCATGTTCTCCCACACCTCTCGCTCCACATCGTATTCGTGTCCTTCGTCGGTGATGATGCCTATTACGCCTTCCTCCTCTGCGATATATTCGATGGTGCCAAGTGTTCCGTTGACCCATCGCTTATCCTTATCGTTCTTGATGAAGATGATTTGTGCCCCTGGCTTCAGCTGTAGTTCCATTGGGGTGGGAAGCGACGATTCGGGAAATTCTCCCTGAATAACACCGAAGAAGGTGGAGGGTGCTCCATCAAGGGATGCCAATCCCTGCTCGTTGATGTAGTCAACGGTGTCACGACGTGCTGCGAGGGTAATGGTCAGGTTCGAGACCTCATTTTTATCTCTTCTCTTTTCATGATTCACTCTCTGATTGAGCGCTTTGAGGTCGGACTCTGTTGCTTTATTCTGTCGGATGCGGTCAAGGATAGCGATAAAGTGCGGATTATTCTGTCGGTAGACCTTGCGGAGTTCGATGGATACGATTGGCATTTGTTGCCACACCTTGGCACTGAAGAAGTAGGCCGAGGGGTAAAAGGGCTGTAACAGCTGTCGGTCATCTTCTTTTAGGACTGGCTCCAATTGATAGATGTCACCCACGAGCAACAACTGCTTGCCTCCAAAGGGCTCTGGGTTTCGCGTGTAGATGCGGAGCACTTTGTCGATAAAGTCGATTATATCGGCCCTCACCATAGATATCTCATCGATGATGATGAGCTCCACTTCACGTAGTAGCTTGCGTTGCTCACTGGTGTATTTCAGTGTCTCCTTGATGTGTCGGCGATCATATCGTGAGTCATTGGGCAACAGTGGGTGGAAGGGGAGCCGGAAGAAACTATGGAGCGTGGAGCCTCCAGCATTGATGGCTGCTATGCCTGTAGGTGCAAGGATGACGTGCTTCTTCTTGGTGTTCTTCGATACATAGCGCAGAAATGTAGACTTACCCGTGCCCGCTTTTCCTGTAAGAAATAGCGAGCGACGGGTATAGTTGACAATCTGCAGGGCATCCTGCCACTCTTTGTTGTCGAGATCAATCTCCATGTTACTCCTCTTTGGTGGCCTCGGCAGCAGGTGCTTCAGTTGGCTCGGGGTGTATCTCTTCTGGTTCTGTGGGTTCAGCTGGCTTCTGCATGGGTTTTCCGTACTCATCGTATTCGATGTATTCATCGATGCCTTCGCGATCAAGCGAGTCTGTGCCGATAGAGTCGGAGTCTGCAACATGATAAGCGTACTGACAGTTGAGATACATATCCTGGGTGATTGTCTCATCCTTGGGTTTCGAAGCGAACTTGCCATGATACTTCTTGAAGTTGGGGTCGCCAAGTACCGACTGGAAGAAATATCCACAGATGGGTAGTGCCGTACGTGAACCTTGGCCGAGTGCTCCTGTTCGGAAGTGGATGCTTCTATATTCTCCACCTACCCAGGCACCGGCCACGAGTTTCGGTGATACGCCAACAAACCATGCGTCGGAGTGATTATTCGAAGTACCTGTCTTGCCGCCAAATTCGGTATCGCGGTCAAACTGTCCTATGTATCCCCAGAGGCTCATTGATGTTCCTCCACGTTCTCGGAGACCTCCGAGGAGCATCTGCTGCATGAGGTATGCCGAACGGTAGGGAATGGCCTGTCGCTGCTCCGTAGGACCAGTGTAGATTTCCTTACCATCACGGTCGAGGATGCGGAGTACGAGTACAGGCTCATGCATCTTACCATCGTTGGCTATGGTGCAATAGCTGTTGACGAGTTCCAACAGGTTGACATCGCTCGAACCGAGGGCCAGCGAGGGTGTGGGGTCGAGCTTCGACTTGATACCCATGTTCTTGGCTGTATTGGCGATATTCTGGATACCGACCTCCTGGCCTACCTTCACGGCGATGGAGTTGATACTCTGTGCGAAGGCCACCTTCAGGGGCATGGAGTCGCCAGTGAAGTAGCCGTTGGCATTGGTGGGTGCCCAAGTGGTTTCCTCTTTCTTGGCAGGATCCCAGGCTTTCATGGCGAAATAGGAGTCTACACGACGGTCACAAGGAGTCAGGCCTTGGTTCATGGCCTCGGTATAGACGAAGAGCTTGAACGTAGAACCTGGCTGGCGTTGAGCTGTCACCTTGTCGTACTTCCATGAATTGAAATCTACGTCGCCGACCCAGGCTTTTACCTGACCAGTCTCTGCCTCCATGGCAACAAATCCGCAGTGCATGAAGCGCACCATGTAGCGGATGGAGTCCATCGTAGACATCTGGCGTTCTATCTTGCCCTGGCCATAGTCGAAAAGTTTCACCGTGTGAGGCAGGTTCATGTAGTAGTCGATGGAGTCTTGATTGCCTTCAAATTTCTTTTTGAGTTGTTTGTAGTAAGGCTGACGCTTGGCGATGTCTTCTATAAAGTTCTTGATTTCCTGATGGTGTTCGTCTTGCCAAGGGTTTTCTGTCCCCCAGTGATTATCAAAGTTGCGCTGCACCTGCATCATCTGCTTGCGGGCAGCCTCCTCAGCATAGCGCTGCATGCGGGTGTCGACAGTTGTGTATATTTTCATGCCGTCAGTGTAGAGGTCGTAGCCATTGTCCTTGCACCAGTCGCGCAGGTAATTGGCCACTGCCTCCCGGAAGTAGGTGGCCTGGCCGTCGTATGCATTCTCCACACTATAGTCGAGATCAATCTCGAGTCCCTTCAGTGAGTCACACTCCTCGGCTGTCAGGTCGCCGTGCTTCTGCATCAAGTCGAGTACAATATTGCGGCGTTTCAGTGCATTGTCGGGATTGATGAGGGGGTTGTAGTAAGTAGTGGCCTTGAGCATTCCTACGAGGATGGCTGCATTCTCAGGCTTCAGTTCCTTGGGGGAACAGCCGAAGTAGGTCTTGCATGCTGTCTTGATACCAAATGCATTGGAGCCGAAGTCTACGGTATTGGCATATTGTGTGAGAATTTCCTCTTTCGTGAAGAAATATTCGAGTTTGTAGGCCGTGATCCATTCCTTGCTCTTCATGATGAGCATCTTCAAGCCTGGGATATTGCCCAACAGGCCTGTGGAGTATTCTGAGCGTGTACGGAACAGGTTCTTGGCTAACTGCTGGGTGATGGTAGAGGCGCCACGGGCATCACGATGCAGCAGATACTCCTTGGCTACGGCGAAGAAGGCCGTGTAGTCGATGCCGTGATGCGAGTAGAAACGCTCGTCTTCGGTATCGATGAGTGCTCGCCAGAATACTGGGTTAACATCCTCGTAGTCTACTGGTGTACGGTTCTCTGAGAAGAACTTTCCTATCTGCACCTCGTCGGCACTATAGATGAT
>DFGG01000100.1:13185-14971 GCA_002371695.1 bacterium UBA3756
AGCCATAGGAAATTGATGTCGACGGCTCCGAGGTATAGGAAGAAACTGACGATGACGGTGACGAAAGCTGACAGCAGCTTGATATACCAAGGGCGTCCCTTATACAGGCTTATATACCATGGCCACAGGCCTTTTATCCAATTCCATATCTTTTTCATATTGCTTCTATGTAGTCGATTATTTGTTTCTTATCGTCAGGGTGGAACCAGCGTATTTCCGGGTCGCGTTTAAACCACGTGAGCTGTTTACGGGCGTAGCGCCGCGTATTGCCCTTGATGCGTTCTATAGCCTCTTCGAGTGTCCATCTGCCGTCTATATAATCAAACAGTTCCTTGTAGCCCACGGTGTTCAGAGCATTCTGTTCTCGCTGGGAGTATAGCGCTTCAGCTTCCTTCAGCAGTCCTTCTGCCATCATCTGGTCAACTCGATGGTTGATTCTGTCGTAGAGCTCTTCGCGATCACGGTTCAGACCTATCTTTACAATTCTAAATGGACGATGCTTGCGCTCGGCCTTGCGGAAGGATGTATAGGTTCGGCCAGTCATCAGACAGATTTCGAGGGCATGGACCACACGACGGGGATTCTGACGGTCGACAGTCTCGTAGTGTTCCGGATCCAGTTCTCGCAGTTGTTCCACAAGTGCCTCAAGTCCTTCCGTCTCAAGTCGGCGTTTCAGTGTGGCTCTGGTCTCAGCGTCAACGGTTGGTATGTCGTCTATGCCGTTACATACAGCATCGATATACATCATGCTGCCTCCTGCCATCAGGGCGTAGTCACTATATATAAATAAGGTGTCGAGCAGACTGATTACCTGCTGCTCATAGAGCGATGCCGAGTAATATTCGGATAAGCCGAGAGAGCCAACGAAATAGTGCTTCACTTGTTGCATCTCCTTGTCAGAGGGCCTGGCTGTACCAATACGCATTTCTCTGTATATCTGCCGGGAGTCGGCATTGATAATAGGTATGCCGAAATGGCTAGCTATATCCAGGCATAGGGCCGTCTTTCCGACGGCAGTCGGGCCTGTGATGACTATCAGCACCTTATCTGATGACACCTCGCTTAGAGTTCTCAATGAATGAGCAGATATAATCCACTTCCTTGGAGTCGGGGAACTGTTCGCGAGCCATCGCGCAGCCGTCCTTCAGTACGCCCTGAGAGTAGATGATGCGGTATGCTTCGTGGATAGCCTCAATCGTTTCTCGGGGAAATCCTCTGCGGCGCAAGCCTACAAGGTTGACACCTGCGTATCGTACAGGCTCCTTGCCAGCTATCACGTAAGGGGGAATGTCCTGAGAGGTACGTGTGCCTCCTTGGAACATGATGTAACTGCCAACACGGCAGAACTGGTGAAAGAGGCATGTGGCGGAGATGATGGCAAAATCATCAACCTCTACCTCGCCGGCAAACTTGGTGGAGTTGCCGATGATACAGCCATTACCTATCACGCAGTCATGTGCGACGTGCATGTTTTCCATCAGCAGGTTTCCATTGCCTACAACGGTCTTACCTTTCGAAGCGGTTCCCCTGCTGATAGTGACATTTTCGCGGATAGAGTTGTTGTCGCCTATCTCGCAGGTGGTATCCTCTCCCTGGAATTTCAGATCTTGGGGCTTGGTGCTGATGGAAGCACCCGGGAAGAACTCATTGCCGTTGCCGATACGCGCACCATAGTGGATGGTGACACTGTTGAGTAGCCTATTGTTGTCGCCTATCACGACGTTCTTGTCAATTACACAGAAAGGACCGATAATGTTATTGTCCCCCAGCTTGGCCTCTGGGTCAA
>DFGG01000100.1:15097-17325 GCA_002371695.1 bacterium UBA3756
GTGAAAGTTGCTTCTGCAACCACATGGTCGCCAACGAAGATGTACCCCTTCATCGAGGAGATACCATGACGTACGGGGGCCAGAAGGTCGACCTTGAAGATAAGTGTGTCGCCAGGCACTACTTTCTGGCGGAACTTCACGCCGTCGATTTTCATGAAATAGGTACTCCAGCGCTCTGGCTCCTCAAGGGTGTTCAGTACCAAAAGACCTCCACACTGAGCCATCGCTTCTATCTGCAGCACGCCAGGCATAACGGGCTCTTGGGGGAAATGCCCTTGGAAGAATGGCTCGTTGGCTGTGATATTCTTGATACCCACGATGGTTGTTGCTCCCAGAGAGATGACCTTGTCAACCAACTGCATCGGATAGCGGTGAGGCAAAAGCTCGCGGATTCTGTTTACGTCCATTACAGGCTCTTCGTTAGGATCATAGAAGGGTGCCTGAATTTCATGCTTTCGGATCTCCTTTCGCATCAAGCGTGCAAACTTGTTGTTGATGGTGTGGCCTGGCCTCGTGGCAATGATGCGCCCCTTGATGGGCTTGCCGATGAGGGCCATATCACCGATCACGTCGAGCAGTTTGTGACGTGTACATTCATTCTCCCACTGCAAGGGCTTATGCTGGATATATCCCAAATCTGTGGCATCGCGGTGCTCCACGTTCAGCATGTCGGCTAGTTTGTCAAGTCGCTCCTGGGTGGTCTGGCGCTCATAGATGACGATTGCGTTGTCAAGGTCGCCGCCTTTAATGAGGTTTGCCTGGAGCAGAGGCTCGATGTCTCGCACAAAGACAAAGGTACGGGCAGAGGCTATCTCACTGATGTAGTCGGCCTTGTTGTCGAGACCGGCAAACTGAGAGTTTATGAATTTCGATTCGAAGGAGCACATGGCTGTGATAGACATCTCATCGTCGGGCAGGATAGTGATGCTCGAGCCAGTTTCTTCATCTTTTACCTCTAATTTCTTGCGTATGATATAGTAGTCCTTCGGTGCGTTCTGCTCCTCGATACCAATCTCCTGAATCTTCTCCACATACTTGATGGCTGAGCCGTCGAGAATGGGGAACTCCGGACCGTTGACCTGTATCAGGCAATTGTCGATGTCAAGTGCATAAAGTGCTGAGAGTCCGTGCTCAACAGTAGAAACCCTTGCTTCGCCCTTGCCGAGAACGGTTCCACGCTGTGTATCAACCACATTCTCTGCCACAGCATCGATGATGGGTTCGCCCTCCAGGTCGATGCGCTGGATTTTGTAACCATGGTTCTCTGGCGCTGGATTGAAGGTGACTGTCAGGTTTAGACCCGTATGCAGCCCTTTCCCAAACAGGGAGAAACTGCCTTTCAATGTCTTCTGTTTCATATCTTACTTTTATCTTTCGATTTGCACTATTGTTTTAGTTCTTCAATTTCTCGTTGGAGTTGCGCTATCTGACGATACATATCAGGCAACTTGGAGTAGATGGCTTTGGCCTTGAAGAACATCTTGGGATCCATGGCTGGCGAGCCTATCAGTGACTCTCCTCCGCCCTTGGTGTTCTTGATGACGCCACACTGCGCACCCACGAATGTCCTGTCGGCTACATGGATATGGCCAGAAAAACCAGCCTGGCCTCCCACCATACACCATGCACCTATCTTCGTCGTACCTGCCAGGCCAGCCTGAGCAGACATCACCGTGTTCTCACCGATTTCACAATTGTGGGCCACCTGAATCAGATTGTCCAGTTTCACCCCTTTGTGGATGACGGTCTGGCCCATTGTCGAGCGGTCTATACATGTGTTCGCGCCAATCTCTACGTTGTCCTCGATGATCACAATGCCTATTTGGGGAATCTTGTCGTAACCCTCCTGATTAGGAGCAAAACCAAAACCGTCGGCTCCAATGACAGCACCTGCATGGATGGTCACATTGTTTCCTATTTTGCAGCCGTGATAGATTGTCACATTGGGATAGATGGTTGTTTGTTCGCCGATAGTTACACCATCGCCAATTACGGTGTGAGGATATATTTGCGTGCCGTCGCCAATCACGGAATCATCTCCGATACATGCAAAGGCTCCCACAAACACATCCTTGCCAACAGAAGCACTTTCTGAGATATAGGCTGTGGGATGTATACCAGTCTTTTTGGGTTCCATCGACTCATAGGCCTGAAGCAGCTTGGCCATACACTCATAGGCGTTCTTCACCCGGATGAGTGTTGTGGTGACTGGCTTTTCCAGTTCCACA
>DFGG01000018.1 GCA_002371695.1 bacterium UBA3756
TGAGCATATCAGCATCTGTGATACGACGCCCATTCACCATCTTCGATTCGATGCCAAGCTGAGAGGCCACCTGAGTGGCACGCCTTCCTCCACCGTGTACTAAGACTTTCTTACCCTCGATGGCACTAAAATCCTTGAGCAACCGCGAGAGTTGGGCTTCGTCTTCAACAACAGCCCCTCCCACCTTTACGATAGTCAGTCTTTCCTTCATTATTATTCAAGATATGTATAGCCGTATAGGCCTGAGCGATAGTTGCTAAGGAACTCCTTGCCCTCTTCGAGCGATATCTTGCCCTGCTTGACGCTCTTGGCCACCCACACCTCCAGCTGTCTGACCAGTTTCTTGGGGTTGTATTGTACGTAGTCAAGCACCTCGGCAACAGTCTCGCCATCGATAATCTGATCGATGTGGTAGGTACCATCCTTTTCAGATATGTGTACGGCGTTGGTATCACCGAAGAGATTGTGCATATCGCCCAGGATTTCCTGATAGGCTCCAACGAGGAACACGCCCAGATAGTAAGGCTCGTTCTTGCGGAGCGAATGGACGGGCAGCGAATGAGAGTTGTTGCGGTTGGTGACAAACTGTGCTA
The DNA here is from genome assembly GCA_002371695.1 of bacterium UBA3756. The sequence goes on from DFGG01000018.1 coordinate 594, forward strand.
TCTTGCCGTCACTGTCGCAGGTGATGTCCTGTATGGTGGCATTACGCGTAGGACGTTCGTCCAGCCGCTGGATAGGCATGATGGGGAAGAGCTGGTCAATGGCCCATGAGTCGGGCAGGCTCTGGAAGAGCGAGAAGTTGCAGAAGTATTTGTCGGCCAACAGCTTATCGATGTTCATCAGCTCTTCCGGAATGTGCTTCAGACTCTTTGTGAGGATGTTTATCTCATGGCAGACACTCCAATACATTGCTTCAATCTCGGCACGGGTCTTCAGATCAACGATGCCGTGGGAGAAGAGATCGAGCACTTCCTCGCGTATCTGTTCGGCATCGTGCCAGTCTTCCAAAACATTGCGGGGAGAGAGATTGTCCCAGATTTCATAGAGGTCTTTCACCAGCTGATGGCTGTTCTCATCGGGCTCATACTCTTCTGGCATCTCGGGTAGCGAGGCTGTCTCCAGTACATCGATGATCAGTACGGAGTGGTGGGCTGCCAGCGAACGCCCGCTCTCGGTGATGATATTTGGGTGGGGCAGGTCGTTCTTGTTGGCTGCATCCACAAAAGTGTAGATACAGTCATTCACGTACTCTTGAATAGAGTAGTTGACTGACGATTCGCTCGATGGTGAACGTGTACCATCGTAGTCAACGCCAAGTCCGCCGCCACAATCGACAAAGTCGACATTGTAGCCCATCTTATGGAGTTGGATATAGAATTGTGAAGCCTCGCGGAGGGCAGTCTGAATGCGCCGTATCTTCGTGATCTGACTGCCTATGTGGAAGTGGATTAGTCGCAGACAGTCGCGCATATCCTTCTTGTCGAGCATATCGAGGGCTTCTAACAGTTCTGCACTGGTCAGTCCGAACTTTGAGGCATCACCGCCACTCTCTTCCCATTTGCCGGAGCCGCTTGATGCCAGTTTGATGCGGATGCCGATATTCGGACGTACATCCATCTTCTTGGCCACTTTGGCGATAATCTCCAACTCGTTGAGCTTCTCTACTACGATAAAGATACGCTTGCCCATCTTCTGAGCCAGCAAGGCCAACTCGATGTAGCTTTGATCCTTATAGCCGTTGCACACGATGATGGAGTCACTCTGGCATTGCACGGCGATGACAGCGTGCAACTCAGGTTTTGATCCTGCCTCTACACCAAGGTTGAACTTCTTGCCGTGGGAGATGATTTCCTCTACTACAGGCTGTATCTGATTTACCTTGATGGGGTAAACCACATAATTCTCACCTTTGTATTCATACTCCTCGGCAGCCTTCTTGAAGCAACTCCAGGTCTTCTCGATTCGGTTGTCGAGGATATCGGGGAAGCGGAGCAGCACTGGAGGCGTGACATCACGCAGAGCCAGTTCATCCATCACTTCACGCAAATCTATCTGCGTGTTATTCTTACAGGGAGTGACATAGACATTGCCTTGGTCATTGATGCCAAAATAGGAGGTGCCCCATCCATTGATGTTGTACAGCTCCTTAGAGTCGTCGATGGTCCATTTCTTCATTTGGTTGTCGGGGTTTATAGGTTTAGCAATTCTTTGAGATTCTTCACGCTGGTTTGTATTTTTGAGAAGTCGTCCATCAGAGTTACATCGAGCGTATAGCGGGCTTTGTTGTAGAAGAGTTCGCGCTTTTCCAGCTGTTCGCGGATAAAGGTAATCAGTTCCTCATGCGACTTGCCTCGCAATAGTGGGCGGTCATTCTTGCTCATCATCAGGTGCTTATAGAGCGTCTCGGGCTCCACCTTCAGATAGACCACCTGCCCCTGTCGGTTCATATAGTCAATGTTGTCAAAGAAACAAGGGGTGCCACCGCCGCAGCTGATGATGACGTCTTCAAACTCAGCCACTTCGTGGAGCATATTATGCTCTATCTGCCTAAAGCCTTCTTCGCCACGCTCCTCGAAAATCTGGGCTACCGTCTTGCGCATCCTGCTGGTGATATACCAGTCAAGATCATAGAAAGGAATGTTCAATTCCTTGGCGAGTGCCTTGCCAATGGTGGTCTTGCCGGCACCCATATAGCCGATGAGGATGATGCGTATCATTTCTCCTTCTTGACGGGTGCTCCTTCTACAATCTTCATGCACTCTTCATAGGTTAGTCCTTTCACCTTCTCGTGAAGCGACTTCGGCAGACGATAGTTCTTACCGTCATAGCTCAGGTAGGGACCATAGCGCCCATTGAGAATCTCCAGCTTCGGGTCTTCAGTGAAAGCTTTCAGATGTTTCTGGGTTTCTTCCAGACGCTTGTTCTCAATGAGTTTGATAGCCGTCTCGAGAGTGATAGTCATCGGGTTCTCGCCTTTGGGAAGCGAGGTGTATTTCTTGTCATGCAGCACGTAGGGACCGAAGCGGCCTGAGCCGATAATCACCGTTTCCCCCTCGTATTCGCCAAGTGTACGCGGCAGTTTAAACAGTTCGAGCGCTTCCTCCAACGAGATGCTCTCCATTGATAGTTCCTTGGGTAACTGTGCAAACTGTGGTTTGTCTCTATCATCTGCAGTGCCGATCTGTACCACCGGGCCGAAACGTCCTATCTTCACAAATACAGGTTTGCCACTCTTGGGATCGTTACCCAGCAACCGCTCGCCAGCCTTATGTTCAGAGCGGGCGTTGAGTGTTGCCTCTACCGTAGGCTCAAACTCCTTGTAGAATGATTTCAGCATAGCCTTCCACTGTTCGTCACCCTCGGCTATCTTATCGAAATCCTGCTCCACCTTGGCGGTGAAGTTGTAATCCATAATGTCCTTGAAATGCTCCATCAGGAAATCGTTTACCACCAGTCCGATGTCAGTAGGCAGCAGCTTGCCCTTGTCAGAGCCTACCATTTCCTTGCGTTGCTTCTGGGTAATTTGTTTGCCCTTCAGGATGTCAACGGTATAGAAGCGTTCCTCACCCTTCTTGTCGCCCTTTTGCACATACTCGCGCTGCTGGATGGTTGAAATGGTAGGAGCATAAGTTGACGGACGGCCGATGCCCAGCTCCTCGAGTTTTTTTACAAGGCTGGCTTCAGTATAGCGCTGAGGGCCAGAGGTATATCTCTCTGTGGCAGAAATCTCCCGGCGTGTCAGTTGCTGACCTTCTACCAGTGGTGGCAAGATATGTGAGAACTCATCCTGCTGCAAATCTTCATCGTCAGCCGACTCACGGTATACTTTCAGGAAACCATCGAATTTCACTACTTCGCCCTGAGCGACAAAGCTGACAGCCGACTTCTGTGAACCGTTGGTTGAGATGGCAATCTCCACAGTGGTCTTCTCTATCTCTGCATCGGTCATCTGGCTGGCGGCAGTACGCTTCCAAATGAGGTCATAGAGGCGCTTCTCCTGAGGATTGCCCTCGATCTCCGTCTGATTCATATAGGTGGGACGGATGGCCTCGTGAGCCTCCTGGGCGCCCTTCGAACTGGTGTGATACTGACGAGTCTTGCTGTACTGTTCGCCATAGAGTTTGGTAATCTCCTCTTTGCTGGCTCCCAGGCAGAGCTTCGAAAGATTGACGGAGTCAGTACGCATATAGGTGATAAGTCCGTTCTCGTAGAGGTGCTGGGCCAGCATCATCGTCTGGCTGACTGTGAACCCGAGCTTGCGGGCTGCTTCCTGCTGGAGCGTAGAGGTGGTGAATGGAGGGGCCGGCGTACGCTTTGTGGGCTTCTTGCTGACACTTTCCACGGTAAAGGTGGCATCCTTGCACTGCTCCAGAAAATCGCTCACCTCCTGGTGGGTCTTGAATCGAGTGCCAAGCATGGCCTTCACCTCTGTGGCAGAGCCGTCGGGATTGGTGATGGCAAAGATGCCATTGACATTATAGAATACCTCGCTCTTGAAATTCTCTATCTCACGCTCACGCTCTACGATGAGTCGCACGGCTACACTCTGCACGCGGCCTGCCGACAGGGCGGGCTTCACCTTACGCCACAATACGGGCGAGAGCTTGAAACCTACCAGACGGTCCAAGACACGACGAGCCTGCTGGGCATTCACCAGGTTCATGTCCAAATGACGGGGATGCTCGATAGCCTCCAGAATGGCAGGCTTGGTAATCTCGTGGAAAACGATACGGTTTGTCTTCTTCTCATCCAGACCTAACACCTCACAAAGATGCCAGGAGATGGCTTCTCCCTCGCGGTCTTCATCGGATGCGAGCCAAACCTTTTCTGCCTTTTCGGCCTTTGATTGTAAGTCGGCAACAAGTTTTATCTTCTCTGCGGGGATTTCATATTCCGGTTCAAGTGTTTTGTCGTCAATGCTTAATTCCTTCTTCTTCAGGTCTCTGATGTGTCCGTAGCTGGACATCACTTTGAAATCCTTTCCAAGGAATTTCTCTATCGTCTTCGCCTTGGCAGGAGACTCTACAATTACGAGATTTTTCTGCATACTTCTTGTCGTTATATTGATTTTGGGGTGCAAAAGTAAGCAAAAAACTTTCTCCCACCTTATTTATATATAGGAATTTTTGATTTATTAACTATTCCGTTGCAAAAAGGTATGTACTGCCTGACGGATAGAACGCAATCCGAAGCGCTCCACATAGACCTTCCCTAAGGGTATCCACATGCATTCAGCCACATCATCAGCCGGCCTTACTTCATCCTCCTCAACATGACAGAGATAGAACATGTCAAGCGTGTGGATATCCATGCCCGAATAGCGGTAGATGTTGGGGATGGAGAAGAGATATTCTACCTGCTGCACCTCCAAGCCTGTCTCTTCCTTGATCTCCCGAAGGATGCCTTCCTCTGCTGTCTCACCGTTGTCAACGAACCCGCCGGGCAGGTCGAGCGTGTCCTTTGCCGGTTCCTTGGCACGTCGCACCACAAGCAGTTCTCCCTTCGCATTCAGGATGAAGGCTGCCGTTGAGGAACTGGGGTTCTGATAGTAAGTGAACCCGCAGCTAGAACAATGCTTACTCTTGAAACTATTGATCTCGAAGTACTCGCTACCACATTTAGGACAGTACCTGAACAGCTCTAAGGGGTGTGCCATACGCTTACCAGTTGTCTGTACGGAAGGGAATCAAAGGCAGGTTGCCGCCATTCTTCACATTGCCTATCTGCCAGTTCTTAAAGCAATAGCGCACAGCCACGGGTTTTTTCACCTTGTCACTCTGGATAAGGATGGCTTCGTCCCAATAGCCTCCTCCTGGCTGCCAGAAATGACGAGCCTTGGCGGGATGGAACACCCGATCCTCACCTGCCACTTCGAAGCCCTGCATATCTTCAAATGGTGCATCGCACCAGTAGTTGTCCTGAGTGTGTATCAGCACGGAGTCGCCCTTAATGGTCATATCCTTATATGATGAACTCTTATACTGGATAGTCTTCATGCCGTAGTCGCGATTGAGAGCCGTAAAGGCCAGGCGCTCTCCCACGGGCTGCTTTTGTGCCGGATGTATCTGTGTGGTCTCATAAGGATACACCAGATCGTTGGTGCATACCAGTGAACTGTTGGGGATGATCTGCGAGGCCTTCCACTGCTGTTCCTGCAGGCGGGCATTCCAGTCACCGTTGGGGTCGCCACTCTCGTAGGGGGCAATCTGTACAAAATAGAAGGGAATCTCACCCAATCCGAATTGAGAGCGCCATTGTTCAACGAGTAGCTTCAGCCGCTGTGAATATTGGTCGCCAGGATCGCCCACGTTTGAACAGCCCTGATAGAAAAGTATACCTTTTACCGTGTAGTTCAGGATGGGGTTGAAGGTGCCGTTGCCCCATACCAGAGCGCGATGGTAATCCCATTCTTTCTTGAAATTCACGATGCCCATAGTATCGGTAGGCTCCTGGGTGTACTTCTCCAGATTCTCCTTCGTCAGCCAGCTCTCCACGCGCGAACCTCCTTTATTAGCTTCAATGATACCCACTGGTATGTCGAGCGTGCGGCTCACCAGCCTTGCGAAAAAGTAGCCTGTGGCAGAGAATTCGGGCACGGTCTCCGGCGAGCAGACACGCCATTCACACTGAGCATCCTCCTGAGGTGTCATTCGCATGATGCTGGGAATCTTTACCGAGCGCACTCCCTTTGACTGGATGGCGTCCACCACGTGATGGTTGTAGCCGTCTACAGGGCACATGCCGAAGCCCTTGACGGGCATCTCCATGTTCGACTGGCC
>DFGG01000016.1 GCA_002371695.1 bacterium UBA3756
GTGATCTTCAGTCCCATGAACTCGGCAGCCTCCACGAGTCCGTTGATGCCGATGGTGAGATACTGTCGGCCGATGTTGATATATCCTGCATCGAACAGTGGCAGCATACCATTGGCTTGCAGTTCCTTCAGGTTCTCGTTGTAGGCCAGCTGTACTTTGTGGCAGAGGTCGATGATTTCGCCCAGGTACTGCAGATAAGGCATCTTGTTGTTCACAGCATATTGTATGCAACGGTTCAGGTTGATGGTGAGCACGCTCTTCGAGCCCGTGCTGACGCCACCTGCTCCGAGTGTGTAGCTGAAGCCGTTGTCGGTAATCTCGTTGCGCAGGCGGCAGCAACTGGAGAGCGAGTCTGCATTGGCGCTCATGTAGGTGAAGAACGAGTGTCCCTCGGCATACATCTCGGCCGTGAAGTCACCCCACTCCTTGTCCTTGCATTCTCCATTCTCGTCTGTCAGCAGAGCCATCGTCTCCACGGGGAAGGTCAGCAGGGTCTTTGTGCGCTCCTGGTTGAACCATTTCATGAAGCGCTTCTGCAGCCAGCTGAGGCCGTCCCAGTCGGGCTTCGATCCGTCGGGGAAGTAGAAATCTCCGAAGATCGACTCGAAGTAATAGCGGTCGTAGTAGGCGATGTTCCAGAACACGGCCTGATAATTGCGGGCACCGGTGGGCTGGTTGAGGGTATAGACGATCTGCTCAAAGTAGTCGGTGATCACCTTGTCGATAGTGCGCTTCTTCAAGCTGAGGTCTGCCTGCTCGTTGGCGCGCTTCCAGTAGTCCAGTCCCCATTCCTTGCCGATGAAGTAGTTCATGTACATCAGGAATTCTGGCGTGGCGCAAGCTCCGGAGAGCATTGACGACACCATGAATACCATGTTGACGAATCCGCCAGCGAAGGACTTGAGGTTGGTGGGAGCCGTAGAGTTGCCGCCTATGCTGGTGGTGCCGCCGATGAGCCAGGGGTACATCGTGATGGAGGCGCAGTAGTTGGCCAGACTCGTCTCGTCGTTCTTATAGATAAAGTGGTGGTTAAGCTTGTCAAGATATTCGTTGGCCAGTTCCTTGCCGTACATCTTTTTGATGCGGTCAGTGAGCAGGCGGCGGTTCAGACGGATGAAATTCGACTTGGGCAGTTCTCCGATGAGTGTGGCGATGTTCTTGTGTTCCACGTTTGCGTTGGCGTCGTATTTGGAACCAGTGGCAGCGTTCACAGAGTCGGTGTATTCTGAGAGGAACTTCATCTTCTCAAGCGTGTCTCTGTCCTCGGAGTGCGTCTGTCGATAGAGGATGAACGACTTGGCCACCTTGTAGTAGCCTTCTTTCATCAGTGCTTCCTCTACCTGGTTCTGAATGTCCTCCACAGTGATGTCGTCGTGCATGTTGAGGTGGTTCAGAATCTTCGACACGATGCCGAGGTCTGCAGGTTCGTTGACACTTTCAAATGCCTTTACGATGGCATTCATGATTTTGTCGAGAGAGAACTGGTCTTTCGATCCGTCTCTTTTCGTGATGGTAAAGTTTTTGATTTCCATTTTGATTATTTAATAATGTCTGCTAGTCAATTACGATTAAAAAGTCGTCTGTTTCGGGAAACTTTTTTGTTTCTTCCTTTCGGAAAGTTGTCCATTTTGGAAAACCCTATTCGGCTGCAAAGATACAAAATATTCCTATAACATGTATGGATTGGAATCTAAAAAAAATATAAAATATGGGATTTATAATAAAATGCCCCACTCGTACGTTATTAATAGAGGTGAAAAGACGTTTGACCATATTGAGCATGTTGCTGCTCGTCGTCACTGGTGCCTGGGCACAGTACGACGTGTCGTTCAGTCATTATTGGGCGATGGAGCCCTCCTTCAATCCTGCCTCTGTGGGAAAGGAGGATAAGCTGAATGTGGCAGGTGCCTACGCCATGCAGATGGCTGGTTTCGAGCATAATCCCAATACGATGTACGTTGGGGCCGATTTGCCTTTTGTGTTTCTGAAGAAGCGTCAGGGTGCAGGCTTGCAGCTGATCAATGATAACATCGGTGTGTTCTCACATAAACGCGTCTCGCTGCAGTATGCCTTGCAGAGCAGACTGTGGGGAGGCCGGCTGAGCATAGGAATACAGGCAGGAATCCTGAGTGAGAACCTCGATGGATCGAAACTGGAATTGGCTGACGCTACTGATCCTGCTTTCACCGCATCGTCTGTCAATGGGACGGGTATCGACCTGGGCTTGGGACTCTATTATAGCCGTCGCGACTGGTATGCCGGAGTGTCAGCTCTTCACCTGAATGCGCCCAAGGTGGAACTGGGTGCTACCAACGAATTAGAGGTGTCGGCAACATATTATTTGACAGGTGGATACAATATTCGGCTCAGAAATCCGTTCTTAACAATACACACCTCTGTTTTGGGACGTACTGACGGAGTGGCCTGGCGAGCAGATGTGACAGGGCGCCTGAAGTATGCTCACAACAAGAAGGTGATGTATGCCGGAGTGTCCTATAGTCCGACAAACTCGGTGACGGTGCTCATTGGTGGCAACTTCCGTGGCATCCACCTTGGCTATAGTTACGAGGTCTATACCTCGGCCATCAACATCGGCAACGGCAGCCATGAGTTGTTCGTGGGGTATCAGACGGATCTGAACCTCGTCAAGAAGGGCAGAAATTTGCATAAGAGTGTGAGGCACTTGTAAAATTAGGAAATAATAGAAAGAGATATGATAAAAGATGTGAATATGAAACAGGGAAAAGGCAAATGGGGCAGAAAGGTCTTACCTTTTTACCTTTTTACCGTTTTACTTTTGATGACCAGTTGTTTCGGCGGCAGAATGGCGTCATCAGCAGGTGGCGAGGTGACAGGTACTGGAGGACGTCCCTTTACAGAGCCTACGCCCTATGGAATGACTCTCGTCAAGCGTGGTCATCTGAAGATGGGTATTGAGAAACAAGACAGTCTCTGGGGCAAGCAGACGCCTGTACGTGACATCTCTGTTGACGGCTTCTGGATGGACGAGACGGAGGTCACCAATTCCAAGTATCGCCAGTTTGTCTATTATGTGCGTGACTCCATCCTCCGCGAGCGTCTTGCCGACCCCAACTATGGTGGTGACGAGACCTACAAGATTGAGGAGGACAAGAACGGTGAGCCCATCACGCCTCACCTAAACTGGAAGAAACCGCTGCCCAAGAAACCTAATGAAGACGAGCAGCGAGCCATCGAGAGCCTCTACGTCACCAATCCCGTGACGGGAGAAAAGATGCTCGACTACAGCCAGATGAACTACCGCTACGAAGTCTACGACTACACCTCGGCAGCTCTCCGCAAGAATCGCCTGAACCCCGAGGAGCGTGTCCTGAACACCGATATTACCGTAGATCCCAACGAGGAAGTGTGGATCTCCAAGGATACGGCTTACATCGACGATGAGGGTAAGATTGTACGCGAGACCATCAACCGGCAGTTGACAGGACCATGGGACTTCCTTAACACGTACATTATTAATATATATCCTGATACCACCTGTTGGGTAAACGACTTTCCCAACTCTGACAATGAGATGTATATGCGCTACTATTTCTCCAATCCCGCCTACAACGACTATCCTGTGGTGGGTGTCACCTGGGAGCAAGCCAACGCATTCTGTGCCTGGCGTACTGAATACCTGCTCAAGGGACTTGGTCCTGCAGCACGCTTCATCCAGCGCTACCGTCTGCCGACAGAGGCAGAATGGGAGTTCGCCGCCCGAGGCAAGGATCAGACAGAGTTCCCCTGGGACAATGAGGATGTGGCCAGCGGCAAGGGGTGCTTCTTTGCCAACTTCAAGCCCGATGACGGTAACTACACCAAGGATGGTAACCTGATTACCTCGAAGGTGGGTATCTATTCCGCTAATAGTAACGGCCTCTTCGATATGGCAGGCAACGTGGCCGAATGGACCTCGACTATCTACACGGAGGCAGGAGTCGAGGCAATGAACGACATCAACCCCCAGCTGCGTTACAATGCAGCCAAGGAAGACCCCTATCGACTGAAGAAGAAAAGCGTGCGTGGCGGCTCGTGGAAAGACCCGGAGTCGTATATCCGCTCAGCATGGCGCTCCTCGGAGTTCCAAAACCAGCCCCGCTCCTATATTGGCTTCCGCTGCGTCCGCAGCCTTGCCAACACTACCAGCGACAAAATGAAGAAGAAGTAAATATCAAACCCAATGACAACATACAGTAAACTGAATATCGTCTATCGCTTGCAGAAGTGGATGGACAGCGTGGCAGGACAGACATTCCTGAACTACGCATACAGTTGGGGTGCCTCCATCGTTATCTTAGGTACCCTTTTCAAGCTGACCCACCTGCCAGGAGCCAACTTCTTCCTCTTCCTGGGAATGGGTACTGAGGTATTCGTGTTCTTTATCTCGGCCTTCGATCGTCCATTCGATAAGACCACTGATGGCATGGAACTCGACATCCACATGAACGAGGAGAAAGCCGCCGAGGCACAACAACCAGCACCTGCGGCGGTTATTGGAGGAAATGGCGGCACGATTATTATCGGTGGTGCAGAAAGACCAGCTGCCGATGGGCATCAGCAGATAGTCGCAGGCGTTTCTCAGGCTTCTGGACAGGCCGTAATCGATACCGAAGCCATCGCAGCCGTATCACAGTCGGTGGCCACCGTCTCGGGTGTGGTCGGCGTAGGGGCCCCGGAGCTGCCTAAGATGAACCCCGAACTTGAAGAGGCAACCGCCAACTATGTTGATGAGTTGAAACGTCTCACCGAGATGCTCTCTAAGGTCTCCGAGCAGAGCGCCCGTCTGGCCCGCGACTCAGAGGAGATGGAAAATCTGAACCGTACGCTCACCGGCATCTGTAAAGTCTATGAACTGCAGCTCAAGAGTGCCAGCTCGCAGATTGGCACTATCGACGATATCAATGCCCAGACGCGCCGCATGGCCGACCAGATAGCTGAACTCAACAGAATCTACACTCGTATGATTGAGGCCATGACCGTCAACATGAAGGCGGCAGCACCTTTGGGATAATTACGCATTACTAATATGGCAATCAAGAAAAGACCAGTCTCACCCCGCCAGAAGATGATCAACCTGATGTACGTCGTCTTGATGGCAATGCTGGCGCTGAACGTCTCTACAGAGGTGCTCAACGGCTTCTCCATCGTGGAGCAGAGCCTGAAGCGCACCACGTCGAATTCAACTCTGGAGAACCTGGCCATCTACGATGAGTTTGCCCTCCAGATGAAGACCAACCCTCAGAAGGTACAGCAGTGGTATGACAAGTCTCAGCAGGTGAAGAAGATGAGTGACGCTCTCTACAACTTGGTGGAGGAGCTAAAACTCGAGATCGTGCGTGAGGCCGACGGTAAGGACGGTGACCCGCAGAATATCCGCAACAAGGAAGACCTGGAGGCTGCCAGTCAGGTGATGCTTTCGCCTAACCGTGGACGCGGCCAGGAGCTATTTACTGCGGTGAATACCTACCGAAACCAGATGCTCAAGATGGTGACTGCCTACCGTCAGAAGAAAATGATAGCCTCAAACCTCTCTACAGAAATACCTGCCGATGCCGTTACTATGGGCAAGAACTGGCAGGAATATATGTTTGAGTCGATGCCGGCAGCTGCCGCTGTCACCCTGTTGTCTAAGCTGCAGAGCGATGTGCGCTATGCCGAGGGAGAAGTGCTCCATACGCTGGTGCAGAATATCGACGTGAAGGATATCCGTGTAAACGCCCTCGAGGCCTTCGTCATCCCCAACTCGCAGACCATCGTCCGTGGCGACAAGTTCTCTGCCCACATCGTCATGGCTGCCGTCGATACTACCCAGGTGCCTGATATCTACATCGGCAACCAGAAAGTGGCGCTTCGCGATAATGTTTATGAGCGTATCTGTAATGCCACGGGTGATTTCACCCTTGCCGGGTATTTGGAGACCGTCAATGGTAACGGCGACATCATCCGGCGAGACTTCTCTCAAAAGTACACTGTGGTCGACCCCAGTGCCACTGTCTCTGCCGACCTGATGAATATGCTCTATGCAGGCTACAACAACCCTATCAGTGTCTCCGTGCCAGGTGTGCCTCTTAATAAGGTACAGGCCACGATGACCAATGGCACTCTCCAGCCAGTAGGACCGGGCAAGTACATTGCACGTCCTTCGAAGATCGGACAGGATGCCACCATCACTGTGGTCTCCACCAATACGGGACGTGCCCAGCAGATGGGACAATATACCTTCCGTGTGCGACGTCTGCCTGATCCGACGCCATTTATATCCATCAAGGATGAACATGGCAACGGCGTGCGTTACAAGGGAGGTGGATTGGCAAAGGCTCAGTTGGCTGGTGCCAGCGGCATTGGAGCAGCAATCGACGACGGCATACTCGATATCCCCTTCCGCGTGCAGTCGTTCGAGACGGTCTTCTTCGACAATATGGGTAATGCCGTGCCTATGGTGAGTGACGGTGCTCAGTTCTCTGCCCGTCAGAAAGACACCTTCCGCAAACTGGCCCGCAATCGTCGCTTCTATATCTCTCGTGTGACGGTCTCTGGTCCTGACGGTACCACCCGTACGCTACAAAACCCTGTGGAAGTTATTGTTAAGTGAATAGTGATTAGTGAATAGTGATTAGTGATTAGTGAATAGTGATTAGTGAAAAATAGATTGATATGAAAAAGAACCGAATGATGATAACTAAAGTGAATGAATGGTGTGTCGTGAAGGTACTGCTTGTGCTCTTCACCCTTCACTGTTCACTATTCACAGCCCAGGCCCAGCCTCGTCAGCGGCGTGCACAGCAGCGTGCAGCCCAGGCCCAGACTCAGAAGAAGTCAAAAAGTCCGTCGTCAGCGATGTCACGTCGTGCCCAGATATCTTTCCCCACGGCCCTCGAGGTGCCCGAGGATGTGGTGTGGCGCCGCGACATCTATCGGGAGATTTATCTCGAGGACGATGCCAATGCCGGACTCTATTATCCCGTAGAGCCCCACGGACGCGACGTGAACCTCTTTACTTATATCTTCAAACTGGCTCAGAACGGCTATATTCCTATCTACGAATATCCCACTGATGGCAGCGACGTGTTCGACGAGTCGGCGAAGATAGAGATGAAGACCATGCTCGACAATTACCAGATATTCTACGAGGAACAGAATGGCAAACTGAAGGTCGACAATAGCGACATCCCCTCTGCCGAGGTGAAGAAATACTATCTGAAGGAGAGCGCCTACTACGACCAGGCCAATTCATCCTTTCATATCAAGGTGCTGGCTCTCTGTCCAGTGATGATGCGCGAGGACGACTTCAGCGAGTATGGCGGCAGTGCTACTCCTTATCCGCTTTTCTGGCTGAAGTATAGCGACTTGGAACCCTTCCTGAACCGTCAGACGGTGATGTACAGTAGCCTGAACAATGCCGCTACTATGTCGATGGACGATTTCTTCACACTCAACAAGTATAAGGGCAAGATATATAAGACCACCAATATGCTTGGCAAGACGCTTGCCCAGATATGTGGCGGCGACACGGCCAAGCTCTCCGAGGAGCAGAAGCGTATCGAAGCCGAGTTGGAGACTTTCCGCAAGAATATTTTCGGCGATCCTGCCCGCAAGGATTCGCTCGACAGCATAGCCAATGCCAACCCTGCTAATGTGAAGGCTGCACAAAAGGCCAAGGCCAAGAAACAGCGTCGCAACAGCAGCCGTCGTTCGAAAATCAGCGGTACCAAGGGCGGAGGTTCGTCCTCGTCGGGTGGCAGCGGCTCGCCGCGAATGTCGGTTCGTCGTCAGCGTCATTAAAAAAATACGAAAAAAAGAGCGAACATTCGCTCTTTTTTCGTATCTTTGCACCATCATTAATTCAAATGGATAAGATTATGAAGAGAATTCTTACTTTAGTGGTGCTGCTCGCGGCACTGACCATGAGTGTACAGGCACAGGGAATCAAGTTCGGACTCAAGGGTGGCCTGAACATCTCCAAGATGTCGTTCAGCCAGGATGTCATTAAGTCCGACAATCAGACAGGTTTTTTCATCGGACCGAGCGTGAAGTTGTCATTGCCCGCAGGGTTCGGTGTCGATATTGCGGCTCTCTATGACCAGCGCAGTGCCAAGGTGGCTGAAACATCTGACGGGGCTACTGCCACCGGAGATGAGTCCATCAAGCAGAAGTCCTTCAACATCCCCGTCAACTTGCGCTACAACATCGGACTGGGCAGCCTTGCCGGCATCTATTTGGCAGTAGGTCCACAGTTTGGCTTCCCCGTGGGCGAGAAGTGGTACAAAACCAAGGTGGGCGACTATCGTCTGCGAGATGCTAACTTGAGCTTCAACTTTGGTGCTGGTGTCACTGTCATCAAGCACCTCGAAGTGGGCTTCACCTACAACCTTGCTGCTGGCAAGTCGGGTGAGTTCAAGAACTTTAAGGATATCGATACACACAATCACGCTTGGCAGATCTCTGCTGCTTATTATTTCTAAATTGATAGCTTGTTTGCCGACGTTATCCTCCCCGTGCCGCTTGACGGCCTCTTCACCTATTCCGTTCCGCAGCAACTGGAGACCCAGGTGAGGGTGGGGGTGCGTGCCCTGGTTCCTTTTGGGCGCAACAAGACCTATGTCGGCATTGTCGCAAAGACTCATCTGCAGGCACCTGAGGGATACCAAGTGAAGGATATCCTCCAGGTGCTTGATGCTTCTCCCATTCTCTTAGGTCAGCAGCTGAAGCTATGGCAGTGGATATCCGACTATTACATGTCGCCCATTGGTGATGTCTATAAGGCGGCTCTCCCTGCAGGTCTGAAGGCTGAGGACGGTTACCGTCCCAAGACAGAGACCTGCCTGCGTCTGACCCCACAATTCAGCAGTGAGCGTTCCCAGCACATCGCCATCGACATGCTTCAGCGGGCCGCCAAGCAGCAGAAGGCCCTCATCGACTTTCTCTATCTGGCAGAGGGTGGAGGGAGTGTCACTCGTGATGAACTGCTTAACGAAGGCCACTCTCTCCCTACTGTCACAGCCCTTGTCAAGCGCGGTATCTTTGAGACTTTTGAGGTGGAGGTCGGGCGTCTCAACTACGGTGGCGAACCCCATCTTGACAGTGTCAAGCCCTTGAGCGAGGTCCAGCAGAATGCATACAACAAAATCCTGATGGGCTTCCTGAGCAAACCTGTCACCCTGCTCCACGGGGTTACCTCCAGCGGCAAGACGGAGATTTATATCCATCTCATCTGCCAGGCCCTTCAGCAGCACCAGCAAGTACTCTATCTGCTGCCCGAGATAGCACTGACTGTGCAGATCATGCAACGTCTGCAGCGTGTGTTCGGCAATCATCTGGGTATCTACCATTCTAAATATAGTGATGCTGAGCGTGTGGAAATCTGGCAGAAGCAGTTGTCGGGCCATCCCTACGATGTCATTCTCGGTGCTCGCAGTGCTGTATTCCTGCCCTTCCAGCATCTTGGACTGGTTATCATCGATGAGGAGCACGAGACCAGCTATAAGCAGCAAGACCCAGCTCCCCGCTATCATGCCCGCTCTGCCGCAATCATGTTGGCACAAATGTACGGTGCGAAAGTTCTGCTGGGAACCGCCACCCCTTGTGCCGAGTCATGGCATAATACCGAGACCGGTAAATACGCCCTGGTTTCGCTTCAGCAAAGATACCAAGGCATCCAGTTACCTGAGATACAGGTTGTCGATACCAAGGACCTGCAGCATCGTAAGATGATGAACGGTCCTTTCTCGCCGCTCCTGCTCGTCAAGACGCGTGAGGCCTTGGAGCACGGCGAGCAGGTCATCCTCTTCCAGAACCGTCGTGGCTATGCCCCCATGCTGGAGTGCAAGCAGTGCGGATGGGTGCCCCGTTGTCAGCACTGTGACGTGTCTCTGACCTATCATCGCAGTCTTAACCAACTGTCGTGCCACTACTGCGGCTATACCTATCAGGTGCCCACGGAGTGCCCTGCTTGCGGCGGTACACAACTGATGACACGGGGCTTTGGCACGGAGAAGATTGAAGACCAGGTGCGCGATATCTTTCCTGAGGCCCGTATTGCCCGTATGGATCTTGACACCACCCGCACCCGTGGAGCCTACGAGCGACTGATCAACGATTTCTCCGCTGGGCGCACCAATCTCCTTATCGGCACCCAGATGATCACCAAGGGACTCGACTTCGACCGTGTCAGCGTGGTGGGTATCCTCAATGCCGACGCGATGCTCAACTATCCTGACTTCAGGGCCTACGAACATGCCTTTATGATGATGTCGCAGGTCAGCGGACGGGCAGGGCGAAAGGGTAAGCGGGGCTTGGTAATCCTGCAGACCAAGTCGCCGGAACATCCCGTCGTCCGTCAGGTGGTGTCAAATGACTATGCGGGCTTCTTCCGATCACTGATGTCTGAGCGCCGTCAGTTCAATTACCCTCCTTACTGCCGTCTGATCTGTGTCTGGCTGAAGCATCGCAATGAGGCATTGGTTGCCAGTGCAGCCCTCGAGTTGGGCAGTCGTCTGCGCCAGTGGTTCGGTTCCCGGGTGCTGGGCCCCGACAAACCCGCCGTGGCCAAAG
>DFGG01000166.1 GCA_002371695.1 bacterium UBA3756
CTGTTATATTCGATATTGTACGGGGTGCTGTGGTTGTTCTCGCTGCTGCCACTAAGCGTTCATTATCTATTGTCGGATGTGATATTTCTTATTATATACAGACTGGTGGGCTACCGTCGGAAACTGGTTCGCCGTCATTTGGAGGAATGTTTCCCAGAGAAGTCAGCTGAAGAGCGTTTGCAGGTGGAAAAGGATTTCTATCACTGGTTCTGTGACTATCTGGTAGAGACGGTCAAACTATTGACTATCAGTCAGGAGAATCTGAAACGCCGGATGGTGTTCAAGGGCACGGAACTTGTAGACGAGATTGTGGAGGGTGGGCAGTCGTGCGCTGTCTACTTAGGCCACTACTGTAACTGGGAGTGGATCACGTCCCTGCCCTTGTGGGTGACTCCCAAGGCTCAGTGTGGACAAATCTATCACGTGCTGGAAAACAAGGAGTTTGACCGTCTGTTCCTGAAATTGCGGCAGCGACAGGGAGCAGTCTGCATACCGATGGCAGAGACACTGCGCCGCATCGTGCAGTATCGTCAGCAAGGCCAGCAAGTGGTCATCGGATATATCTCTGACCAGGTGCCTTTCTGGAATAATATCCATCACTGGTGTCAGTTCCTGAACCATGATACGCCGGTGTTGACAGGTACGGAACGCCTGGCACGGCAGACGGGGCACGCTGCACTCTATCTTGATGTGCATCGGGTGAAGCGGGGCTACTACGAGGCTGAGTTCAAACTCATCACCCGGGAACCCAAGAAGATGGGAGAATTCGAGATTACCGACATCTATTTCCGAGAGTTGGAGAAGAGTATCCGGCGTGATCCTGCATGTTATCTGTGGACTCACAATCGTTGGAAACGGACGCGGGAGGAGTTTAACTTGCGCTATGATGAGGCGACGGGCAGAGTGGATATTATCTCGACAGTAGAAGAATTAAGGAAGAAAGGCCGATGATTTTTGTAAGAGACAAGGGGAGGATGTGCAATAACATCCTGCAATACGGACATTTGTATGCTTGGGGCAGGGAACACGGGCGTCAGACGATGTCGATGCGCTTTGCCTATAAGTACCAGTACTTCCACATCTGCCATACTGCTCATCACCACCTTCTCGCCTATCTCTATGCCAAATATGCAGCTAAATGGGGGCTGTTGCCTGTGGCCGATTTCGGAGTGGATGCTCCTAACGATCCTGAACGACAAGAGCAGTTGCTCTTGAAGCACCGCAACATCGTGGCGGAAGGGTGGTATGCCCGATGGTATGACCTCTTTCTGAAATACAAACCAGAGATTATCCAGCTCTTTCAGTTCGATGATAAGGTGAAACACCCCATCGACCAGCAACTGGCATCGCTCCCTGGTGGTGCTGTCCGTTTGGGTGTACATATCAGACGTGGAGACTATCGTACCTGGCATCAGGGGCGCTACTACTTCACCGACGAACAATATATCCGAAAGATACGCCAGTTCCTCGGATTGCATCAAGGAAAGACGGTGCTGCTGTTCATCTGTGGCAACGATCCCAACCTCAACATGGAGGCTTACCGGGAGGCATTGCCTGGTGTGACGGTGATTTTTCCCAAGGGTAATCCAGGCGAGGACCTCTATCTGCTCTCCCGGTGCGACTACCTGATGGGTGCTCCAAGTACCTTCACGCTCGTAGCCGCTATGTATCGTGACCTGCCTCTCCATTGGATAGAAGACCCGGAGGAACCGTTGACAGCCGATTCCTTTGACCATTTCGATGAACTCTTCAAACAGATTAAATAAAGAAAGACCGTGAAATCCTCAAGTGCTACCATTAAGACGGGGTTCGTCTATTTCCTCCTCTCCACCATCCTGTTGGCGATGGTGTTTATGACCTATCTGCTGCGCTCAACCAGTCTCGATTTTATGGATATTGGCGGATGGGTCTATTATGCGGCTTCGTGCTTTTCTCATGCAGCCCTGTTTGCTGTACTACCTTTCCTATTGCTCTATCTGCCTGCAGCATTGCTGAAGGCACCGAGGAATCTTTGTGGTGGTCTGATGTGTGCGGGGGAGGTGCTCGTAGTGACGGTGTTCATAGTTAATGCCTTCGTCTACAACCTCTACCATTTTCATATCAATGGACTGGTGATAGATCTGTTGACGGGGCCCGGAGCAACCGAGATATTTGTGTTCAGTCCGTGGCTCTATGCCAAGATAGGGCTCTATCTGATTGGCATCATTGCCGTCTGTGTGGGGCTGTGGTGGCTGGCTCTGCGCATCAATGGGGGCTCTCATCTGTGGCGCAACGGACTGTTGGCCGTCCTGGGTACGACTTTGTTGGCTCAGGGCATGCATATCTATGCGGCAGCCACGCTGAAGCGGTCGGTGCTGGAATCCACCAGCTATCTGCCCTACTACTTCCCCCTCAGCACGAACTCCGTCTTCGAGGACTGGGGCTGGATCGACGGTGACAAACTGTCGCTGACTCAGTTCAGCAGCGAAGGTGCCAGCGTGGCCTATCCCCAGCATCCGTTGGAAGTGGTGCAGCCTGACTCTCTGCTCAATATTGTCATCATCGGCATAGACTCGTGGAACTATCGAACGATGACTCCTGAGTGTACCCCGAACATCTATGCCTTCAGCCAGGAGGCGGAGAACTACACGCAGCACATCAGTAGCAGCAACGGCACCCGTGGCGGCATCTTCGGACTCTTTACCGGTGTCACCTCTTATTATTGGGACAGCTTCGAGTATGCCAACCTGCAGCCGCTGCTCGTCACAGAGTTGCTTCGCCAAGGCTATCAGGTGCAGACCTACCCCAGCGCGACACTCACCGGGCCTCCGTTCGCTAAGATGCTCTTTGCCGACGTGAAGGGCCTGAATGTGACGACGGAGGGCAAGACGGTCTACGACCGCGATTGCCAGTTGACCCGCAACTTCCTCAGCGATCTCGAGAAGCGCGACTCGGTGAAGCCTTTCTTCTCTTTCCTCTTCTACGACTTGCCTCACGCCATCGAGCTGTCAAAGGACAAACTCTATCACTTCCAGCCCAGCTGGGAGTATGCAGACTATACCAAACTCAACAACGACCTCGACCCCACACCCTTCTTCAACCTTTATCGCAACTGCGTGTGGACGGTGGACTCGCTGGCTGGGCAAGTGATTGATGCGCTGAAGCAGAAGGACTTGCTTAAGAATACGGTGGTGATGATCACTGGCGACCATGGTCAGGAGTTCAACGAGAACCACAAAAACTACTGGGGCCACTGGGCCAACTACTCTCGGCCTCAGACAGGGGTGCCGATGATATATTACTATCCTGGCTGTAAGGCTGGAGACCGTAATTATCGCACTACCCATTACGATGTATCCACGACGCTGCTGAAACAGGTGCTCGGGGTGCAGAACCCGCCCGAAGACCTGTCGATGGGTCGCATGCTGCAGGACTCCAC